>DAOTUB010000130.1:0-11411 GCA_034437455.1 Anaerolineae bacterium | reverse complement strand
CGTGCCGTCAAACGAGAAGTCGTGCGTGCGTTGGTGGAGTGGCTCTACGATCTCTTCCAGACGAGGCAGAACCCCGAAGTCGCTTGCGCGTTACTCGGCGTATGAGGTTGTTAATGTGCAGGAGTTAAGGTAAAAGAGACAGTATCCACCGCCACCAATTTTTTGAATCGCTTCGTGAGTCTCTTGATGTCAATCATCCAAGCTTTCTCCATTGTGCGTGTGAGCCGGGTCAAACAAGCCTTCGTCGCTGACCCAAGAGCACAGTCAAGCGAATGGGAGATAAGACAAAACGTTGCACGTGCAACATGTCATACCCGAGAAAAACCGACATTCACCCTCTACCGGATAAATCCAACGGGTAGCGCACTATGGGCCAATGGAGAAATGTCAGACGCCCCCCCACTCACCTACGCACATTCGACTTCCAATAACCGTGTTGCACCGCGCGAGCTTCCTTCACTGTCGTGATGGCGTTTTCATCCACGGCTCTGGCAATCCCCAACACAACCTCCACACTCTTGCGGGGAACAATAGCCTCGACGATACCCACGGCGTTTTTACGACCATATCCATAATATTCCGTCACACCAAATCCTTCCTGACGCAACGCCTCTGCCAGCGCATCACTTTTTTGGATAGAAATGACCCGCACCTCAGCAAAACCCAGAGCTAACCGTCGTTCCAGCGTCATTCCAATCAACGTACCCACGGCGAAACCGCCACAATAGGCAAGGACGTTCCAAGTATTACCCAAGTTCGCCACAACCTTGCCAATAGCGATGACATAGACCAATGCACTGATGAATCCTGCAACCACAGCATACAGTCTACGTCCCTGCACCGTCATCAGCGTCGCCATTGTACTGATAGTAATGCCCAGTACGCGCAACCCAAAGATCAACAAAGCTTCTAGAAATAAACTCACCGATTCCTCTCCCTCTAACTTGACACCAAAAGTTACAACACGCGAAAGAAGCGGCTCCAAGCAACAGCCGCTTCCCCATGTGTGCCCCTGGCGCGATTCGAACGCGCGACCTTGAACTTAGGAGGTTCCTGCTCTATCCAAGCTGAGCTACAGGGGCCTACGCTGATTATAACATATCCCTTGTAGCACGGCAAGCATCGCTGTTCCCCATTAAGGCTTTGCCCCGAGGGTTTGGTAAAGGGCCTCTAGTTGATCTACATGCTCTTCCAGCGTCATTGGAAAACGCACGTTTGCTCGAACTCGAGCCAACAAATCCCGCTCGTCCACCAGCCGTTGCAGCACTTCTCGCCAAGCGAGCACATCACCTGGAGGTACTAGAAAACCATCCACGCCGTCACGAACCCGATTGGCTAAAGGACCCAGTCGGGAGGCAACTACCGGCGCACCAGAAGCAAAGGCTTCGGAGATAATGAAAGAGAACGTTTCGTACCACAGGGAGGACACCAACACCACATCCACTTGGGCTAGAGTTTCCCATACCTCCTCCCGTGTCAGTCGGCCTAGGAAACGCACCCCAGGCGTAGCCTGTGCGTGCAAGCGGGCAACGTAAGCAGGATCAAAGGACTCGTCTCCTGCGATCCAGAGCTCCCATGCTCCCTGGAGCTCGCTGAAAGCCTCAATCAGTACGTGAACCCCCTTCTGCCAGGAAAGTCCTCCAATGTAAGCAAAACGCACCGGCCCATCTGACCTCTGCCGAGGCACAACAGGAGTACACTCGAGTCCAGGCAAGAGCGTCAAGAGATTCTTCGTCGGTGCATTGTGCGCGGTATACCAGCGATGTACAAATTCTGTAGGAGCGATGAGCCTATCGGCAGTCTGCATAACTCGACGTAACAAGCGATTACGCCAGACCAGTAGTCCCGCCATTGGCGGCAGGACCGGCCAAAGCCAAGGAAGATTGGCTCGCTCCAAGGCACAACGAGCGCAATTCAAATACAACTGCGGGCCATTGCATATCTGTTGACTGTAGTTGGTCAGTAATTGGGCATTGGCGCAGACCCACCAGAAATCCCACAAGGTGATGATATATGGAAGCCCTCGCCGCTGGATAGAACGAATCAATGCGACTGGAAGCCCCATTAAATGCTCGATATGAACCAGATCGGGATTAGTCTCCTCCAAGACGTATTCAAAGGCACACTCCATTGAAGAATCTCCAAAGGTGGCCAGGAAACGGCGAGCAGGACTCTGCAGACCGTTCCAGGCCGCCCATACATTTACTTCCTCCTCAAGACGATGCTCTTGGCCTGTGCCCTCAGCACTGCGCCGATAAAAGATGGTAATCTCATGACCTCGCTGGCTCAGTGCTTGAGTCAGCCAACGAGTGTAAAGTTCAGTGCCGCCTACGTGCTCCGGCATGTATTGATGGACGAGGTGCAAAATACGCATACTTACTCACTCCTTCAAGCCTCCTACAAACTTTGACCACATCACTATACTATGTTAGAATGCCAAAGTCAAGCCTTGGACAAGCTTACTGGAACGTGAATGGAACTTGCAGTCATCATCTTGAACTGGAATGCAGCAGCAGATACTGTACGCTGTGCTCAACACGTCGCTGCCTGGAAACATCTGCGCCCGACAATCTGGGTCGTAGACAATGGTTCTACCGACGGCAGCCCTGAGGTCATTTCTCACCAATGCCCTGATGTGCGCCTTGTCCGTAACACGACCAACCTGGGCTTTGCCGGTGGAAACAATTGTGGGATTGTCGAGGCGCTCGCAGCGGTTTCAGACATTCCTATTCTCTTGCTAAATAACGATGCCTTTATCAAGGAAGAAGATACTACTAGATTGCTGGAAACCCTCCAGGCCAATGAGCGGATCGGTTTTGTCGGACCGTTGCTCTTCGAGGCCGACGATAAGGATCGGTTACTCGCAGCCGGCGGCAGAGACCCGGTCCGACACCATCACTCGCACATTCTCAAGTTGGCCCCTGGAGATCCTGTCCGCATCGTTGAGTATGTGCCAGGAACAGTGTTACTGGGACGCTCTGACGTCTTTCGCGACGTGGGGTTCCTGGATGAAGGCTATTTCTTCACCATGGAAGTCGCTGACTTGTGTATGCGCGCCGGGCAATACGGCTATGTCAGCGCCATAGACACACGCGCGCGGGCCTTTCACGCTCTGAATCGCTCATCCAATCTTCGAGAGACGTTGCACACTTATTACATCATCCGCAACCGGTTCCTTTTCATCCGCAAGTTTTACCCCAGGCAAAAATTTCTGTTCTACGGATTCTGGGCGCTCTATAGCCTTGCCTTGTCTTTAAAAGTACAACTTGGCGGCAAACCTGCTACAGCACGGGCGATCTGGTTAGGACTTTTCGATGGGCTGCGCGGGCGATTCGGAGGACGGAACGAGCTTTTTCGGAGATAGCCTGATGAACATTCTCTATCACCTCACCATTCCTCCTCCCAAAATGCCGGAGTGCGAAGCTATCTCGCAGGAGATCCACACTTTGCGCAGACATTTTGGCGGTGAATTAATTTACCTCAATCCAAACCTGCATTCCCCCATCTACCTACCAAGAGTAATGTTCGGGTTTCATAGACTGAGATATTTGCGGGCTTTGGAAGCGAATCTGCAACTGCACCATCTGTACAACCCCGATCCATTTCCTTTCCCAATCCTGCGCGCATTGCACCGTCCTGTCATTTACTCGCTGACAGGTGGAGTGAGACAGCAACCAAAAGTACCCTTCTTCTCGTCGCTGGCCGCTGTCACGGTGACCGATGAAGATTGTCTGAAACGTCTCAAAGCATGGGGAATAAGCAACGCTTTCCTAGTCTATCCTGGCATTGATACAGACCGCTTTACACACTCCCCTTTGCCATTGCAGTCAGAAATCAGATTGATGGTCGGTTCAGCCCCCTGGACAGAGAAGCAGTTCCGTACCAAAGGAGTGGAGGCACTGCTGTTGGCAGCCCAGCAAACGCCCGAACTGCGCTTGATCTTCCTATGGAGAGGAATACTGGCGGATGAAATGGAACACCGAGTGCGCCAGATGAATCTGGAAAAACAAGTCACGGTACTGAATGAAAAAGTGAATGTCAACAAAGTATTGGCAGGAGTGCATGCCAGCATCACCTTGGCTACAACTCCGATCATCGTCAAGTCATATCCCCATTCTCTACTTGAATCGTTGGCAGCCGGAAAGCCAGTGCTGGTCAGTCGCGCCATTCCCATGGCGGACTATGTGAATGAAAAAGGCTGCGGTCAAGTGGTGGAAAAAGTCACTCCGGCTGACATTTTGGCTGCTGTGGAAGCTCTAACCAACGAATATGAGTCGGCACAGAAGGCAGCTTATCAGGTGGGGCAACGAGACTTCTCACAAGAGGAAATGCTCGCTTCTTTCGATAAGGTATATAGGCACGTTCTTGAGCAGATGCATTGAAACTGACACTGGCTATTTACTCCTTCTCCAATGCAGATATTCTTTGCTTTGTCGTAGAAAGCCAGATAGTCCTCCCAACTGCAAAGCACGCCAGCCCTTGAGCAAAAGACGCCGCCAAGAGCCTGGCTTTTCGACTGAGAAGGGCCTTTGGCGAAGGTAGGCTTTGTCTGGAGCCAGGTGAGGAGCGGCGCAGAATTCCACCAGGGGTCGGGTTACTACTTTCCAGCGGTAACGGGCGGCTATTTGCCGAAAACGTGACGCACAATCGACACGCAAGGTGGGATTACCCAACATGGACAGGATCGCCTGAGCCACACTATCCACATCGCCGGGTGCAACCACATATGCCAAATCTTGAGCAGCCAGGGCCTCGCTCAACACGTCGCCGCCTGTAACAAGAGCAGGCAACCCCGCCCATACATAATCAAGCAACCGTGTCCTAAAAGCGAAATGAGTTTCGATGTGCTCCAGATGCAAGCTGGCTCCAATGTCAGCCTCTAGCAAATAATTCTGTCGCTCCTCGTATAGAACCCAATCGTTGAAGAAAACATATCGGTCATAAAGCTCCAACTCTTTGCTGAGAGCAATAGCCTGGTCTACCGCCTTCATCTTGGCCATTTCTGGATTGGGCCGCTTGGTACCCATGAAAAAAAGCTTCACATCACTCCGTTGCCGAAGGATGAGCGGCATAGCTTTGATCAGAGTCGGCGCATCAAGCCAGTTCCAGATACCTCCCCCCCACAAAATTACTTTATCGTCGGCGGAAATGGTTTTATAGACACCCTTCAGAACAGCACACGTATGCTGTGGTGGCTCTTCCGGCAGACCGAAGGGGACCACATCTATAAGATGGCGGAAGGTAGGATCGCGTTGGTGATTGTAGGGATTCACCCGCCCCACGGCTGAGAGCATGCCCAACCAATAATCCCGTTGTCTCTCGTCGGCACAGATGAAGAAATCGCCTGTGTGAAGTTGAAGTCTGAGTGCCGCCAGATCGTTTTCGTGAGTGGTCAGTCTTCTGAGTAGATCGGCCTCGGCCTCGCGCTGCAATCCTTCCAACAAGATGGGATTGTACATATCCAATACCAATGGCTTGCCCAATTCGGCGAGGAACGGGTAAGCGGTTAGAACCACTCCCCGCGTGATGATGACGTCGCAATCCTCAATCAAAGCACGCAATTCGCGCGCTTGGGTACAAATGTGCAGCGAGGCCGGTAGACTTTTCGCGGTAGGAACAACATCCATTGATACGAAAGGAGGTACGAGCAACTCTACTCGAAAATGCCGCCCCAAAGCCTGGGCGAACTCCCAGTAGCGAATGCCAGGGCCGGCCATGCGCTCGCCCACTGCGTCGTTCGGTATGAGGGCTACGATGGGAACGTGTCTTCTCTCCACGTCAGCGACCTCTCTCACTCAACACGCGCTCATATACCCCCCGCCAGCGTGGCGTAACGATTTCCCACGTATAACGTCGCAACACTTTCTCTCGTCCGGCCTGGCCTAACTGGCGCCTCAAGTCCGGGGATTTCAACAGACGTAACAGGGCCTCACTCAAAGAGACAGGAGCGTCCACTGGCACCAGGATGCCATCCTCCCCATCGCTGACCACGCTGGGCACGGCGCCAGCCTCACATCCGACCACCGGTTTACTGGCGGCCCAGGCTTCGATGAAGGCAATGCCAAAAGACTCGTAGCGAGACGGGTAGGCGAAAACGTCACAAGCGGCAAAGAGGCCAGGTTTCTCATCTTCGGAAAAATTGTGCAGGTAAGTGAGACGAGCCTGCTCAACAGGGGATAGCTGGGTACGAATCAGGTTCTGGAGGTGAGCCGTAAAGTGAGTGGCGGCCCCGGCGATGAGCAGTCGTGCTTCGGGTATCTCCTGCCAGACTCGTTTCATAGCTAGAATCAGGGTATCGATTCCCTTGTTCCTGCCCTGTTGGCCGATGAAAGCTACCAGAAGATGATCGTCAATGCCATAGCGTTGGCGAACGTCAGCGCCATCGGCCTGTTTGAAGCGGGCCGGTTCTATCCCTACGCCGATCACCGTGATCTTTTCAGAGGGTACCTGCCAAGTATCGAACAGATAATCGCGCTCGTAGCTGGAGTTGGCAATGTAGGCGTCGGCCTGCTGAATGGCCTGGTAGATCATCGGGCGATCAAATCCCCAATCATTCAGGGGATGCAGCGCTCCGTGAAAGACCATAGGTTTGTTGGTGCGCTGGCAAGCTCTCAATGTTGTGTACATGTGCAGCAAGGGGAAGGCTGTCGCGGCAACTACATCTCCGCTAAAAGCCTCCACGCAGCGACCCAGGCCGGGTAGTATGGGGCCGCCATACCAGGTGCGCAAATATTGATTTCCGGGCAACCCCAGCCGATAGGCCAACCGTTGCAGATGAAAGAGCGGCTTTCCCAGGCGGTTGAAGACGGCGAAACGCCGCACGTGAACACCATTCAGGTCAAACTCGCCTGGAGGAAGCAGCGGATGGGAAGGATCGACGAACGCCTCAGTATTGTAGCCGTTTGCCGTGTAGACTGTCACGCGGTCATTGTAACGGGTCACCAGTTGCTCGGATATACCTTGTATCAAGCGTTCACTTCCGCCCAGGGCGGGAAAATAGCCATGTACGACGTGCAAGATGTCCATAAATGCTCTTCAGTTTGATTCTTATACCGGGATCGCGTCTCCCCTAGGGAGAGACACAATAGGCCGTTTCCAACCTATAGATGGAAAACGCGAAAGCAAAGCGCCATACGAAAGGCGGGAAACGCTGTGACTGACCGATGATACTGGAATTCCAGATTGTCTCGCCTTCTTTGCGGCCCTGGAACTCTCCCGGCCACCAATTCGACGGATCTTGCTGGGAAACCAGGTAGATATCGCGGCCTTGAGTTTGCCAGAAGCATAGGGCATCGTAGAGGGTCTTGCTGTCAGACTTACTGTTGTTGAATAACAGTGCGTCACGTTGGTAAAAAGACCACAAAGGCGCGGCGAACCAACCCACAACGGAACCATCCTGCCGCGGCTCAAATAGAACTATGGCATCGGGCGGGAGGTGAGCGGCCAATTGAGACAGGGAATCCCATGCCCCCACAGCTCCCTGGTGGAACCAGTAGCGTCCCGAAACACTCATGAGTGAGACGATAACCAGCCCTGCCACAACTGTCGCCATCCACCGCCATCGAGAGCGCTGGCCTATCCACCGCAGGGCAGAGGCTCCAAGTAGCGAAAAACCCGGCAGCACCTCCGGCAACAGTCGCCGTAGCGCCACGGGATACACCCGAGCCGTCGTGTACCTCCAGAAAAACATCGCTCCAAAAGAAGCAGTAAAAAATACTGCAAGCACTTGCTCGTGCAAGATTGGGCGTCGCCAGAAAACGACGACCATCCCACACGCTGCCAGCCAGAAGAAGAGTGGACTCGTGTATCGTGACGCGATGGCCATCAGTGCTTCATTTTGCGTAGGAACCGGTTCTCCGTTCACTAACACGTATTCTGGCATCAGCGGCCGGATGTGCAGCGCGTAGCCGACCCCCAGGATCACCCCCAGGGAGAGCCCCCAACGAGCAATCTTTTGAGGGCGGCCTGGGGGCATGTATCGCGCCAGCAAAGCCACTAGAGTGAAACCCAGCAATCCACCCAGTCCAACTATAATTGCCAGAGGGAAGCTCAGTTGACGGAGAAACCGCAACTGTCCGACCAGTAACAATTCACTTGTAGCGCCCACATATGGCCGATTGACTGTCCACACAGTGAACGCTATCGAAACTCCCAGGCTCGCCATCCCTACAATTATCCCTTTCCAATCGCCCCTCATAACTAGCAGAACGAGAAAGAGAAATAGCGTCGGGAGTGCGAGGAAAACGTCGAGCCGGGTCGCGAACCCTGCCGTCAGAGCAGCAATGCCTAACCCAATGTACGTCAGGCGGCGTTCCTGTAAATAGATAATCCAGGCATAGAGCGCAGTGAGGACGAAAAACTGCCCCAGCACTTCTGCAAACGGCGCGCGGGAGAAATACAATTGAGGGAAACTCACCAGGAGCCACAGCGCGGTCAACGCCCCGGAGCCCGTGTCAAACAATCGCTTCCCGGTGAAATAGACCACGATCAGACTGGCCGCGCCAAAGATCGGCGTGACGTACAACATGCCCTGCTCTCCCCCCAGCATTCCAAACAATCCCGTCCACACGATAGCCAGCGGAGGGCGCGAGGAGACGATGGTATTTTGTTCGGGGTCCATCACGTAATAAGCCCCATAGAGAAGTCCTTCGTAGGATTGTATCTCCATGTAGGACAATTGCTTGTCAGAAGGCACGTAAAACAACTGCTTTTGCTGCAAAGTCAAGCCGTCCAGGGGATCATAGTGATAGGTTAGCCCGCCAGTGCGGACGAGCAGCGCGGCTGTGTTCGGATAGATGGACGAGTCGCCCATCTGCGGAAAACACTCCGCCGGCCAGCAGAAAAGCAAGAGGCCGAGTGCGAGGAGGAGGAATAGAAACAGCGTTTCTCGACGCTGGAAGCGACCGTTTGAAGGGAGGATTCGCCAGAAGGCCCACCCAATCGCGCCAGCAAGCAAACCGACTGCCAGGAGGGGCCACCTCTGAAAGAGACCTAGCCGCGCTAACCCGACAGCGAGCAGGCTCCAGGTCGTCAGCACTACCGTCAGCGCTACCCACGTTGACTCAAGGGCAGAGCTTGTGCGCGGCATATGCACTTTCAATGATTGCATCTCCTGAGCTGGTTTCAAATTGGCGCTCAAGCAGGTGTGCGGAAGCGCCAAGCCGTTCGTAGCTGCGTGCGAGAACATATTGCTGCTCAAGTAACCCCTCGATAATCTCGCCATCTTCCTCAGAGTACGTGTGAGAAAATATCAGCCAAAGGCGCTCAGGTCGCCCAACGGTTTCGTGAATAGATGCAAGTTTCTCTTCGAGGGAGCGCGACCTGAACCACTCACCGTAGAAAATATTGTCTTTCGAGCAAGCCTCCGCCGTCTCTTGCCTCCAGCAAGCAGACAACCAGGTCGGTGGCAGAGGCCCTGTATCCAATCCATATAGTCGCAGATAATAACGGAAGGCGGGCGCTGCGCCGTAATACACATACGTCGGTTGGTCACTGTCGCGGTGCTCCATCCAGAACTGGGCTACCTCGCGCATATCCTCTTGAACTTCCAGGCGAAAGCGCTCGTTTCCCGTGAGTTGCAAGGCAGTTCGGTTGGGCAGCGAATAAACGCCCAGCCCAATAATGACTGATAGCAGTGCGAGGGAAATAAACCCTACTCGCCAGCGAACGAGTTGTTCAGCAACGCCAGTGACTGCTAGCAGGAACAACGGCGCCAGGATGAGCGCGTATCGAGAGCCAAAATTTCCGTATCCATATAGACCGCTCCGAATGGCCAAGAAATAGAAAAGGTGGGCAATTAGGAGCCACAGAAACGGGCGTCTCTGCATTTTGGTGAGCGGATTCACGAGAACAAGCAAGGACAGAGCAAATACCAAAGCGACCACTATTTGTCCAGGCCACCGGGGAAGAGAGGAAACAGGCCAGGATGTCAGTTGAAATAGAAACGTATCTCCTATCGAGCCAACAAGTCTTTGCGCCTCAGAGACGGAGAGAGAGGGAGCCACAAAGCTTCCAGTCGTCAGTCGCGCGGCTTGCTGGGGCAAAAAGTAGACGAGCAATGGCGCACCCAGGATCAGACTCGTGGCCGCAACGACCGATTGTCTAAGGAGTGCCAGGTTCCTCTTGCGCCAGAGATTCTCCAGGAATGAGAGCACGGCTAGCGACACTACAATGATGCTTGCCCCATAATGACTGTACACACTGGCGACACTGAGAACTCCCCACAAACCCCAATACTTCCAACGGGGGTTTCTGAGAGCGTGATCCAGCGCATTCAATGTCAAGGTCAGTGCACACATCATCAAGGCGTACTCGCCGACTTCTTGAGCGTATCGGACTCCGGGTGGCGACACGGCTGTGATGGCGCCTGCGATCAGCGCGCCTCTCAAGCCGAACAGCCCACGCGCCCAGGCGATCATTCCGGCAACGGTCAACATACTCAAGGCAACGGATAAAAACCGCAACCACACCGGCTCTATATCGAACTGGAGCCAGAGATGCAAAAGATACGTATAGAGCGGAGGCTGATAGGAGATTAACACAGTCCTGGGAAGCGCCGAAAGCGGGGCGTCGGCCGACCAGTATTCCACGGCCTCGTCAAACCACAGCGAGCAGGCATCGAGATCCCATACGCGCAGGGCAAAGGCCAACAGGAGTATTACTATAAACCCAAACCGCTTCCGGTGGAATGTGCCTCGATTGAAGGGAACCATACTGACCTCAGGGCTGTTATAAATGGAGAACTGAATGCTTCCCGAAACACTACATCTGCGGGAAGTGTTCCACCGGCCAGCAGAAAACTTGCCATTTTAGAACATTCCATGGACCCGGTCCATCTGTTCCTCCTCCCCTGAAAGAGCCGCTGTCTTCAGGGTGATTTTTTCATGACAACGATGTCTGGATAGTCGGGACCTTTTCTCACATCGGCCACGTCAAGGAACCGCCCCCAGGTATCGAAGATATACTCAGTGGAATGAAACAAAATCGAGTCGTTTGCGCCGCGTGGAGGCCGCTTGAACACAATTCTATCTGAAGGCATTGGCTTTGCGAATGAATCTGGAGATATATCGACATCCTTACGATTAATCAGGTTGTGATAAAGCTGATGATGTGGATTCAGTGTACGCCAGGTGCGATCAGTATGGACGGTAATATAGGCGATCCCGCCGGGTTGGAGTACGCGGCGCAATTCGCAGAGCCAGGCTATTTCGAATTCATCAATGTGCGTAAAGACAGAAAGCGCATATACCAACGAGATGGAATTGTCCTCCAGCGGTAAATTATTGGACTTTGGATAAATTTACACCCCTATATATGCCGGTTTGAAAATACCAATCCCGTATATATGCGGGTAAAGAAAGGCTTGTCTAGGACTTGAATCCTGAACAGAAATGCCAAACCCCTATATATAC
>DAOTUB010000129.1:0-4355 GCA_034437455.1 Anaerolineae bacterium | reverse complement strand
GGCATTGGAGGCCATTTACCGCCAGTACAAGGGCGGCGGCCTGTCAGAGACACAGATGGAGGATCTACGGACGCAACTGGACCAGGCGCGCAAGGGAATGCCAGGGACGGTATGGGGAGCCTACACCGTGACCATCGCTCCTTCCGGCGCAGCCAACGGAGAGCAGGATCCTGACGGCGAAAGCCATGCCGAAGGAACAGCGTTATGGGTGCGGCAGGAGCACGGCTTCCGCGGCTATCGGCCTGGCGAGCACAGCATTGCGGAGCGTGTTTGGAAACGGCTGATGGACGAGCAGCGCCTATTGGATCGGCTAGACCCACGGCTGGTCAGTGAGGGCAAAGGCGATCAGTGGCGGCTGTGGCCGGCCGAGGAGGACTGCATCAACGTGGCGACGTTGTGGGATTATTTCTGTCGCTTCCCCTACCTGCCGATGCTGACCGGGCCGGAGGCGTTGCAACAGACCATCGCCTGGGGAGTACAGCGGGGGTTGTTCGCCTACGCGCTAGGCGATGGAGAGGAGTTTGACACCATCCACTTCCGCGATTCGCTCCCGTCTGGCACATTTGCCATCATCGAGGGGGCCTGGCTGCTGCGTCCCATGTTGGTCGAGCAACTTTCAAGGGAAGAAGAAGGCAAGGAAGCACCTTCTTCTTCCCTGCCTCTGCCGCCACGGGAAACTGAAGAGGAGGGAGACGAGATCGTAACTCCTCCGCCTCCCCCACCAGCCAACGTATACCGGCGAGTGGTCATTGAGACGCCAGTGGACTGGCGGCAGTGGTACGACTTTTATCAGGCCGTCGTCAAACCACTGGTCGAGTCAGGAGCAGAAGTGCAGTTGCGCCTGGAGCTTGAGGCCAGCGGTGAGATGGACGCCAACCTGGTGGATCTGAGCGTGAAGGAAAGTGTGCTCCAGTTCAACCCGCAGGGGAAGGTGGGTGTGGAGGAGTGAGGGAAATGTAGGGAGAATCATCTTGCGTCCAGCAGCGCGAGACAGGGTGTCATAGGCGTCATTGGCGACGGTGCCAAGGCAGGTGGTGGGATACATTTTGGCGAACCCAAATGAGGAGTGGTGGTTGTGTAGTTTGGGTTTGAAGTGAGGGATGACCTGACGAAGCGGAATATCGTCTCCGTAGAGGACAAAATGTGAGTGTCAGTAGAGCGTCATGTTAGCCGCGCGCCAAGTATCTTTGAAATTCTATCAGATGCTGAGAGAGTGACGACATAAGGAGAGATTATGGATTTGTTTGAGGCCATCAACCAGAGAAGATGCATACGATCTTATACCCAACAAGAGGTCACCGACGATGAGATCAAAACCCTGCTCCAGATGGCAGTCCGCGCTCCTTCCGGCGGCAATCGCCAGACCTGGCGGTTTGTAGTTATCCGGGATCCAGAGGCCATAGAGTCGATGTATCGGGCGGCATCGTACAGTACACAGCATCAGACATTTGTGAAGAAGGCACCCGTGAACATAGTCGTGTGTGTGGACCTGAAGCCGTACCGAAAGTTGCCCTATCGGGATCGTGGGGAGACACTGTTTGTTCTGCAAGATGCCGCTGCGGCAATACAGAACCTACTACTGACAGCAACAGCGCTTGAGTTGGGGGTGTGCTGGGTTGGGTTGTTTGACGAGGAGATGGTAAGAGAAAAGCTGGAGTTGCCGAAGAACGTGCGGCCAGTGGCGATTCTTCCGGTTGGCCATACAAAATCGAAGGCAAGGCCTACGCCGCGTAGGCCATTGGATGAGTTCGTGCATTATGAGAAGTGGCGCGGCCAAGTTATAGTCGGTGGGGCGGTCGCCCACCCTGCCGCCACGCCCGAAGCACGCGTGGGAGTAGAGTAGACGGCCAGCGAGGTACTGAAGTACTCGGCCCTTTTCCAACCGCTCCTACTCAACTTGCCAGGGGATGGGGCGGCGGCAACGCCGCCCTGCTACCCGACTAGTAAAATTATCGAGCAATTTTGTAATACTGAGAGAAACCAAAGGGAGGGAAACGTGCAGGAAAACACTCCAACTCAAGATAAGTGGTCAAGATTGTATCAAGCTGCAATCCGTGTGAAAGAGATGTCGCCATGGGAGTGGATGACGGAAACAGACATTTTTGGGGTGGAAGACCCCAAGACAGGGGATAAAGGGTTTATCAGCGTCATGGGAATGCTTGGCGAACACTATTCAGTAGCAGTGTATTTAGGTTGGAAAGGATTGTACAAGTTCTGGAGTTTTCAAGAACGAGGTCATGAGAGTACACCAGAGGATTTCTTTGAGATTCCGCAGCTTCAGGCGTCTTATGAAAATCGGGAGGAGTTGACGAAAAAAGATCGAGAGGTGATCAAAGGATTGGGGCTCAAGTTTCGCGGTCGACAAGCGTGGCCGATGTTTAGGAGTTATCGACCAGGGTATTTCCCGTGGTATGTAGATGGAGATGAGGCGCGGATGTTGACTTGTGCATTGGAGCAAGTCGAGGAAATGGCGCCAAAGCTGAGGGAAGATGCGAGTTTGTTCGAGTCCGGAGGCGGCGAGAGTTATTTGATGCGGGTGTATCGGGAAGGGGAGTGGATAGATGAGCTGGTCGAGATAATGCCACCGGAGCCAACGATGATATCCATGCCAATGGACGTGGGAGCACTGGAGGCACTGAAAAAAGTTCGTCGCCAAGTCAGGAGTGTGGAGATGGATTTCTTTATGCTCCCCGCGCGTATCGGGGAGCGGGGAAAACGACCTACCTGCGCGTATGCATTGCTGGTGGTGGAGAGCGGAAGTGGGATGATATTGGGAAACGAGTTATTGGAACCAGAGCCGACGCTAGAAGGGATGTACGGGCGAGTCCCAGTGACAGTAGTGCATTTGTTAGTGAGAACGGGATTGGTGCCGAGAGAGATCAAGGTGCAATCGGAACTACTGTGTGGATTGTTGCAGCCATTAGGAGAGGAGTTAGGTCTTCGAATCAGGCAGACGAGGCGATTGCCCAATCTTGAGCCAGCGAAAGCAAATCTGATGCAGTGGATGGGAGGGGGAAGATAGCGGGGATGGCCGGATGTGTGGGCGGAGGCTGGAATCCATGAGCGTGGGACTGGTATCGCTTGAAGACGGAACTGAGACGTTGCAGTTTCGGCTGGAGTTTTCAAGGAAGGGAATAGGGTTGCCAGGTATAGCTATGCCGGTCTCCGTTCAGTCAGCCGCTCGGATGCGACATCCGCCTGGCTGTCCGCACATAGCCAGCACCCGAAAGGTATCGTCCGCCCGCTCAAAAAGACGCAGACCCAAACGTCGATGATAGATAAGCAGGGACAGAGTGATGAAAAAGCTCAAACGAGGTTTGAAATGAGAAAGCATCGTCAGAAACCCCGTTCCATTCGGCCACCTGATCGAGATTCCAATCCTACAATCCCCTGGTTGCATGGCCTGGCAGCCATGGGCGACGAACGGTGGGACGAGGCTATCGAGTCTTTGCAGCGTTTCCTGAAAATGGCCCAGCCCCAGGACCACCGGTTGGCCTACTTTAACCTGGGCGCTTGCTACCTGGCGCTTGAGCAGTACGACCAAGCCCTGGCCGCCCTGGATGATGTTGAGCGTTATTTTCCCGACGATCCAGACATACTGCACAGCCAAGGGGTGACATACGCCTGTGCCGGTCGTATCCCGGAGGCCATCGCCGCCTTCGAGAGCTTTGCCCGCCGGTGGCGCAGGCAGGCCCGCCAACGTGAAGTTCGGCAAACTATCCGCCAACTCCGTCGCGCCCAACGCGGCAAAATTCCTCTTGGCGATTACCTGGTGGATCACCTCCAGGAACAGGTCAGCCACAATATAGAACTGGGGGATTTCCACCTCGTAGAGCAAAAAGGCAAACGCATGATAGCCGCCAACCCTGACCGTCCCGAAGGTCATTTCGCTCTGGGCGTTGCCTGCGTGGAGCAGGGCCGAAACCAGGAGGCCCTGGAAGCTTTCCTCGACGCCCACGCCCGCGATCCCAACTATGGGCCAACGCTTTACAACGTCGGCCATGCCTACCTGCAACTGGATGAACCGGAGCAAGCCATCTCCTGGCTGGAACGCGCCTTGCGTCAGGACTCCAGAAGCCAGTCTACATTGCACCAATTGGGAGTAGCTTGCGAGCAGCTGGGGCGACGAGATGAAGCGTTGGCCTGGTGGCGGCGCGCGCTAAAAATAGACCCAGGCTACTACCTGGCCCAACAGCGTTTGCACGAGATCGGCCAGGGACCGCCGCCAGCCGAGCCGCCGCTATCACCCACGATGCAGCATGTGCACGCTTTGGCCCCCAGCGTCAAAGCCCGTATGAAGCGCCCCACAGTCTACCGTACCGACGCCGTGACGCTCACCTACGATGGCCACGTGG
>DAOTUB010000128.1:0-28439 GCA_034437455.1 Anaerolineae bacterium | reverse complement strand
GAAAGGCTGCCCCTAAATCTCGACGTTTTCGAGGCAAAAATGGGGCATGAAGCCTCAATGTAGGCCAAAAAACTGCGCCTGAAGGGACGTTTCCTGCCAAAAACAAACCCTCTCCGACAGCCTGCTAGTATAATCTACCCACCTCGTCACCGCCTGCATCGAGAAAACATAGACGCCAGCATTCGACCTTCAACTTGCTGGCGAGATATTAGTCTCTTCAATTTGCACTCAGCGGCGGGATGAAGTATAATGCGATTCATTCAGAAAACGGCATAATTTTCGGTGCGAAAGTGGGGCGGACTTTCCGGCCTGCCGCATGAGCAGGCTAGAAGGTCTACCCCACGTATCGTCTCGCATCGAAAATCGACGCAAGCGAAAAAGGGGATCCAGTCTGTGGCATCCGGGTACACGATCTTACTCGTCGAAGGTAGAAAACGTGAAGCAGAACAGTTGGCTCCCATTCTCACCGAGGAGTACAAGATCGCCACAGCCCGCACTCGTAGAGATGCTCTGGCCCAAGTAGACGAGATTTCCCCGGCTGTGATCATATTGGATTCCCCCTCACTTCGCTTTAGTTGTCGTCGTTTCTGCAAAACCTTGCAGGACTCGGAGGTCGACATTCCGGTGCTGCTACTTTTTGCAGAAGACAAAGAGGCCAATCACGACGCGGGCGCGCGCGCGCATCTACAATACCCCTTTTCCGCCCAAAAACTGCTCAACCGGGTATCGTGGCTGCTACCTGCTCCTGATAGCGAGGTGTTACGAGCAGGTGACTTGATCTTTAACATCAAGCGGCGCTCAGTCCTCCGGGATGACCGTGAAAGCCACCTCACGCCCCAACAAGCCCACCTCCTCGAAATCTTTATGCGCAACCCAGGCAAGATTTTATCGCGGGGCTATTTGATGAAACGGGTTTGGAAGACGGACTTTACAGAAGACACCCGCACGCTCGACGTCCACATCCACTGGGTGCGCAAGGCTATCGAAAAGGATACCAAAGATCCGGTCTACCTACACACAGTTCGCCGGGCAGGCTACCGTTTTGACCCACCCAAAGAAGAAAAATAGACACGCCAGAATACAAGCTCTCAGATAGAGCCGCCGAGTCGAGCTTTGTCGAAATCCTTGGATTGAGCTTGTCGAAATCTTGGTTTATGGTACAATTCAGTAAGTTTGAATCAACACACACGCCTTCTGACTAACGAGAGTGTGCCCGGATATCAGCCATCCGGGTCTCTCAAGGGATGACGAAGGCGGAGGATAAAAACAATTAGAGGAGGTTCCCCCTATGGCTGTAATTTCCATGAAAGCACTCCTGGAAACGGGAGTGCACTTTGGACATCGTACCCGGCGTTGGCACCCAAAGATGGCGCCCTATATCTTTACCGAGCGCAAAGGGGTGCACATCATCGATCTGCAGCAAACCATCGCCGCGCTCACAGAGGCTTGTGAACTCGTTCAAGACACCACCGCTGCCGGAGGAGCCGTGCTTTTCGTGGGCACCAAGCGTCAGGCCCAGGCCACCATCGCCCAAGAGGCGGAACGCTGCGGAATGCCTTACGTCAACCTGCGTTGGTTGGGCGGCACCCTGACCAACTGGAAGACTATCCGGCAACGCATTGACTATTTGCACGGATTGGAAGCCCGCCGCGAACGAGGCGACTTTGCCCTCTTGCCGAAAAAGGAGGCGCTGGATAAACAACGCGAGATCGAAAAACTCAACAAGCGATTGGGGGGCATCAAGGAGATGCGCGATCTCCCGGCCATGCTCTTTGTCGTGGACATACAACGAGAGGCCACCGCTGTATCAGAAGCCGACAAATTGGGCATTCCCATCATCGCCATGGCAGATACGAACTGCAATCCAGATCCCATTGACTATGTCATCCCGGCCAACGACGATGCGATCCGGGCGATCCGACTGATTACCGCCAAAATAACCGACGCTGTGCTAGAAGGGACCGCGCAGCAAAAGATCTATGAAGAAGAGATGCTCGATATCGAGGAATTCGACCTGGAAGAAGATGAAAAGTATCTCAGTGCTGCTACGTTAGCCCGCTTGAAGGAGCTGTCGCTCAAGGGAAAAGAAGAACCCCAGAAGCCTCCTGTAGAGATTGAAGAGTCCGACGAGACTGTCGAGACAGAGAGCGCAGAGACGGACGATACTGAAACGGACTGAACAAGGAGAACAAACGTTGGAAATCACGGTTTCAATGGTCAAAGAACTGCGGCAGGAAACTGGCGCAGGTGTGTTGGATTGCCGCAAAGCATTGGAGAATGCCGGCGGCGATTTAGAGGCCGCCGCCGCCGAACTGCGCGAAAAAGGATTGGTCGAAGCCGCCGAACGTGGAGAACGCGAGGCCACCAATGGCTGTGTGGAGGCCTATATCCACGGCGACCTGTATGGCAACCGCATCGGCGTATTGTTGGAACTGAACTGCGAGACGGACTTTGTGGCTGGCACAGACGATTTCAAGAATCTGGCCCACGAATTGGCACTGCACATCGCCTTCGCCGCTCCACGCTATCTCACCCGCAAAGACATCCCGGAAGAAGAACTCGAGCGCGAACGAGCCGCACATCGCGCCGAGGCGCTGGAGCAGGGCAAGCCCGAGCACATCGTGGATCGCATCGTCGAGGGACAGATGGAGAAATTCTGCCAGCAGGTCAGCATCATGGAGCAGCCCTTCGTCAAGGACGAGGACAAGACCATACACGATCTGATCACCGATGCCATCGCCAAACTCGGCGAAAATATCGTGCTGCGCCGTTTCGCGCGCTACGAATTGGGCGAAGAGTCAGGGTAACTCGATCCAAAATCTCAATATGGCCGTCGCAAAATATAAACGGGTCTTGCTCAAACTAGGCGGGGAATCACTGGCCAGCCAGAGTGGTTTCGGCATCAGCCCACACATGGCAGACGAGGTCGCCGCCAAAGTCCAGGCCGTGCACAACCTGGAGACAGAGATCGCCATCGTCCTGGGCGCAGGAAACATCTGGCGCGGTCGAGACGGCCTCGAGCATGGAATGGAACGGACCACAGCAGACCACATGGGAATGCTGGCGACGGTGTTGAACGCCCTCGCCCTGGCCGACGCGCTCGAACGGGTGGGAAGCACCACCCGCGTGCAGACCGCTATCGAAATGCGTACGATCGCCGAACCTTACATCCGGCTGCGGGCCATTCGCCACCTGGAAAAAGGGCGCATCGTCATCATCGGGGGAGGCACGGGCAACCCCTTCTTCACCACCGACACCGCCGCGGCGCTTCGAGCTATGGAGATTGACGCAGACTTGTTGATCAAAGCCACAAAGGTAGATGGCGTGTACACCGAGGACCCGCACGAAAACCCCGATGCCGAGCGTTTTGAGCAACTGGCCTACATGGACGCGCTCGAGATGCGGGTGGGCGTGATGGACGCCACGGCGATCTCGCTGTGTATGGAAAATGATTTACCCATCATGGTGCTCAATATGTGGCAACCTCACAGTCTGGAACAGGCCGTGCTGGGAGAACCCATCGGCACATTGATCTCTCGCTAACCATCACCATCTTTAGACTATGATTAAAGAACTACTCGACGAGACCAAAGAACGTATGCAGGGAGCCATCAAGGCGCTCGAGTCCGATCTCCGCACGATCCGCACCGGGCGCGCTTCTCCGGCGCTGTTAGAACGGGTGATGGTGGAATACTATGGCACACCGGCCCCCCTCAATCAGTTGGCCGTTATATCCGCTCCCGAACCGAACCTGCTTGCCGTCCGGCCCTACGATCCATCGTCATTGGAAGACATTGAACGGGCCATCCTCAAGTCTGACGTGGGTCTCACTCCCTCTAACGACGGCAGGATCATCCGCTTGCCCATTCCACGTCTGACGGAAGAGCGACGGGAACAATTGGCCAAGATGGTTCGCCAGCGCGCCGAGGATGGAAAAGTGGCCCTGCGAAACATCCGCCGCGATGCGCTGGATGATCTGCGCGAATTTGAAAAAGAGAAATTCATCTCCGAAGACGCTTTCTACAGCGGCAAAGACGATCTACAGGATCTGATCGATCGGTACACTGAGCAGGTGGACAAACTCAGCAACCGCAAACAGCAGGAGATCTTGGAAAGCTAACGCACGCCTCCCGGACAATCTATCATCATGTCCGCTAAATCACAGGACGCCCCAAAATATCCCCCCCTAGAGCACGTGCCCCGGCACGTCGGCATCATCATGGATGGCAATGGCCGCTGGGCCCGAGCGCGAGGGTTGCCCCGGTTGGCCGGGCACCGGGCCGGGACAGAGACGCTACGACGCGTGTTGCGAACGGCGGTCGAGTTTGGCATCCCCATTCTGACCATCTATGCCTTCTCGACCGAAAACTGGGGCCGTCCGGAGGAAGAAGTGCGCGGTCTGCTATCTATCCTGGAGATGATGCTCGACCGGGAATTACACAAACTGCACCAGGAGGGCGTCCAACTGCGCCACATCGGTCGGCTGGAACGCATTTCTCCAGAATTACAGCAAAAGGTTCGAGACGCCATCGAGCTGACCAAGAACAACCGGCGCTTGATCCTCAACGTGGCTTTCAACTATGGTGGGCGGGCCGAACTGGTGGACGCCATACGTCACATCATCGCCGACGGCGTGCCTGCTGAACAAATAGACGAGCAACTCGTCAGTCGCTATCTGTACATGGCTGAATTACCCGATCCCGACCTGATCATTCGCACCAGCGGGGAGATGCGTGTCAGCAACTTTCTCATCTGGCAAGGGGCTTATGCCGAGATCTATGTAACCTCTGCCCTATGGCCCGACTTTGACAAGGACGAACTCTACAAAGCATTAAAAGATTACAACCAGCGCGAGCGCCGTTTTGGCCTAGTTTCTGGGTAGAAGCATCCTGTAATACAATGGACGTCAACGACTGCTCTTTACAGATGTTTCGGATACCACTCTCAAGTACTTTTTGATCCGTGCTACGTACACGTCTAGTTACTGCTATTATTCTTATCCCGATCGTCGTCTACTGCATCTACCTGGGCGAACTGCCCTTTCTGACCCTGGTAGCGCTGCTATTGACACTGGCCGAGATAGAGTTCTGCCGCCTGACGAATCAGGCAGGCCATCAACCCGTCCTCGCTTTTGGAATTGGACTGGTGTGGCTCTTTTTGCTAGATGCTCGGTACCCAACCGTGGATCTGTTGCAGCCGGGTTTGGTGCTGATACTCCTAGGTTCTCTTACCTGGCAACTGTTTCACCATCCCAACTCCAAGGTGGCAAATTGGGCCTTGACGGTGACGGGAGGTTTGTACATTGGACTGTGTGGAGCTTGCCTGATCAAACTACGCGGCATGCAGCCCGACGGTCTCTGGTGGACGTTGACCGTCGTGCCGGCCATTTCGTTCGCCGATAGCGGCGCATATCTCGTCGGATCGACCTGGGGACGGCGCAAATTGGCACCCAAGTTAAGCTCTGGCAAAACGTGGGAGGGATACGTGGCAGGCGTGATCGTCGGCGGGTTGATGACCGCCCTACTGGCCTCACTTTGGCGCGACTTTGCCGGCGTAGAGACCGCCGTTAGCGGCATGCACGGCCTGATTCTGGGGTTGTTGATCGCCACCTTTGCCCCCCTGGGCGATCTGGCGATCTCGATGCTCAAGCGTCAGGCTGGCGTAAAGGACAGCGGTCGGTTGTTTCCCGGACATGGTGGAGCTTTGGATCGGGTAGACAGCATCCTCTGGACCGCCGTGATCGGCTACTACTATGTATTATGGTTGATAATATGATAAAGAGAGCACCTACCTACTGATCCTTCTGACCCCAATCGGATATAAAACGTATCTTCTCAATAACTTGGGGTGAATCTGTTCGTAGTGCGCACTTCAGTGCGCTTTTAGGGGCGCTGAAGCGCCTACTACGAACAAGCCCCCGGTTTATTGAGAAGATACTATAAAACAATATAGTGTATTTCATTTCGGTTGGAGGTCGTCGCGGTTTACATATCGCGCGCTATGGAAAACGCGACTACTCAACCCATTTGAAACACATCCAAAACAATAAGGAGCCATATGATGAACAAGGAACGACTGATAAGCGACATCTACCACAAGGGAGTCATTTTCTGCAAGCCAGAGACCCCCCTCCAGGAAGTGATACGGGTGATGGCAGATACAGAAATCCACGCTATCATGGTCGCCGAGCAAGAAGGAGAACCGCCGGAGGGACTGGTATCGCACACCGACATCATCGCTCACTACGAACAAGACCTGGCCACCCTTCAAGCGCGTGATGTAATGACCTCCGAGGTCATCAGCATACCTGAGAACGCCACCGTAGAGGATGGAGCCAAGAAACTGCTCGATAACCGCACCCAGCGATTACTGGTAGTGAACGAGCAGGGCAAACCGCTAGGCATCCTTTCGACGACGGACATTATCCGAGAGATGCGGGGAACCCGCTGGGTGTGGTATCTCGACTGAAACCACACTATAGATTCAGGAGACCTCCACGCCCCACGGGGCGCCACGAAGAACGAAAATGTAGGGCGGTTTTGCTAACCGCCGTAGAGTCGGATAACCAATCCAACCTACAGAGTTGTTTTCGAAGGAGAGAAACATGTACGACAGGATCATTACCATCGAACGCCACATCATTGAACAACAAAGAGCCTATCCTCAAGCGACCGGAGTGTTTTCCGATCTGTTATACGACGTCGCCCTGGCGGCCAAAATCATCGCCCGCGAGACTACTCGCGCCGGTCTGGCAAAGATCCTGGGACTGGCCGGCAGCGTCAATGTCCAAGGCGAACAACAGATGAAATTAGACGTCTTTGCCGACGAGACCATCATCCGCATGAACTCGTTCACCGGGCGATTGGCGGTGATGGCATCCGAGGAACGAGAAAACATCATCCAAATTCCACAAGGGTTCGATTCCGGCAAATATGTGCTCGTCTTTGATCCTCTCGATGGTTCTTCCAATATAGACGTGAACGTCAGCATCGGGACCATCTTTGCCGTCTACCGGCGACTGAGCACCAACGGGCCAGGCACGTTGGAAGACTGTCTTCAGAAGGGTCGCCGCATCGTCGCGGCCGGTTACGTGATCTATGGTTCCAGTACCATGATGGTCTACACGACCGGGCAGGGCGTGCACGGTTTTACGCTCGATCCTGGCTTGGGCGAGTTCCTGCTCTCTCACCCCAATATTCGCATACCCGAGACGCCCAAATATTACAGCGTCAATCAAGGATACGAGCCGTATTGGAGCGAAGGAATAAAGCAATTTACCCGTTGGCTGCGGGGAATGAATCACGAGGAGCGGGATGAGCCGCTTTCGGGCCGCTACATCGGTTCGCTGGTGGCCGATTTTCACCGCAATCTGTTGGCAGGAGGCATCTACTACTACCCTGCCGACGCCAGGAAACCCCACGGCAAACTGCGTTTGATCTACGAGGCGAACCCGCTGGCTCTCATCGCCGAACAGGCCGGCGGGCGCGCTTCGAACGGGCGCCGTAACATCCTGGATATGCCGCCTCAAGATCTACACCAGCGCACTCCGCTCTTTATCGGCAATCGGAAGTTGGTTGAAAAAGCGCACGAGTTCATCGCCAAATACGACGGTCCATCTAGCCAAGAGGAGGAATGAAACAACCCGTGAACGAGATAAACATAGACATAAACGAACTAAAGGCCAAAACGGTGGCCGAACTGCACGACATGGCCAAAGACCTGGAGATTGTCGGCCACAGCCGAATGAACAAAACCGAGCTGATCATCGAACTGCTGCGCGCCAGGGTAGAACAAGAGGGCATGATCTTTGGCGGCGGGGTGCTAGACATCGTGGACGAAAACAAAGGCTACCTGCGTCCGGAGCATTACAAGCCCGGCCCCGACGATGTGTACGTCTCGCAGTCTCAGATCCGCCGATTTGGGCTGCGCGATGGCGACCTGGTCATCGGGCAGATGCGGCCGCCCAAGGAAAACGAGAGGTATTACAGCCTCCTGCGCGTAGAAGCGGTGAACAATGATGATCCAGAGGCCGCCAAACGCAGGCCCATTTTCGAATCGTTGACGCCGATCTTTCCCGAGGAACGCTTCTTGCTGGAGGACCCGTATGATACTCCAGCGACGCGCCTATTGAGCATGATCACACCGATCGGGAAAGGACAGCGAGGGCTTATTGTATCACCGCCCAAGGCTGGCAAGACCACCGTGCTCAAACACATCGCCAATGGCATCACGGCCAGTCACCCTGAAGTGATCCTGATGGTCGCCCTCATCGGCGAACGGCCCGAAGAGGTGACCGATATGGCCCGCTCGGTAGACGCCGAGGTCATTAGTTCGACCTTTGACGAGCACACGCGGAACCACGCCAAAGCGGCAGAAGCTACGTTGGCCCGGGCCAAGCGACTGGTAGAGGCCGGAGAAGATGTGGTCATTCTACTCGACAGCATCACGCGCCTCTCGCGCGCCTACAACCTGGTCGTGCAGCCCAGCGGACGCACGCTTTCCGGCGGGCTTGACCCGGCAGCGCTCTATCCTCCCAAACACTTTTTTGGCGCGGCGCGCAACATCGAAGACGGCGGCAGCCTGACCATCATCGCCACGTGCCTGATCAATACCGGCAGCCGGATGGACGACATGATCTATGAGGAGTTCAAAGGCACAGGCAACATGGAGCTTCATCTGAGCCGTCGGCTGCAAGAACGGCGCCTCTTTCCCGCTTTCGATATCGAGCGTTCCAGTACGCGGCGCGAGGAACTGCTGATCGATGAGGATACGCTGGAGAAGGTGTGGTTGATGAGGCAGCGTTTCCTGGATTCTCAGGCCCAGGGTTACAGCACCGAACAGGCTATGAAAGAATTGCTCCGCGTTCTCAGGCGCACCAAGAACAACGAGGAATTCCTAAACTTGTTCGTGAGAATGACCGAATAGGAGAGTTGTCCACTGTAGAGCATTCAATAGATTCCCACCAGAAATTCCTGTACTACTTGCATTACTTTCCCAGGTTGCTCCAACATCACCATGTGACCTGCTCCCTCGACGCTCACATAACGCGCCTGAGGAATGCGCTCGGCCAGGAAGCGTGCGTATTTGACCGGCGTGAGTGGATCGGCAGAGCCTGCGACGACTAACGTGGGTGATCGAACCTCGCCGAGCCGATCTATCACATCAAAACGATTGCACGCCGCAAAATCACCCCAGACTATGTCGGGATCGGCTTCCAAAAGCGCCTTTCGTCCCTGTTCGACCAGCGTGGAAGGAGCCTCTGGCGACCAGGCGAAGCGCGTGATGAGCTGCGCAGCTTGCTCGAAATCGCTGCGAATGTCCTCCAAAATGGCCGGAGCCACGCGCAGCCGCGCCCCCGTCGCTATCAACACTAACCCGGCCACACCGACCTGTCCTGAGCTTGAAGATGGATCCGCAAAATCGAGCGCCAGGGTCTGGGCAATCGCACCGCCCATCGAGTGACCGACGATGACGGCCCGTTCAACTCCAAGCCTTTGGAGAAAAGCAATGACGGCCTCCGCATAACCCTCGATGGAGTCGCATCCGTGACCGCCTGAACGTCCGTGACCGGGCAGGTCGAGCGTATAGACCGTGGCACCAGGCAGTCGGCGCAGCTCGCCCGGCCAGTGCAGGCGCGTGCCCCCGGCTCCATGCACCAGTACCAACACGGGGCCGCCCGCTGGTCCCCGGCTCAATGTGTAGAAAATTTCCCCACTCGCCGTCTCTGCGCATGGCATCGTTCAATTCCCCCAACCTCAGCAATTCCCGTTTTGGTGCTTCCCCCCCCTCAATCCCCCCCAACGGGAGGGAAGTTGGACGGTTCTCCCCCCAATGGGGGGAGTTAGAGGGGGGCAGCCGGGTCATATCGGGAATTACTGCCCCAACCTCAGCTATACTATTTCGCTGTCGGGAGCGTATCCAGCGTCTCGCCGCGCAGCGCCCGCCGCATTGCCTCCCGCTCGTCCCAGGGATACTCGACCGTACCAAAGCACATGCTCTGCTCATGTCCTTTGCCACAGGCGATAACGACGGACTGCGGGCAGTCCACGTCGCCCGGCTGAGCCTTTTGGCACGCCAATAAGATCGCCTCTCCCCGATCGGGCACGCGGAACAGGTCTATCCCCTCGCGCTTGCCTTCTGCCGCGGCTGCGGCGACACTCTGGGCCATGATCCCCTCCAGGTTCTCGGTGCGGGGGTCCTCGGCGGTGACGATCACAAGATCGGCCAACGCGCCAGCGACGTGGCCCATCAGCGTGCGCTTCTCCCGGTCGCGCAGCCCCGCGCTGCCAAAGACGACGATCACGCGCCCTCCCGCGTCCGCGCTAACCATCGCGCGCGCCGCCTGCAACGCCCGTCGGAGCGCGTTGGGGGTGTGGGCAAAGTCCACGATAGCCAGGAAATCCTGTCCCTCGTCGATACGCTCCATCCGGCCCGGAACGGCTCGCAGGGCGGCCACTCCTTTGTTAATGGCCTCTGGCTCCACGTCCAACGCCAGCGCCACCGAGGCCGCCGCCAGCACGTTGCTGACGTTGAAGGCTCCCACCAACGGGGTATCTATCTGCACCTCCGTCCCTGGCAGGTGTAGCGTAAAATAGGTCGCGTCGGGGGCAAAGCGAACGTCGCGGGCAGTCACGTCGGCCTCCCCTTCCATTCCGTAGACGATCTGCCGATCGGCGGGGAGACGGCGCAGGCAGCGAAAGGAGTCATCGTCCCGGTTGAGCACGGCCACCTTTGGCGTCTCCGGCTTGCGGAAGGAACGGGTCAGCCCTGCAAACAACCGAGCCTTGGCCTGCCGGTAAGCCTCCATCGAGCCATGAAAGTCGAGGTGTTCGTGGGTGACGTTCGTCACGGCCGCCACGTCGAACTCGCAACCGGCCACGCGATGCTGAGCCAGCCCGTGCGAGGTGACCTCCAGAACGGCGTGGGTGGCGCCGGCCTCGACCATGCGGGCCAAGTACGCTTGTACGTCGGGCGGGTCGGGGGTGGTGGTGTGGAGGCCGGTGTCGCTTTCCTCCTCGCCGATGCGCGCGTTCACCGTGCTGATCATCCCGGCGCTGAGACCGGCGGTCCGCAGAATGGCGTGGATGAGGTTGACGGTGGTGGT
Organism: Anaerolineae bacterium; assembly: GCA_034437455.1. Classification (GTDB taxonomy): domain Bacteria; phylum Chloroflexota; class Anaerolineae; order B4-G1; family B4-G1; genus DAOTUB01. The sequence goes on along the minus strand of DAOTUB010000128.1, from coordinate 17,335 downwards.
CTTGCCATCGGTGCCGGTGACGCCGACGACCGTCATCTTGCGGGCGGGAAAGTCGTGCCAGGCGGCGCACATCCAGGCCCAGGCTTCCCTCGCGTCGGGGACGCGCACGTAGACAAAGGTCCCCCAGGGCAGGTCGGGCAACTCTTGCGGAACTCGCTCACCGACGACGGCCACTGCGCCTTTTTCCAGAGCCTCGGCGATGAAGCGGTGACCGTCTACGTTGACGCCAGAAATAGCGACAAATAGGTCGCCTGGCTGCACGTGGCGCGAGTCAGCAACAATGCCGTGTATCTCAACATCGCCCGCGACCTGGTTCAGAACGGAGGGTAGAATCTCGACCAGATATCCCAATCGCATCTCGTTTGCCTCTTCCAGTCGTTCGATCTATAATTGGAACCAAGCCCGCAATCTAGTAAAAGGAGTCTTTCGCATGCCCAAAATGAAAATAACCGTCCTAAAGAGAGAGTTCTACCAGGATTTGGCCGACGAATATTGTCAGCCCGATACATCCCTATGCCAGGTCTTTGCCGATGGGCAGGAATTTGTCATCGAAGATGGCAAAAAGCCAGAGAATTTTTGCAGTTGGGCCTGGAACGATATTCACAAATGCTATTTGACTCTGAGACAGAATGGAAACTTTGTTCCGTGGATGAAAGAAGACAACGTCATCATCGCCTGTTGCACGGACGGTATCCGGCCAGTAGTCTTTAAGATCGAAAGGCTCACCGACTGATTCACTTGAGTAATACAACCCGGCGGCGATGTCTGTGAGCCAGACATCGCCGCCAACTATAGCTTCAACAGGTATCCAGAAACAGCCCGCACCAACGCGGGCTATTATTCCTGCTTGTTATCTCACGATCGTTCAGGTCAACGACTGATGCAGCCGCTCCAGTTGTCCGGCGGCGCTACCGTCCATCACCCGATCGCCTACGCGGATCACCAAACCGCCCAAAATCTGTGGATCGACCCGGAAGGTCAGGTCCACGCCCTCGCCCAGACGGCTCGTCAGCTCCTGGCGGACGACGCTCTTTTGTTGATCGGTTAGAGGCAACGCACTGGTGACGGTCACGGGACCTTCAGCGCGTTCCACTCTCTCTGGCAACACCTCCACACGACCCTCGCGTACGCCGCTGAAGAAAGACTCGACCAGAGCGCGCTGCCGCTGCTCGTCCAACGTCTCACCGACGACTTTTTGAGCAGCCGCGATAGCCAAAGCCGCGATCTGCCCGCGCATCTCGCCCAGCGTGCGGTTGCGCTCCTCCTCGGCAGCCTGGCGGGCGTCGGCCAATGTCGCATCCGCCTCCTGGCGCGCCTCCTGGGCAGTTTTCTCGGTTAGCGCGCCAGCTTGACCTCGCGCCTCGGCAATGATCGTTTCAGCCTCTCCCCGTGCTTTCTCGAGGGCGCTTGCTCGTTCCACCTCGATGTTGGCGCGCGCCTTGGCGAGGGCCTCGGCGTCTTTCTTCTCCTGCTCCAACATCTTTTGGCGCTTATCTAACTGTTGCGTCAGCGGTTTCCAAAGAAAGATACTCAGCACGCCAAACAGGATCAGAAAGTTGACGACCTGGGACAGCAAAAACAGACCATTGATGCCTAGTTTTCCCAATGCATCCAATGTGAACTCCTTTCTACTTGCAGCATCGGTGAATAGAACTATGCAACAAACTTGATCGCCAATGCCACAACCAGAGCATAGATGGCGATGGCCTCCGCCAGCGCGGCGACCAAGATCATGCTGGTCAGGATGCCGCCGCTGGCCTCCGGGTTGCGTCCGATGGCTTCCATCGCTTTGCTGCCAATCCAGCCGATGGAGATGGCAGGAAAGATAACTCCAAACATGATGGTGAATGCCGTAGCTGCTTGTGTGACAGCATCTAAACCTTCAGGCCACATAGAAAAAACCTCCTTTTATTTTGTGTTTTCTCTCAATTTTTATGTATTCTCAGGTATGTGATTCATCACCGTGATGACTGGTGGTCGCTATCGAGAAAAAGACCAGGGTAAGCATCGCAAAGATAAGCCCCTGAATGAGGCCAACGAAAAGCTCCAGTCCCAAAAAGATAATGGGAAAGACAAAGGCGAACAGGAAACTGACCACAAAAAGCAATACCTCGCCGGCGAAAATATTGCCAAAGAGACGGAAGGAGAAGGGAAGTACCTTGAGCATCTCCAAGATGATCTCCAGCAACCCGACGATGCCATTGACCAGTATCTCTACCACGCGGGCAAACTTGGAGATGATGCCCTCCAGGCCTTTTTTAGCGGTAGCAGGGTCGGGCTTGGGAGACGACGCTCTAAAGTTCAGGTACTTGTTCAAATACGGAGCTCCCAAAATCTTGAAGCCAAAGTACTGAGCAGCGATCACCGAGACGACAGCCAGCGCCAGCGTCGTGCTGAGATGGGCGTTCGCCGAGCGAAAGAAGGGAACCAGTTCCAGTTCCTCGCCGTGCCCCTCGTGCTCCTCGGCGGCCACTGCTTCCTCGCCATGGTGAGCCACGTATACGCCAACGGAACCAAACCCTGGCAGGATGCCGCACCAATTGGAGATGGCGATGAACAGGAAAAACGTCGCTACCAGGGGGAAAAAGATGCGGGCCTTGTTGCCTACAGCGTTTTGCATAAAGCCAAGCATGCCCTCAGCCACCGCCTCTACGGCCACCCGGAAGCGCGAGGGTGGGCCTTCCTTTCGTAGCGAGCGGCGGTAGGCCACTCCGATCCCGATCAGGATGAGCATGGTCAACCACGTAGAAGGCAGCGTATTGGGGACGTGGAGAACGGGATCCTTGAAGGGAATGGGAATCTCCTCCGCCGCCAGCGAAATCACAGGTAATCTGGCCTCTGGTCGCAGCACTCCCACCGCAAACAGGCCACCGACCGCCAACACGATAAATATGAGCGTTAGACAACCTCGCGGTGTCTTGACGGCTTTCAAATTCATTCAGGCTTCTCCTTGTCCTGTTCTGCTTCCAGCCGTTGTTTTACCGCCAATACGACCCAGCGATAGAGCATTACGGGGCCAATGATTCCTCCAATCGCCGTCAGCACTAAACTGATAATGGGGAGAGTGCCGAAGCGATTATCGAGCAGAAATCCCAGCGCCAACCCGGCCAGCACGGGCAGGGCGATCACTAAACCGCCCCGAGCGCCCATCACCAGCACCCAGATCGTGTCTGCCCAATTGATGGGCAGCTTGCGCGATGGCATCAGTCGCTCCAATTTTCCTATCCCGCGAAAAAAGTCTGGGCAGCCGTCTGCAGCAACCCCAGAAGCGGCGCCGGAAAGAGCCCCACGACGAACACACCCACCACCGCCACGCCCAATGCAACCGCCAGCGCGGGCGACGTAGGCACACGCTCCTCCGTCTGCACCGGGGTAAAGTACATGGCGCGCATGATCTTCCAATAGTAGGCCAGCGAGATGACGCTGTTGATCACGCCGATAGCAGCCAACTGAATCAGGCCTTTCTCAATGGCCGCGGAAAAGAGCCACAACTTGCCGACAAAGCCGGCGGTCGGTGGAATGCCTCCCAGCGAGAGCAGGCAGACGAACATGATCAGGGCCAGTCCCGGCGCTCGCTGACTCAACCCAGCGTAATCCTCGATGTCGTCGGAGCCAGTCTTGTTCGAGAACGCGATGATGACGGCAAAAGCTCCCAGATTGGTGAGCGCGTAGACGGCCAGGTAGAGCAGCACCGCCGTCGTCCCTCGCTCAGAGGCGGACACCACGCCGATGAGGATGTAACCGGCCTGCGCGATGCTCGAATACGCCAGCAGGCGCTTGATGTTCTGCTGCCAGAGCGCCACCAGGTTGCCGAAAGTCATCGTCAGCACCGAGATCGCCATCAGCAGCGTCCGCCAGTCCATCGAAAGAATTCTCAGGTCGAGCGGCAGCGCAGTCAACAGCACCCGCAGGATGACGGCGAAACCGGCGACCTTGGGGCAAACCGAAAGGAACGCCGTGACAGGGGTTGGCGCGCCTTCGTAGGCGTCCGGCGCCCATTGGTGGAAAGGCACCGCGCCGATCTTGAAGGCAAACCCCGCCGCCATCATCACCAACGCGGGCAGGACGACCGGCTGCAAAGCGCCTTCTTTGCCCATCAAGGCCACCGCGATGCCGCTCAAGTCTGTGGTACCGGTCAATCCGTAGAACCACGACATGCCATAGAGCATCACCGCCGAAATGGTCGCGCCGTACAAAAAGTACTTGATCGCCGCCTCTGTCGATCTCTTATCGCCTCGCAGGTAGCCGGTGAGGATGTACGAGATGATGCTGAGAAAGTCAAAGGCCAAAAAGAGCATGATCAGATTCGTCGTCGCGCCCAGCAGGCAGATCGTCATGGTCGCAAAGAGCAACATGGCGTAAAACTCGCCCTGGTACCGGCTGTTGACCCGAATGTAGACGTCCGAGGATAGGACTACGATCCCCATCGCCACCAGCGCGATCACCTTGACCATCAGGGCAAAGGGATCGCAGGAGAGCACAGCCAGCACCGGCGTATTCCAACCCCAGAGCGAGAACGTGGCGATCAGGGCGACGACCAGTCCCAGGAGCGCGACTTGCGGCAGCCAGTCCCTCTCCTCTTCTTGGGGCAAGATCGCGTCCAGCCCCAGGATGAGCAGCCCGGCAAAGAGGAGCAGTATCTCAGGCGAGAGCAGCCCTATCGTCTGTCCCAATGTGAGTGTCGTATCTCCAAAGTCCAACGTCTGTCCTCCTCATGAAATGCAACACGTAATGCATAAAGAATGTTAGGCGGTTCCCGCAGGAACTTGGACAATTCTGTGCGGAGCAAGTTCTCTTCGCGGCCCCCTCGGAGCGGGAGCGCCCCGCAACAAGCCTTCCGTACTCAAGTCTTCATCAATATCCGGCCAGTGAATGCCATAGCCGCCGCCACATACTTGCCAATTTGCTCGTTGTTCTGGTGTAGCATGAAGTAATCTGGGATACCACGCCAACGGAACCACGATGGTACGTCCATCAATAAGGTCCACACTCAGTGTATCTTCTGTGAAATGCACGTCTTTGACACGTTCACCCGGTTTAATATCTGAAATGGGCATACCATGCCTCCAAAAGCTCTTGTTCGTGCTCTGTCAGTATCCGTTCTATGCTGCGTAATTCCTTGGCTCTGAAACCAAAGTTACGACTCAGCGCAACAGGTCCAATCCAGAACTTGGCTGATTGATCGTCTCGATCAACGTGCACGTGCGGTGGCTCGTTCGGTTCATGGCTGTAAAAGTACACACGGTATGGCCCTTCTCTCAGAACCGTCGGCGTCATCAGAGCCTCTTAGCATGTCTGGAACACCCAACAGCAGCTATCGCAGCGCCTGTAACAACGTCGTCGTCGCAGCGTTGAACATATCCAGCAGCGGGGTGGGATAAAAGCCGAGGAAGAGCATGGTCACTATCAACGGCCACATGGTCACCTTTTCCCACCACTCCATGTCCGTCAGCTTGCCCCACTTTTCTTTATCCAGCTCGCCTAAAAAGACGTACTGTACGATCTTCCACAGGATGTAGGCCGCGGTAAAGACCACGCCCAACACGCTGATAAACGCCGCGACGGGGATAAAGCGCACCGCACCCCGGAAGACAAAGAACTCGCTCCAGAACCCGGCCAGCCCCGGCAACCCCAGCGAGGCAAAGCCTGTCACCAGCACGACCCCATAGTAGTAAGGAACCTGGCTCCCCAACCCACCGAATGCTTTCAAATCGCGGGTGTGAGCACGCTCGTAGATGATGCCCACGAGGAAAAAGAGCCCGCCCGTGATGATGCCGTGCGCAAACATCTGGAACGCCGCGCCATTGATCCCTGACGCCGCCGCGTTGAGATAAATATCCTCGCCAAACATCCCCACGCCCGCCGCCGCCGCCGCCAACCCCAACGTGACGTACCCCATGTGCGCCACCGACGAGTAAGCGATCAGCCGCTTGAGGTCCCACTGGGCCATACAGACCAGCGCCCCATAGACGATACTCAGAACCGCCATGATGGGGATGATGGGCACCTGCGTGGAAAAGTAATGAAACTGATCGGGGAAGAAGGGCAGTGTGATGCGAATCAACCCGTAGGCCCCCAGCTTCAGCAAGATGCCCGCCAGGATGACGCTGCCTGCCGTCGGCGCCTCGGTATGGGCGTCGGGCAACCAGGTGTGGAAGGGGAAAGAGGGCACCTTGATGGCAAAGGCGATGAAAAATGCCCAGAACGCCGCGGTGGCTATGCCCGGCACGGCGGCGAACAACGGCTGCTGAGTCGCAACAAACTCGGCGACCTCTGGGATCGAAAAAGTGCCGGTCTGGAAGTAAACGCCGATGATGGCCAGCAACATGAACACGCTGCCGACCAGGGTAAAGAGGAAGAATTTGATCGCCGCGTACAATCGCCGCTTTCCGCCCCACACGCCAATGAGCAGGAACATGGGCACCAGCCCGATCTCCCAAAAGACGTAGAACAAGATCAGGTCGAGCGACATAAAGACGCCGAACATGCCCATCTGCAACATGAGGAACAGGAAAAAGTATTCCTTGACCCGATCTTTGATAGTGTGGGCGGAGTAGAACAACGAGAGAGTCGTCAGCAGCGCGGTTAAGAATAGCATCGGCGCGCTGAGGCCATCTACCCCCAGGATGTAATTGATGTCAAAGGCCGGGATCCAGGGATATTTCTCCCCAAACTGCATCTCGCCGGGATCCGTCTGCGTCACACCCACCCAGATAAAAGCCGTGAGGAGAATGGTCAGGAATGCAAACGCGATCCCGACCCGCTGGATCGTCTTTTCGTCCTCGCGCGGAATGACCATAATCAGGATAGCGCCCAGCAAGGGGGCAAAAAGGGTAACACTCAAGATTGGAAACATAGTATGCTCTCCTATTTCTTTCTTTTCCTTCTATTTTGGCAGTCGGAATATGATTACAAAAAACGCTATGATCAGCCCTACCAACGTCATCGAGGCCATCAACAGGTAGTTCTGCACTCTGCCGCTTTGGATGGGGCGCAGGGCGTTCCCGCCCTCCCGCACCACGCTGCCAACCCCGTTGACCACGCCATCCACGACTTGTAGATCAAACACGTCAAGCCCCTGGGAGCTAAGCTTCCCCGCGTTGCCGATCAGGTTGACCAGCCCATCCACGATCCTGGAATCGAACCAATCGCTGATCTGGGCCAAACCCCGCCCCACGCGCCCGATCAGGTTGATCAGCCCGTCGATCACGCCGTGCCGCTCGACGAGCGTGCCGTCATCCTGCTTGATCGGCTGGCCGTAGTCGAACAGGTCGAACAGGTTGGCGATCCCGATCGAAGTCCTCACAAAGAGGAGATCGTAGAGATCGTCAAAGTAGAAGCGGTTGCGCATGGCCTTGTGGAGCCAGCCCAGCCCCACTTTGCGCATCCCGGCCTCCACGCGGTCCATCTCTCCGGCCTTCATCGGCTTCCAGCCGTAGACGAGCCAACCCAGGAGCAACCCGCCCAGCGCACAGCAAAGCCCCACGACCAGAGGCAACTGCGAGTGAGCTGTGTGCTCGCCTTCGAACAAGTGCCCGGCTACCCGGATCGCGTGTTCCGCCCCGTGGCCGCCGGCCTCAATCGTCGAGCCGACAAAATGGTGGAACCAGTTGGGAACCAGACCGCCGATGACGGGAAAGTGCTCCGGGATGCCCACCCACCCCAGGCTCACAGCAAAGATCGCCAGGATGATCAACGGCACCGTCATCGAGGGCACACTCTCCGGGGCATGTTTCGCGGCTTCGGTGCGCGGCTCGCCGAGGAAGGTCAGGCTGATCTGCCGCATGGTGTAAAAGGCGGTGATGGCGGCGGCCACAGCCAGCGTCCAGAAAACAGCCGGAGATAACTCGTAAGCCTGCGCCAGGATCTCGTCCTTCGACCAAAAGCCGGAGAAAAACAACGGAAAGCCGGAAAGCGCCAGACCGCCAGCGATGAACGTCGCGGCGGTGCGCGGCATACGCTTGAGCAATCCGCCCATGTTCATCATATCGTTGGGGTTGAACCACGCTTCCTCGTGCTCTCCATCGTGTTCGTCGTGATGGTCTCCGTGGGCGTGGGCGTGATGATGCCCGTGCTCCACCCCGTGGATCACTGAACCGGAACTGAGAAACAACAGCGCCTTGAAGAAGGCGTGGGTGATCAGGTGGAACGCGCCGGCCACGTAGGCCCCGATGCCCAGCGCGGCGACCATGTAGCCCAACTGGCTGATGGTGGAATAGGCCAGCACGCCCTTGATGTCGTCCTGCGCGACCGCCATGATGGACGAAAAGATGGCGGTAAAGGCGCCGATGAGGGCCACGAAGGGAACGCCGCCCAACGCCAACACGGTCGGATCGATGTGCTGCAAGATCGGGAACATCCGCACCACCAAAAAGACGCCCGCCGAAACCATCGTCGCGGCGTGGATGAGAGCCGAGACCGGGGTGGGACCCTCCATCGCGTCGGGCAGCCAGACGTGGAGCGGGAACTGGGCACTCTTGCCTATCGTCCCACCAAAGAGCAGAAACGCGACGGCGGTCGCCATGGTCGTGCCCAGGAAGGGCGTGTGCGCCAGGTGCTCCAGCGTATCGGGATTAAAGATATCCTTGTAGGCGAGCGAGCCAACCTCGGCGTAGAGCAGCGCCAGCCCCAGCATAAAGAACAGGTCGCCGATCTTGGTGACGATGAACGCCTTGAGACCGGCTCCCTTGGGCGTGATCTTGTCGGGATCGGGATATTTCTTCTCGTACCAGAAGCCGATCAGCAGGTACGAGCAGGTCCCCATGATCTCCCAGAAGATGAAAAAGGTAAGCAGGTTGTTAAAGACGATCATTCCCAGCATGCCGGTGGCAAAGAGCGAGAGGTAGCAGAAGAAACGGCTGTAGCGCGGATCCACTTCGTCGGTGCCAAAGTTCATGTACCCGACGCTGTAGATGAAAATCATCATACAGACCAGCGGCACCATAAAGATCATGATCGTGGCGGCCGGGTCAATATAGACGCCGAGGGTGAACCTCTCCACGCCGGAGGATAGCCAGTGAAAGACTGTGGACTCAAAAGGCAGTTCACTGTGGTGCGTCACCGCCACCCAGAACACGATCTGCGACAGCACAAAGGCCACAGCGATGCCGCCGATGACGACCGAGTGGCTCAGCTTGCGGTCCCGGTGCGTAAATATGGGAACGGCGAGAAAAGCGAGAAAAGGAAAAAGCGGTACAAGCCAAGCAAGATTGAGAAGATTAACCATAGACAGACACCTCGAATGTTAGCCTTGAAGCAGATCGACGTCTTCCAGGACCACCGTGTTACGGGTGCGCCACAAGGCGATGATGAGCGCCAGCCCCACCGCCGCCTCGGCTGCGGCGACGGCGTAGACGAACAGCGCGAACGCCTGTCCGGTCGCCCCCCCCGGCTCCAGGTAGCGCCAGAAGGCGACCAGGTTGATGTTGACCGCGTTGAGCATCAGTTCGACGCCCATCAAAACAGCGACCGCATTGCGCCGCGCCAGGACACCGTAGGTACCGATGCAGAACAACGCCGCCGCCAGAACGAGATACCATTCCAAAGGAACCATTTGTTAACTCCTAACGCTCCCTCGCGATGGTCGCCGCGCCGATGAGGGCGACCAGGAGCAAGACGGATGCGACCTCGAAAGGCAGAACCAATCCCTCCGGATCCACCAAGGCATTCCCCAGCAGGACGATGGTATTTTCGGGCACCGGCCCGGGAGACGCCCCCACGTTGTGGTGGAACGCCATCCAACCCATCACGAGGCAGAGAGCCACCGCCACCAGCGCCGCCACCACCCACTGACGGTTGGCCCCCGGCTCCTCGGGGTCCATAAGGTCGTGTGTGAGCATAATGGCAAAGATGATCAGAATCGAGATGCCGCCGATGTAGATGAATAACTGCATGGCGGCCAGGAAAGGCGCCTCCAGCAGCACGTACAGCCCCGCCACACCAAAGAACGAGACGATCAGAAACAACGCGGCGTGAAACACGTTGCGCCGCACCACCACCATCAGTGCTGCGCCCAAGGTGAGTACGCCAAAGATAATAAAGAGGATTTGTTCAAGAGTCATTATTCATTCCATTTGTTGTCGGTATATTGGTAAATTGGTAGATATCGCCAGCCAGTTTACCAATTTACGAATGTACCAGTCTACTATTCTCATGCTGGTGCAGTCTCTTCTTCCAACGACACGGTTAGCTCAGCCTCTTTGCGCCGCTGCGCCAACCGCCCGGCTACCTCCAGCACCAAGATGACCAGCGCTCCTAGCAGGATATTGATCAACAAGAATATGCCCGCCCAAACCCACGGATTCGCCGGGTCATAAGGCGCGAGCTTGCCCACCAGCGCCATCACGCAGACATTGACCAGCGCCAGCGGCGTCAGGAACTTCCAGCAGAACCCCAGGATCTGGTCGATCCGTAGTCGGGGGAGGGTGTACTGGAACAACTGGAATACAAAGAGGACCAAGAAGGCTTTAATCCCAAGCCAGATCGGGCCAAGTACAGGAGCCTGATCTACCCACGGCCCACGCCAGCCGCCCAGGAAGAGAGTGGCAAAAAGAACGGACATCATAAACTGGTTCATAAACTCGGCCAGATAGTACAAGATGAACTTGACGCCGCTGTACTCGATCAAGTAACCGGCCACAATCTCTGAGTCGGCCTCGACCAGATCGAAAGGCCGCCGCCCTAATTCCGAAAGGGCCGCGGCAAAAAAGAGCAAGGCTGTCAAGGGCAGGGTGAAGAGGAGTGGAACGTCCTGGAATTTGACAATATCCTGCGTCGAGAACGATCCGGCCACCATAACCACCGCTACCACGGCAAGCACCTGGGGAATCTCGTAGCTGATCAGGGTGGCGATGCTACGCAAGGCAGCCAACATCGCGTACTTGTTGTTCGCCCCCCAGCCGGCCATCAAAACCGCGATCATGCTCCCCGAACCGAGGGCAAGGATGTAGATAACGCCAATGTTTAGGTCAGAGCCGATCAGCCCCTCGCCAAACGGAATCACCGCCCAGACTGCCACGGCGACCGCCAGCATCAACATAGGCGACGCATTAAAGACCCCGCGATTGGCGCCGTCCGGGACCAGGTCCTCCTTGGTGAAAATCTTGATCGCGTCGGCGACGATCTGGAGGATGCCATACGGACCGCCGAAAGCGCCGGTGTTGTTTGGCCCAAGCCGGTCCGCAATGCGAGCGACGATCTTGCGCTCATACCAGCCCAGGAAGAACATGGCTACTAGTGGGACAAAGGCCAATACGAAGGCGCCGAGAACCAGCGTGATCACGCGCACCCAGATATCTGGCAGGCCAGCGCCTACCAGCAACCCTTGAAACCAAAATCCAATGTTGACGAACAGGTTCTTGAAGAATTCCATGGTTAACTCCTGTGGGAAACGATCTACATCCACTCCAGCGCGCCCTTACGCCAGAGATAGAGCAGGCCGCCGAGCAGGATCAAGATGAAAAGGATCGCTTCGATCACAGCGTAAAGCCCCAACGCGTGGTAGGCCAGCGCCCACGGCAGCAGAAGCGCAGCTTCGACGTCGAACACCACAAAGGCGATGGCAAAGACGTAATACTGGGCCTTGAACTGTACCCAGGTTTCACCGTGGGTCCGCATACCACACTCGTATACTTCTGATTTGCGGGGATTAGGCTTCTTGGGACGGATAAAGAAGGCCATGACCGGCGGGGCGACGCCAAAGATAAGCGCAACAAGCAGAAACACACCGATGAAAGCGAATTGATTCAGCAATGTTACTCCTCCAAAGGCGATATTATGATTAAATCAACAGCGGCAAGTCTACCATATTTCGATGATCCTGTCAAATGAGTTTTTCAGGTGCAACGCACTTGAGAAGTGCGTTGCACCTGGCCATCTCAGAACAGCGTCAATTTACGGCTCAGGATACTCTGTCGCGTCTCGTGCACGCTGGACAGTTTCTCGTCGAGCAAGCTCTGTACGTCAGCCTGGATGCTGGAGGTGAGTCGTCCATCCGCCGTGTGCACCAGGGCGGTGGCCATCAGCGGTTGATCCAGCGGAGCGCCGATCTGCGAGAGCACATAAACGGTAGCCTCCTTAACGGCAGGCACCTGCTCAATGATGTCCTGCGCGGCCAGCAGCGCCAACACGTTGTATACCTTGCCCACGTGAGAGATGGGGTTCTTGCCGCAGGCCGCCTCCAGGCTGGTAGCACGGAAAGGAGCGATGACGCCGTTGACCCGGTTGCCGCGACCGACCGATCCATCGTCGCCCATCTCGGCCGAGGTACCCGTCAACGTCAGGTAAACCGCATCGTCATCGGCATTGTCGGCAGTGTTGACCATCACCGTCACCTTCCGATGGTCGAGCTGAGAAGCATACTCCTGGATGGCGGCCTGGGCCGCTCGTTTCGCCTCCGCATACTCCGTCGCATCCCCGATGCTTGTGGCGATAAAAGGCAGCGCGACCGTGAGCGTCAGCTCTCCGTTGCGACGCAACCCCATCACCTTGATGTCCTCTCCCACGGGGAACTGGTCGATCAACTCATAGTTGACGTACTGGGCAGTTTCATAGACCGCGTGCTCCAACCCAGAACGGGGCCAGTGGCTGACGCCAAAACTGGTGTCGTTCGCCGTCACGTGATCGACCACGTACTGCAATTCCTCGGCTCCACGACCGGCATAACTGTCGATCACCATGTGTTTGTCGGGATCCAGGTAACGCATCGTCTCGCGCACATGCTGTTTGGCAGCTTTTATAGCGATATCATCCATCGGCACCTTCTGACCCCGGAAAGCCGGCGTGCCACGCCCGGCAATCTGGAGACGGATGGGCTTGAGCACGCGACCGCCACCGTAACCCACTTCTACCTCTCCGGCTACCAACTGCACCTTGTCGAAATTGTGGTGCAAGAGCGTACCCAGATTCTCTTGGCACCAGCGAGTATACTCGACCGAGATACGCTCGGCGATACCATCGCACAAACTATCGGGATGTCCAATTCCTTTTCGCTCCACGATCTCGACCGGGATATTCTCAACAGACGGCCCCACCATTTCTACGACCATAATACTCCGCTTTGTCACTTGTACCTCCTGAAAAAATATGCTTCCTACGATCCGCTGACAACAAAAACCCCCTGCAAAACAGGAGGGACACGACCGGCGTGGCCGCCTCTCATCTTCCAGAAACACCGTTCTGCCGGAATTGGCACCATAACTAGCCACTAACCACCTGTAGCTAACTGGTTGCCGAGGCTTCACAGGGCCGGTCCCTCCGCCTCTCTGGATAAGAAGTATTGCCAGGATATTCAATTTGAAGAATGATACCACGAAGATACCCGACTGTCAAACTTGTGGTTTAGCGTGTTCAGTGTTATAATTTTGACAGTTGGGCGCGTAGCTCAGACGGTCAGAGCGCTACACTCACATTGTAGAGGTCAGGGGTTCAAGTCCCTTCGCGCCCACTATGCTAGCTTCAGGCCGCGGCCGCCTCGAGAGGGTTTTCCCTCCTCAGTACCCGCGGCTTGTTTAGTATTGAAACCAGTCACGCGCCTCTCTCCACCCGTGTGGATGGACTGCGCTCCGTCGGTGACGGGGGCCAGCGAATATCATGGCTCTAAAAAGTTAGTATGTCTACACCTCAGAGCGCCAAAGGACACTTCCAGACAGACTGGCTAATCAGCAATCTACGCTGGTTGCTTCTGATAAGCGTGGCTTTTGTCAGTCTCCTGGATGCTTTTATCAATCACGACGTCTACGACGATCCGCTCTCCTTTCTACCTCAAGCCGCTCTGTTGATCATCGCCATCTGCTACAACCTCATCATCATGTTTCTACTGTCTTACAGCACCCTACCGCGCGTCATACCCACATTGACCCTGCTGGTTGATACAGCCCTGGCCATCAGCTTCATCGCGACGTCGGGCGGTCTGGAAAGCCCTTTGCTCTTTTTCGCTCTCTTTCCTATTCTCACAGCGGCGCTGCGCTTTCCGTGGGTGAGCAGCTTGCTGATCGCCATCGCCGTCATCGCAGGTTCCGGGATCACCGGCTACTTTGTCGCTCCGCCGGATATATCGTGGTCGAACCTGGTCTCGTTTGCTGTCCCTTCTCTGATTCTGTTGTTGACTGCTTTGATCAGCGGTCTCGTGGGAAACCGCGTAAAACAAGCCATCGCGCACACACGCCAACTCGAAAAGGCCGCCGAGCAGCGCAAGTTGCGCGCCGCGCGCGAACATTCCCGGTTGACGTTCGAGTTGGCCAGCACCCTCAGCGCCACGCTGAACTATAACAAAGTGCTGGAGGCAGTACTTGAGGTAGGCGAGGAGGGCATGCACGAGCTAGGTCGTCGGGAGTCGGACCACGTGAGCATGGTGATGCTCTTTGGCCACAACGATCTGCGCATTGTGACTTCGCGTCATCTCTCACCGCGTGATCGGAACGTCGCATTCCAGGGCAAGAGCGGCACTCTCGCTCAGACGTTGGCAACAGCAGAGACGGTGATCACCAACAATCCAGGGGCAGATCCAGAACTGGGACGACTGATCGTGATGCAGAGTTGTCGGCAAGCGATCGCCGTGCCGCTGCGGGCCGGGTTTGAGAATTTCGGCGCGGTAGTTTTCGCCAGCTCACAGCCCGAGGCCTACACAGAAGATCTACAAAATCTGCTCATCGCCATTTGCAATCAGGCCATCGTGGCGCTTCAGAACGCTCAACTGTATCACAGCTTGAGGGAGGAAAAGGAACGCATCGTAGCGGTAGAAGAAGATGCCCGCAAAAAATTGGCCCGCGACCTGCACGACGGCCCCACACAAAGTATCGCTTCCATCGCCATGCGGGTAAATTTCACGCGGATGCTGTTGGAAAATGGTTCAGACCCTCAGCAAGCGTTCAAGGAACTGGCGCAGATCGAGGAACTGGCGCGCAACACGACGAAAGAGATCCGCCACATGCTCTTCACGCTTCGACCACTCATCCTCGAAACGCAAGGATTGCAAGCGGCACTAGGCCAGTACGTCAGCAAGCTGGCCAAGACAGAAAAAATATCCATTCATCTGGAGGCCACACCCAAGGTCGATCAGGTACTCGATCAAGAAGCCCAGGGAGTGATTTTTTACATCATCGAAGAAGCCATTGGCAACGCCCGCAAACACGCTCAGGCCGAAAATGTCTGGATACGCCTCTATTTGCAAGACCATAATCGGTTGATCGTCGAGGTAGAGGATGACGGCAAGGGGTTCGACGTGGAAGCCGTGCAGACGACCTACGACGAGCGCGGCAGTTTGGGCCTGATCAATATGTACGAGCGGGCAGAGTTAGTGGACGGGCGGCTGACGATCTCCTCGGCGCCAGACAGGGGCACGCAGATCAAACTGCTCGTGCCACTGGACACAGAGTAGAAACGTGACCCAACCAACCCTGACATTGAGCGAAAGCTGGCTCTGGCTCGGAAGCTCGCTGCTCCTGGCCATCCTCTGGAAAAATCTGGTTTGGTTCTTCCGTCAACCCCGCCTCGGTATCGTAGGAAAATCCCTCACTCAATTGGCCGCCTACCGTTTTTCCCCCTGGGTACTCCAGATCCTTCGGCTCCTTTACTACGTTGGTTTGCCCTTCGCCGCGCTGCTATGGGGCCGCGACGCAGTCGTGGGGAGATTCCTGGGCTTGCAGCAATTCGACCTAAGCGGGGCGGGGATCAACGACAACTGGCTCGATTGGGTGCACGACGTGGGATGGGCAGTGACGCTGGGCCTCGGCGCGTGGGGAATGCTGATGTTGGGATGGTGGGCCTACCGCCGGGCGCTGACCATCATCCACAAGGATGGTATCCTCACCAAGACCAACGTCTCTGGCTGGGTGCTGCTGCGCGAGGCTGCTTATCACGAGATCCATTGGGCCTTTTACCGCAATGCCCCCATCCTGGCCTTGGGCGCATATTGGGGGGTCTGGGCTGGACTGGCGCTGGTAGCACTGGAGGCGGCGCTCAATCCAGCCTGGCGCAAAAGCCTGGGCGATCCCCGGCAAGCGCCGGCCCAGTTGATGCGGGGAGCATTGGCTGCCGTCAGCAGCGTGCTACTCTGGCTGACTCAAAATCTGTGGTTGGCTCTGGTGCTCCATTGGGGAGTATCGTGGGGCTTGGTCACGCTCGTGCGAGCGTTTCCCCTATCCCGCGAGGCCGAACGCGCAGTCTTGCGTATCAGAACATAATGATAACGCGCGTCAGGTCAACAACAAAGCCAAGACAATCAACACCGCCAACATCGCCACGGCGATGACGCCAATCCGTTTGAGATCGGCGATGACGTAGCGGTACTCCTCCTGCAAGTTCGTTGTCTGCGCCACAGGCGCCGCCGGGGCACTAACGATGACCTCCTCGCCCGTTTCACCCACTCCCGGTTGCACCATCTGGGCCGGTGAAAGGGCGATTCTCTGACCTTCCTGCTTGACACGACGTGACTTTTTTGCCATAAATCTCTCTCCTCTCTTTCTCTTCTCTCTATTCTGTCATGGTTTTAATTCGGCAATGACGACGATGCGATGCGTGTCAATGCCATACGGATAACAAGAAATGAGCGTGAGCACCGGGCTGGAGGTAGGCTGCATCACCTCCACCTTCGTCGGCTCAATGATGCGCTGCTGGGTGACGACGTAACGATAAACTTGACTGGCCGTATGGACGAAAACCTCCTCGCCCATGCCAAGCTCCGGCAGCCGACGGAAAATCTCGCCAAAGATATCGTTATGGGCCGAGATGACGCAATTGCCTCGCTCGCCTGGATTGGCGCTGCCGATGTGGTGGCCCGCCCCTTGCTTAAGCGGTTCCCAATCATCTCCCTCTACAACCGGCGCGTCCACGCCGATAGCCGGAATCTGGATGCGAACGGCCTGTTCCGGTCCGGGCGTGGGGACAGGCAGCGGCGTGATCGCGCTCACCAACTCGCGCAGGTGAGCGGGGATCTCTTCCGGCGCGGGACCGCCGGGCGAATCGGGCGGCGTGTGGCCTGCCGGCAGCACCACCTGAATCACCGGCGTAGGTGTGGGGGTGGGCAATTGCTGCGCCTGACCGGCCTCCTCGTTGATCTCGCGCAGCGTCGCCAGCGAGCCAAGCAACACCAGGATCAAGCCCGCCAGTACAACCACCTCGATCACCAGCAGGCTCTTGTCGCGCAACCAATCCCAACGAATCCGGCGCGGCTCACGTCTGGGCTTTTCCTCCACAGGCGATCCATCCAGCGCGCGAGCACGATACTGCGCCGTGGCTCCTGTGTCCTGAAAGCGCCGGTGCTCCGTCGGCAAGGACGGCGAGCGAGGCTCCATCGACTGGGGAGCCAATGGATCGAACCCCCCCCCCCCCCCCCCCC
>DAOTUB010000127.1:0-17183 GCA_034437455.1 Anaerolineae bacterium | reverse complement strand
CCCTACACCGACATAGGGAAAATTCCCTACGTCGCCTCAATCCACAAACCCCTCTCTCACCGCCCACAACGCTGCCTCGGTCCGGCTGGTAACTCCCAGCTTGCGCAGAATCCTGCTGACGTGGTTCCCCACCGTTTTGGTCTTGATCTGTAGCTCTTGCGCGATCTCTTTATCCGTCTTTCCCTCCGCCATCAACGCCAGAACTTGGCGTTCTCGCTCGGTCAGGCGCTCCCAACGCTGGCCCACCTCCTCACGCCAGCGACGCGCGCGGGCGCGTTGCTCTTTGGTGTAGAGAATCTCGCCCCGTGCAGCGCGACGTATCGCTCCCAGGAGAGCCTGCTCTGCTTTCTCTTTGGTGAGAAAACCCGCCGTTCCCGCCTCCATCATCTCTGCCACGTAACGATCTATATCGTGGGCCGTCAGCACCAGCGTCTCCGTTTCTGGGCAATGATTCCGCACCCAGCGCGCGATCTCGGCGGGTCGTGGACCGGGCATACGCAGGTCGAGCAGCAAAAGCTGGGGGCGCAGTTGGGCGGTCAATTGCATCGCTTCTGCGCCACCCGTTGCCTCGCCCACGACTCGGACATCGGGCGCTTTTTCCAGGATAGTGCGGATCCCTGCACGTATCGCAGGGTAGTCGTCGGCCAGCAACACGCGGATGGTCTCGGCAGTTTTACCCATTTTCTTTCCCTTTGTCAGAAACGCGCGAACGCCGGGCAGGCCGCGCTCCACACGCGTGCCATATCCGGCGTTCCAGTTCATTGCACGTGCCTGTTCTCAGTTCTTGCGGGGGGGGGGAGCGGTGGCTACCATAGTGGCTGCCAGTATATCTTGATTCCTCCGAGCTGTCAATCCGACGGCGCACAATCTTGCAGGCCCGCGTTTGCTTCAGTTATCCTTCCGTGTTATACTAGGCGCAAAATACGGAGCTACGTTGATCCTGATCCTATGAATCATTCGTCCATCAAAACGTCCGTCCTCTCGCTCAATCGTCGGCCAACCCATAGCTGGCCGCATTTCCTCCTTTTCCCGCTTCCTCGTATCCTTTTCTACTTCCTACTCCTGCTCGGACTGCTCGTCGGATGCAAGCCGCAGCAGTCGGTCTCCGACGATGCGCCTGGAGCCGTTCAAACCATCGAAAACAAAGGCTCCGACACGTTGGTCAACCTGGCGGTGAGATGGGCCGATGCGTACATGGCCCTGCACCCAGAGATCCGCTTCTCCGTCACCGGCGGCGGGTCGGGCACCGGTATCACGGCCATGATCAACGGCACGGTAGATATCGCCAACGCCTCGCGCAAGATGAAGCCGGAAGAGATCGCCGCTGCCGAGGCGAACGGCATCTCTCCGGTCGAATTCGTCGTCGCCCGCGACGCCATCGCCGTCGTGGTCCATCCCTCCAACCCGGTGGACGGGCTTACCTTGCAGCAGATCTCGGACATGTACACGGGCCAGATCGCCAACTGGCGCGAGGTGGGCGGCGAGGATCGACCCATCGTTCTTCTCTCCCGCGAGTCGAACTCGGGGACCTACGTCTATTTCTTGGAAAACGTGGTCCGTTTGGGCGATAAGGAGAGCGACCTGCTCTTTTTTCCGGACACGCTGCTGATGCCCTCGTCCGAAGGGATCAGCACCGAGGTACGCCAGAACCCCAACGCCATTGGCTACGACGGCCTGGGTTACGTGACGCCCGATCAGAAGGTGATCGCCGTGGCCCGCGACGCCGACAGCCCTCACGTCTTGCCCTCCGTCGAGACGGCCAACGACGGTACGTACCCCATCTCGCGCCCGCTCCAGATGTACACCGCCGGAGAGCCGACCGAGGAGATCGAGGCCTACCTGGATTGGATACGGGGCGAGGAGGGGCAGGCGATCGTGCTCGAACTGGGCTTTGTGCCGCTCCAGTAAAGCGTAATACGTAAAAAGTGAACAAGATGATGAATCAAATGGATACCCCGAAAAACCCTCAACACCACTGGCTCGAATTCACTATCGAAGCGCTCATTCGCGTGTTGGGTTTTTCGACGATTGGCTTTGTGTTGCTCATTTTCTTCTTTCTGCTGCGGGAAGGTCTGCCCGCTTTCTTCGAGGTGCCGCTGGCAAACCTGTTTGGCACGCGCTGGTACCCCACCTTCGACCTGTTCGGCACACTGCCGCTGATCCTCGGCTCGGCGTTGGTGACGGTGACGGCCATCGCCATCGCCCTGCCACTGGGAGTGGCGACGGCGGTCTTTGTGCGCGAGGTCGCGCCGAACTGGGCGCGCGAAATCCTCAAGCCGATGATCGAGGTACTGGCTGGGATCCCCTCGGTGGTGCTGGGATTTTTTGGCATGACGTTGGTTGCCCCCTTCATCCGCGAGACCTTGGGCACGCCGACCGGACTGACCGCCTTCACCGGCGCCCTCATCCTGGCCTACATGGCCCTGCCCACGATCATCAGCGTGGCCGAGGACGCTCTCGACGCGGTGCCCAAATCCTACCGCGACGCGGGCCTGGCGATGGGCGCCACCCAGTGGCAGACGATCTGGCGCGTGGTGGTGCCGGCCGCTCGCTCCGGCATCGTCACGGCGGTGATGCTGGGCCTGGGCCGTGCCATCGGCGAGACGATGGCGGTGATGATGGTGACGGGCAACGCAGCTCGGCTACCTCTCACCCTCGACTCCCTCTTCCGCCCCGCCCGCACCATGACGGCGACCATCGCCGCAGAGATGGGCGAGGTGGCGCAAGGTAGCATCCATTGCCATGTGCTCTTTGGTATCGGCATCATTCTTTTTCTGCTGACCTTTATCATCAACCTGACCGCCGCCCTGACCATCTTTAAGAAACAGCGAAAGGGAGGGCTGCGCTGATGGATCGCCCTTCGACGACGAACCTCGGTTCGCGCTCAGGACACCGCTATCAGGCACAGCGAATCGGGTTTACCTTGTTGGCCCTGGCCTCTTTAGTGGTGGTGATTCCCATTCTGCTCGTCATCGGCATCGTCGTGGCGCGAGGTGTCGGTGCGATCCACTGGGAGTTTCTCGTGGCTATGCCCCGCGATGGGATGCGGGCCGGGGGCATCTTTCCCACCATCGTCGGCACGCTGCTGCTGACGCTGGGTACGTCGCTGGTCGCCATCCCGGTGGGCGTGGGCGGGGCGATCTATCTGGCCGAATACGCCCGCGATAACCTGCTCACGCGAGCCATTCGGTTGGCCATCATCAACCTGGCCGGCATCCCGTCGGTGGTGTACGGGCTGTTTGGCTATGGGATGTTTGTGCTTTTCCTGCAATTCGGCACATCCATCGTGGCCGGTTCGCTGACGCTCGCCATCATGACGCTGCCCATCATCATCAGCACCGCCGAGGAGGCGCTGCGCGCCGTGCCGACCGAGTTCCGCACCGTCAGCGCCAGCCTGGGCGGGACTCAGTGGCAGGGCATCCGCCGGATCGTGCTGCCCCAGGCGTTGCCCGGCATCATCACCGGCGTCATCCTGGGCTTGCTGCGGGCGGCCGGCGAGACGGCGCCCATCCTCTTTACCGTAGCGGCCTTTTTCCTGCCGTGCCTGCCTCAATCTCCTTTCGATCCGACGATGGCGCTGCCCTACCACCTTTACGTCATCAGCACCCAGGTGCCGGGCATGCCGCTGGAGATCCAGTACGGCACAGCGTTGGTGCTGCTGGCGTTGGTGCTTTCGATGAACGTCGTGGCGACGATTATCCGCAGTTATTACCGGCGACGGCGACAGTGGTGAGTTCGGGGAGCGTGAAGCGTGAAGCGCGAGCCTAAAATTCGCATCGAAAACGTAAGTTACTCCTACGACGGCAAGTCGGCCCTGCGCGACGTGACGCTCGACGTGTGGGCGAACACCATCACCGTTTTCTTTGGCCCGGCCGGCGGCGGCAAGACGACGCTGCTACGGCTCATCAACCGGCTGAACGATCTGGTAGATGGAACGCAAATGTCGGGGTGCGTTCTCCTGGACAGGCAGGACATCTACAGGCCAGGATTCGACGTTCCCGCCCTGCGACGGCGAGTGGGCATGGTCTTTGCCCTGCCGTTGCCTCTGCCCGGCACAGTCCGCGAAAACGTCATCTATGGCCTCCAACTGGCTGGCATCCGAGATCCGTCCCGATTGGACGAAATTCTCACCCGCAGTCTTACCCAGGCGGCTCTGTGGGACGAAGTGAAGGATCGACTCGACGACCAGGCCCGTTCGCTCTCAGGCGGCCAACAGCAGCGGCTCTGCATCGCTCGCAGCCTGGCGCTGGAACCTGATATTCTACTCCTCGACGAGCCTACCTCCGGTCTGGATCCCATCTCCACCGGGAAGGTAGAGGAAAGCCTCTTTGAACTGAAACGACGTTACACCATAATCATCGTCCCGCACAGCATCCAGCAAGCGGGACGACTGGCCGATCACGCCGCCTTCTTCTTGATGGGGGAACTGATCGAATATCGGCCCGGCAAAGAGATCTTTACCACACCCCGCGACCAGCGCACAGAGGATTACGTCACCGGTCGGTTTGGATAAGAGATTCCAGTGTTTGGGATCCTGCAGGCAAACCCGTAGAAAGAGGTGAACCCATGAGCCAGCAAAAGATTCTGGTGGTGGACGACGACGTACGAGTGCAGCGTATGATGAACCTGATCCTGCAACGGGCGGGATACCGGGTCATTGCGGCGATGTCCGGAGAAGAAAGCGTGGAACAAATCTGCACAGAGAAACCGGACCTGGTGCTGATGGACGTCATGATGCCGGATATGGATGGCTTTGAAGCCACCCAGCACATTCGCCGATTGCCCGAAGGTCGTCGCCTGCCCATCATTTATCTCTCCGCCAAGGGCGAGGTGGGGGCAAAGATGAAGGGCCTGCTTGAAGGGGGAGACGACTATATCACCAAGCCGGTGAGTACGCACCTGTTACTGGCTCGTATTGAGTCTCACCTGCAATCGGCGGCGCCTACCCGGAGCCAGTTGGTCACTCTATTTGGCAGCGGAGCCGGCGTGGGCGCCACCACGTTGGGGGTCAATCTGGCTCTCGCTCTGCACGAGGTTTCGCAGCGGGATGTTCTGTTGGTGGACTGGCAACGTCCTCTTGGGAATGTGGCGCGCTTTCTGGGTCTGTCAGAGACGCCCGCGCTGGAGCCTCTCCTTGCCCATCTCGATGAGCTGAACGAGCCGTTGTTTGCCGACCTGATGCAGGAATACTCACCTGGTATCTGGTTTCTTCCTGGAGCGATAGACTCAAGCTGCGCCGAGAAAATGAACGGAAAAGCTCTGGACCAAATATTGAAAGCGGCTTTGAGTAGGGCGGACTATGTTCTCGTGGACGCTGGCTCTTTTTCCTCCTGGGAAACCCCACCCCTGGCTGGCAAAGAGAAAGGGGTCAATCTGTGCGTGTTGACGCCTGAAACTATAGCCATCGAGCAGACGATTCGGATCGCCAAGGCGGTCAATGCAATGGAACACGATTTTTGGTTGATCCTGAACCGACACAGTCCTCGGGACGTTCCCCCCGAAAAGGTCGAATCGCGCCTGGGAACCACGCTCAAGGGCTGCGTGCCGGAGGAAAGCAAATCGGCTCGCGCTCTGGAGGAAGGACGCCCTCTGTATGCGTCCGACCCGATGTTGGATTTTTCCTGCGCCGTGCGGGACATTGCTACCCGCATACACGAGGCCCTGACAAGATGAAAAAAATTATCATCGCTCTCGCTCAAATGGACGTTTCCATCGGCCGGCCAGAGATCAATCTGGCCCGAGCGCGGGATTTTGCCGCGCAAGCCCACGAAGCTGGCGCGGACCTGCTCCTGCTGCCCGAGCTGTGGCTCTACGGCTACGACTTGGAGCGAGCCGAGGAGCGAGCTGCACCGTTGGGAGAGGGCGGCTTTGCTCACATGGCCGCATTGGCCCGCGAGTTTGGCCTCTATCTGGCGGGATCGACCGTGGAGCGGCACGCGGAAGGTGTCTCCAACACCGCCGCCTTTTACGCGCCCGACGGCGACCTTTTGGGAAGCTACCGCAAAGTTCACCTTTTCCGCATGATGCAGGAGCCTCGCTACCTGATCCCCGGCGAGCACGCCACGCTCTGCCCCACGCCCTGGGGGCCGGTGGGTCTGGCCATCTGCTACGACATGCGCTTCCCCGAACTCTTGCGCGCGTTGGCGCTGGCCGGAGCGGTTCTCATTCTGGCGCCAGCCCAGTGGCCGACGCCGCGCCTCGAGGCTTGGCTGATCCTGGCGCGCGCCCGCGCCATCGAGAACGAGTTGTTCGTCGCCGCCTGCAATCGGGTGGGCGACGACGGCGAGACCGATTTTTCCGGCCACTCGTGTGTCGTGGACCCCTGGGGGCGCGCGCTGGTGGAAGGAGATCACCAGGAGCGATTGTTGATCGCCCAGGCCGACCTGCGGGAGGTCCGCAAGGCCCGCCGCTATCTCACCGTCTACAAAGATCGCCGCCCCGACGCCTACCGCGTCGAACCGGCGATGGGCGACGAATCGTGAATTACGACTCTTTTCTCCAAACCGCCATCGCCATCGCCCGCGAGGCTGGCGACATGGTGCGCAAAGACTTCCCCCGCGCCGCGCTCGATCGCGTCGACTTCAAGGGCGCGGTCAACCCCGTCACCGAGACCGACACCGCCGCCGAAGAGCGGATCGTCGGTCGCCTGCGGGACGCTTTCCCGAACCACCGCATCCTGGCCGAGGAGGGAGGCGGCGACGAGTGGCGCGCGCCCGGCCCGCCCATCTGGCTGATCGATCCCCTGGATGGCACCAATAATTTTGCCCATGGCTTTCCCCACGTCGGCGTCTCGCTGGCGCTGCTGGTGGAGGGGCGGCCCGTCGTCGGCGTGAGCCACGACCCGCTGCGCGACGAGACCTTCGCCGCGACCGCTGACGGCGGCGCCTTTCTCAACGAACGGCCCATCCGCGTCTCTGTCGTCGAGCGGCTGGCGGACGGGTTTCTGGCTACGGGCTTTCCCTACGACCGCCGCACCGCACCCGACAACAACACCGAGCGGCTCGATCATTTCCTGCGCCGCAGCCAGGGCGTGCGCCGGGCGGGGGCCGCCGTGCTCGACCTGGCATACGTCGCCTGCGGACGGCTCGACGGGTTTTGGGAGATCCGTCTCAAGCCGTGGGACGTGGCGGCGGGGGCGCTCCTGGTGCGAGAGGCGGGCGGCAGAGCAAGCGATTTTGGGAATAGCCTCGATTGTCTCTCCGGCAAGTTCATCGTCGCCTCCAATGGCCACATCCACGACGAGATGCTGCGCGTCATCCGCGAGGGGGCCGCCGCGCCGCGCCCCGATGGATGAGATGACAAATATCACACACCAATCAGCGCCTTTCTCACTGGCGCAAATGGTCCGTTTGTGTCACAATGAGCAGTTGGGGCAGTTTCCCTTTTGATTAAACGGTGGTAAAATAGACGCGCCCAATCGGGCGATCTTTTCGAGTTGTAAATTCAGACCCCTTCTGGCAGATAGCAGAGGTCGACACCTCTCAAATACCGGAAGATAGTATCATAGCAAAGGAGTAAAAAGTGCGAGAAAAAGTAATGATTGACGGCAATACCGCAGCAGCGACCGTCGCACATGCGCTGAACGAGGTGATTGCCATCTACCCAATTACCCCATCCTCGCCGATGGGTGAGTTAGCCGACGAGATGTCGGTCAAGGGAGAGACGAACTTGTGGGGGACCGTGCCCAACGTGACCGAGATGCAGTCGGAGGCCGGCGCGTCGGGAGCGGTTCACGGAGCGCTCGCCACCGGCGCGCTGACGACCACGTTCACGGCCTCGCAGGGGCTTTTGTTGATGCTTCCCAATATGTACAAGATCGCGGGAGAGTTGCTCCCGACCGTCTTTCACGTCTCGGCGCGAGCGGTGGCCGCCCAGGCACTTTCGATCTTTGGTGATCACAGCGACGTGATGGCGGTACGCGGCACGGGTTTCGGACTGCTGGCTTCCGGCAGTATCCAGGAGGTCATGGACAATGCCTTGATCGCCACCGCCGCCTCGCTCGAAGCGCGGGTGCCCTTTGTGCATTTCTTTGAAGGCTTCCGCGTCTCCCACGAGATTCAAAAAGTCGAGATGCTGACCAAAGACAACATGCGCGCCGTGATCGAGGACGAGTACGTCCTGGCGCACCGCGCGCGGGGCATGAACCCGGAGAACCCCGTCCTGCGCGGCACATCCCAGAACCCCGACGTCTTTTTCGCCGCCCGCGAGACGGTCAACCCCTACTACCTGGCCACGCCTGACATCGTCCAAAAGTACATGGACAAGTTTGCCCAGACCGTCGGTCGCCAGTACCGCCTGTTCGATTACTACGGCGCGCCCGACGCCGAGCGCGTGGTGGTGATGATGGGCTCCGGCGGTGAGGCGATGCAGGAGACGGTCGAATACCTGGTCTCACAAGGCGAAAAAGTCGGCTTGATCAAGGTGCGGCTCTTCCGGCCCTGGTCGACCAAGCATTTTGCCCAGGTCTTGCCAGAGACGGTCAAGGCCATCGCCGTGCTCGACCGCACCAAAGAGCCAGGCTCGCAGGGCGAGCCGCTCTACCTCGACGTGCGCAACGCCGTCGGCGAGGCGATGGGCGAGGGACTGATCGAGCTGGAGGATTGGCCCAAGATCGTCGGCGGTCGCTACGGCCTCGGTTCCGGCGAGTTCAACGCCGGGATGTGCAAGGCCGTGCTCGACAATCTAAAGGCGGAAAAACCCAAGAACCACTTTACCGTCGGCATCGACGACGACGTGACGTTCACCAGCCTGGATTACGACCCCACCTTCTCCGCCGAACCGAAGGGCGTCCACCGGGCCATGTTCTGGGGCCTGGGTTCCGACGGCACCGTCGGCGCGAACAAGAACTCGATCAAGATCATTGGCGACGCCACCGACAATTACGCCCAGGGCTACTTTGTGTACGACTCGAAGCGAGCCGGCGCGCGCACCATCTCGCACCTGCGCTTTGGCCAGAGCCCGATCCGTAGCACGTACCTGATCAACCGCTCCGAATTTGTGGGCTGCCACAATTTCAGCTTCCTGGAAAAATACGACATGCTCGGCCCTCTCAACCAGGGCGGCACATTCCTGCTCAACAGCCCCTATGGCGCGGACGAGGTGTGGGATCACCTGCCCCGCCGGGTGCAGGAGCAGTTGATCGAGAAGCAAGCCCAGTTCTACGTCATTGACGCCTACGAGACGGCCAAGGAGCTGGGGCTGGGCGTGCGCATCAACACGATAATGCAGGCTGCGTTCTTCAAAATCTCGGGCATCCTGCCGGAGGATGAATCTATCGAGCTGATGAAGGAATTTGCCAAAAAGACCTACGGCAAGCGCGGCAAGAAAGTCGTCCAGATGAACTATGACGCCATTGACGCCGGCATCACCGGCGTCCAGGAAGTCAATTACCCGAACGAGGTCACCAGCACCATCGAGATGCCGCCGCCGGTGCCGGAGGACGCTCCCGATTTCGTGCAGGACGTGCTGGGCGAGATCATCGCTGGGCGCGGCGAGCAACTCCCTGTATCGAAGCTGCCCGCCGACGGCACCTATCCCACAGCTACCACCCAGTACGAAAAGCGGAACATCGCCACCGAGATCCCCGTCTGGGAGCCTGACGTCTGCATTCAGTGCGCGATGTGCTCGCTGATCTGCCCGCACGCGGCGATCCGCGTCAAGGCCTACGATCCCGCCCTGCTGGAGGACGCGCCGCCGACGTTCAAATCAGTGGACGCCAGGGGCAAGTCCTTCAAGGGGTTGAAGTGGACCGTCCAGGTGGCGCCGGAGGACTGCACCGGCTGCGGGGCCTGCGTCTACAACTGCCCGGCCCGCAAGAAGGACGAGCAGGGCCAAAAGACCGACATCCGCGCCATCAACATGGCGGATCAGATCCCCTTGCGCGAGCAGGAGGGAGAGAATTTCGAGTTCTTCCTGAGCCTGCCCGAGACCGATCCCTCGCTCTTCAGGCGGAACACGGTCAAGGGTAGTCAGCTCCTCCGTCCGCTGCTCGAGTTCTCGGGAGCATGCGCGGGCTGCGGCGAGACGCCCTACGCCAAGCTGATGACGCAGCTCTTTGGCGACCGGGCGATCATCGCCAACGCCACGGGCTGCTCCTCCATCTGGGGCGGCAACCTGCCCACCACGCCGTACTGTCAGCGCGGAGATGGCCGCGGCCCGACCTGGAACAACTCGCTGTTCGAGGACGCAGCAGAATTGGGGATGGGGATGCGTCTCACCGTGGATAAGCTGTCCGAATACGCGCTCGAATTGCTCGACAAAGCCTACGAGTGTGAGTGCGAGCATTGCCAGAAGAATCACGCGCTCTTTGACGACATCAAGAATGCCGATCAGAGCACGCAGGAAGGGATCGAGACCCAACGCGCTCGCGTTGACGCGCTCAAGGACATCCTGACGGCGTGCGGCGACCACGAGCAGTTGCTCTCGGTGGCCGACTACCTGGTCAAAAAGTCGGTCTGGACCATCGGCGGCGATGGTTGGGCCTACGACATCGGCTACGGCGGCCTGGATCACGTAATGGCGTCCGGTCGGAACATCAACATCCTGGTTCTGGATACGGAGGTCTATTCCAACACCGGCGGCCAGATGTCGAAGGCGACGCCGATGGGCGCGGTCGCCCAATTCGCCGCGGCCGGCAAGCCGATCGGCAAGAAGGACCTGGGCATGATGATGATGACCTATGGCACCGTCTACGTCGCGCGGGTCGCGATGGGGGCGAATCCCGCCCAGACGGTGAGGGCCTTCATCGAGGCCGAGTCCTACGACGGGCCTTCGATCATCATCGCCAACTCGCACTGCATCATGCACGGCATCAACATGACCGAGGGCCTGCGCTACCAAAAGATGTCGGTCGATTCGGGCGCCTGGGTCCTGTTCCGCTACGACCCGCGGCTAAAGGCCGAGGGCCGGAACCCGCTCATTCTCGATTCCAAAGAGCCGACAATCCCGCTCGAGGAGTACATGTACGCCGAAAACCGCTTCCGCATGCTCAAGCAGTCGGACCCGGAGCGAGCGGAGAAACTTTTGGTCAAGGCCAAGAAGGACGTGGCCGAGCGGTTCAAGATGTACCAGCAGTGGGCGGAGATGGATTAGTCAATTCTTCAGATCTGCGGCGAGGCATACCCTCACCGCTCTCACCGAAAAGGAGGGGCGACCGCCCTGTGGCCCGGATGGGTCACGGGGCGGTTCGCTGTCCATGCTTTGCTTTCTGCGGAATCTACATTGACAGTCCTCCTTACCTGGAGTATACTTTGCGTCTTGCACTCAATGAAAAAGACGAATTTCACAGGAGGCTATGCGCTGGATGACCGCTGAACATCGCTTGAACAAGGATAATCCCCAGGCGCGGTTGCCGATGCGCCACATCGCGCGCGCCTGGTGGCCGCTGGCCGCCAGTTGGCTGCTGATGGCCGCCGAATCTCCCACGCTGAGCGCCGTCGTGGCGCGGCTGGCCGAACCAGAGATCAACCTGGCGGCCCTCGGCGTCGTCTACTCCCTGGCGCTGATCGTCGAGTCTCCGATCATCATGCTCCTATCCGCCTCCACGACTCTCAGCAAAGACTGGGATTCCTATCTCAAATTGCGCCGCTTTATGATGAGCGCGGGGGCGATCTTGACCGTGCTGCACGTGCTGGTCGCCTTCACGCCGCTTTACCACGTGGTCGTCGTCGGCATCATCGGCGCGCCGGCAGAGATCGTCGAACCGGCTCGCCTGGGCCTGATGCTCATGACTCCCTGGACGTGGGCCATCGCCTACCGTCGCTTTAATCAAGGCGTGCTGATCCGCTTCGGTCACTCGCGGGCCGTGAGCGTGGGGACGTTGCTCCGGCTCAGCTCCAATGGACTGATGCTGGCAGCGGGCTATCTGATCGGCACCCTTCCCGGTATCGTCGTCGCCACCGGGTCCCTTGCCACGGGGGTCGTTGTCGAGGCGCTCTACGCCGGGCTGCGCGTGCGGCCCGTGCTGCGCGATCAACTCAGGCAGGCCCCGCCCGTCGAGCAGTCTTTGACCTTGCGCGCGTTTCTCTCATTCTACGTTCCGCTCGCCATGACCTCGCTCCTGACGCTGGTGGTGCAGCCGGTAGGCACCGCAGCGATCAGCCGCATGCCCAACGCCCTGGAATCGCTGGCCGTCTGGCAGGTCGTCACCGGGTTTATCTTCCTCCTGCGGAGCATGGGGCTGGCATACAACGAGGTCGTGATCACGCTTCTGGACGAGCCACATTCATGGCACAACTTGCGTCGTTTCACCGTTCTGCTGACCACGCTGACCGTCGTCTTGTTGGTGAGCGTAGCCGCTACCCCTCTGGCGACGTTCTGGTTTGGGCGCGTGTCGGCGTTGGAGCCACGCCTGATCGATATGGCTCGTCAAAGCCTATGGGTCGCTCTGCCGCTGCCCGCCTTGAACGCTGTCTACAGTTGGTATCAGGGCGCCCTCGTCCGCAGCCGGCGCACGCGCGGCATCACCGAAGCGGTGGTGATCTATTTGCTCACCAGCAGCGCGCTCCTGTGGGCGGGCGTCATCTGGGGACAGGTGACGGGGTTGTACGTCGGCCTGGGGGCTTTTGGGATCGGCACCCTGGCGCAAACCGTCTGGCTGTGGCATCGCAGCCGTCCGGTGATGGAGGATGTACGGGCGCGCGATGCGGCTGCTGCCCTTGAGACGGCTGATGCTTTAGCTCAGTAGACTATTTCCTGACCAGTATGCTTTTCTGACGCGCTTTTTTAGCCAGTTTCTTTTCCACGAAAAGCTTTTCTCCGGTGAATGGATCCATCTCTGTGTGGTACATCAGAGTGGAATACGTGGACGGCGTCGGGGTAAAGATCTGCACCTGTTCCGGGTTGATCTGGAGACGGCGGCTGGCGAATCGTCTCAGGGCGTGCATGTCGCGCTCGGTGCAACCGGGGTGAGCGGCGATCAGGTAATAGGTGAGGAACTGTTTTTTGCGGGCGGCTTTGGTCAATTTATAGAACAGGTCTCTGAATTGGAGCAGGATTTTCCGGCCCGGTTTCCCCATCAGGCGCAGGACGCGGCTTTCTGTGTGTTCGGGCGCGATCTTCATCTGGCCCGAGGTGTTGTGACGTACTACGCCTCGCAGGTATGGGAGGCCGTTCTTTCGGTCGGCGAGCACCAGGTCATACCGGATCCCCGAGGCTACAAAGGCTTTTTTGACCTTGCTGATTCTCCTCAAACGACTGAGGAGAGCGATCTGCTTACCGTGGTCGACGTTTAGCTGCGGACAGATCTCGGGGTAGAGGCAGCGTTTGTCCTCGCAGGTTCCCTGCCTGATCTTTTTCTCGCACTCGAATCCGTACATGTTCGCCGTCGGCCCGCCCACGTCCTGAATGTATCCCTTGAAATCGTCGAGTTCCGTCAGGCGCTTCGCCTCTCTCACGATAGAATCCTCGCTCCGCCAGCGGACCGTCCTGCCCTGGTGGACGGCGATGGAGCAAAAGTTGCACTCGCCATAACACCCCCGGTGCGTGGCGAGGGAGAACTTGATCGTCTGCAATGCCTTGACCGGCCCCATCTTTTCATAAAAAGGGTGCTGGGCGCGCTCAAAGTCCATTTCGTACACGTCGTCCAGTTCTTGCTGCGTGAGGTAGGGAGCGGGCGGGTTCTGGATCAGGTAGCGCGTGTCCTGCTGCTGGCACAACCCCTTCGCCGTGAGCGGATCGTTGTTGCGGTAGAAGGCATGGAACATTTCGGTGAACGCGCCCTTGTCCCGTGCCACCGTTTTGAAAGAGGGCAGCTCGATCGTGCCCGCTTTCTTCTCCCTGGAGATGTAGCAGATGCCCCGCAGATCTTGAATCTCCTGGCCTGTTCGCAGACGCTCGGCCAGCGCGACGACGGTCTTTTCCGCCATGCCGTAGACGAGGATGTCCGCCTTGGCGTCGAACAGGATCGAGCGCCGCACCTTGTCCGACCAATAATCGTAATGCGCGATGCGTCGCAGGCTGGCCTCGATACCGCCCAGCAGGATAGGCCGGGTGTCCTTGAAATAGCGCCGGATCAGGTTGGCGTAGACGATGACGGCGCGATCTGGACGACGGTTGTTCTGGCCGCCGGGCGTGAGATCGTCCGATCTCTTGGGCCTTTTCGTCGCCGTATAGTTGGCGACCATCGAATCGATGCAGCCGCCAGTGACCCCCCAGAACAGCTCCGGCTCGCCCAACCGGCAGATGTCCTCGGACTGCGCGTCGGGCTGGGCGATGATGCCCACGCGGTAGCCCGCCTTGAGCAACACCTGGCCGATCACGGACACGCCAACGAACGGGCTGTCCACGTAGCTATCGCCCGTGACCAGGAGCACGTCGAGTGTGTCCCATCCTAGCTCATCGAGTTCTTGTCGGGTAGTTGGTATAAACATATGCTCGCTCTTGAGGTGCAACGCACTTGGCAAGTGCGTTGCACCTGTTAGCTCAAGGAACCACGGCAAAGAGACACTTGAGATAGGCGCCCTCTTTGAACGTGATCGGATGATCCAGCGCGTGCCCGGTCCGTTCGATCTCGCGCAGCGGGCGGCCTGCCTGCACGGCGGCGCGGTGGACTGTCTCGAAAAACGTCTCCGCGTCCACCTGGCTCGAACAGGATGCCTGCACCAACGTACCTCCCGGTCGCAACACGCTCAGACTCAGACGAGTCAGTCGCTTGTAGGCCGAGAGGGCCTGCGCCACCTGCGTCTGTTTCTGGGCAAACGCGGGCGGATCGACGATCACCAGATCGAAGCGGCGCCCGTTTTTCCCCATCCGCGCCAACACCTCGAACGCATCCCCGACAATGATCTCTTGGGGCGGGGCGTGCTGATTGCGCGCCAGGTTGCGGGTCGCGGCCTCCAGCGCCGGCGCGCTCGTGTCGACGCTGGCGATGCTCTGCGCGCCGCCTCGCGCTGCGTACACCGAGAATCCTCCCGTGTAGGCAAAGACGTTCAGTACCGTTTTGCCACGGGCGAGTTTCTCCACCCGCGCCCGGTTGTCCCGCTGATCGAGGAAAAAGCCGGTCTTTTGCCCGCGAATCGGGTCGACCTCGAAACACAGGCCATTTTCCCAGAACAAAATCGGTGCATCAATCTCTGGACCGGACAAGATCGCGCCGTCACTCAAACCGTACAGACGTCTTGGCTGTTCCAACATCACCCGACCGAGGCGCAAAACCAACCGTTCAGCCGGAGCAACGCTCTCCAATGCAGACAATACGTCCCGCAGATGGGGTATCCAGGCGAGCGTGTAGAGCTTTACACCAGTGTTCCCTCGTAGCGGTCGACGACCAATCCCGGCAGGCCATCGTTCTCGCCGTGGACGAGCCGGTAGCCGGTGGTGGCTGCTTCGGGAGGGCCTTCGAGCAGGGGAGCGCGTAATTGAGCCGCCGCCTCCAGCCTGTCTCTGAACCAATCTCGATCAATCGTGGCCGGTTCCCTGTGCTGCAAGACTCGCACGCGGATTATCGAATGAGGATCGTACAGGCCCACGGCCAAAAAGTCCCGCCGGCGGTCAAAGACGACGGCCAGGTCGCCGGGAGCGCCTTCGTGGCTCTGCTGGCGGATCGCCCGCTCGAACAGCCAGGGATGCCCGCGCCGCAGCGCTCGCTCTGCCCTGGGAGCGACGCGCACGGCGATGCGTCGGGCGGCAGGCCCAGGGATGTGCGCCAGGTTGTTCATTTGGATACCTGTCGGAAAAACTCGATGGTCATTTCCTTCGCCTCAGTAGTCACCATGTGGCCTACGTCGGGAAGAATGCGCAGTTCGACGGAAAACCCCTTCTGCTCCAGCGTCTCGGTGAACAATTCGGCGCTCTTGATACCGACGGGGTTGTCCTGATCGCCTATCACCACCAGGAACGGAACCTCTTTCGCCCTCAGGGTAGAAGGTTCATAGTAATTCCCGGCGGACAGGACCGCGACCCCCACGACAGAGTCGGGATAATGAAGTGCATATCCCTGGATAAATTCGGCGCCGGCCGAAAAGCCCGCCAGAAAAACGCGCTTCTGGATACGACATTCTTGCTTCACTTGTTTGAGAATCTTTTTCAGAAATCTCTCCCCCGCTTCTTGATACCACCCTCCGCCCTCGTCGGCCAACGACGGACATACCAGAACAAACCCCTCTTCATCGGCGTACGCTTGCCACCGCGCCAGACAATTCGCCCCCGATCCTCCGGTACCGTGAATCCCCACAAACGTCGGCCAGTCGCGATTGGGGGAGTAATCGGACGGAAGATAGAGATAGTATGCTGTAGGCTCGTATCGAGCGTAGGGAGTAGGGTTGGGAGTGAGCGTGTACGACGGTGTCGAACAACTCACTACTGAGCCAACGATCACAAGAGCAATTGTCACCAGCACCAATGGTTTGTACACAGAAATTCTCTCTCTTGCACTCAAGCTCTCACCTCATATAGAATAACGCATAGGTGTCATGGCGCGCAGGGGCTAGCCCTCTTGGACCCGGCTTTCGCCTGTTCGGTCGCCAGCCCTTGTTTGAGTTGAGTAATCGCTTGCATATTCATTCTCCCGGCACTCAGGCCCCCGGCTTGAGCTTGAAGCCGGGAGCCTGAGGTGTACAGTTGCTACGTCTTTTCGACCGGAACCTGCACCTCGGTCACATAAGTGGTTGGATCACCACTTGATTCTGGTCCGCGCAGGTAGACGTCTCGGTTCGGGCCGGTAATGCGATATCCATTGGTCTCAATCCAGGCCAGTAGATCCATGTAAGCTTGTCCGAGGTCGTCGTAGCTGCCATGGTGAACCACACAGGCCATCTTCTCAACCGCAGGCAGTTCGTAGACTTTCACCTGCTCTTGACTGGTCAATGGCGCGTCCACAGGCACAGGCTCACATACTTCTGCGTCTACATCCCGTTCTTTGTACCCTTCGTCGTAGTAAAGGGTAAAGCAAGATCCTACCGATTTGAGTTTGTGTTGCGCTAAATAGGCGCATAGTTCATCCCAGAGTTGTCCTTGCGCACCGTAGTTGGGGATCACCCCGCGCACTGCGGCGATTCTTTGTGAGTCGACTTTTTTGATCTTGGACTTTGGATAAAAGTTTTTAGCCTACCACCACATATACGTTCTTCGCTTGGCGAACCGGTATATATAGGGGTTTGGCCTTTCTGTTCAGGATTCAAGTCCTAGACAAGCCTTTCTTTACCCGCATATATACGGGATTGGTATTTTCAAACCGGCATATATAG
>DAOTUB010000126.1:0-18129 GCA_034437455.1 Anaerolineae bacterium | reverse complement strand
GGGTATAATTCAGAACTCTGGGGGACAGGTTTCTTTTTTTTCCAGACTGTATCTTTTCAATAAAACGGGGCTATGTAGCCGAGGTTTCCATACCTCGCGGGCCTGCGCGCTATGGAAAGCGCGGCTACGCCGAAAGCTCCCCAGACTTTTGAATTATACCCATGGATACAAAGAGCTTGACAAGTTAGAACATCCGTGCTACACTAGTGGAGCATAAACCGTGAGTCAAGGAGGACGGCAGCATGAGTAAAGATGGACGTGAGAAAGCGTTGGAGATGGCACTGGCAAATTTGACCAAGCGATTTGGAGAAGGAACCGTGATGCGTCTGGGAGAGGCGACCCATCTGGAGGTCGAGGTGATCCCCACCGGCTCGCTGTCGCTCGATTTGGCGCTCGGTGTGGGCGGCGTCCCCCGTGGCCGCGTCACCGAGATCTATGGTCCCGATGGCGCGGGCAAGACTACGCTCGCCCAGCACGTCGTCGCCCAGGCGCAAAAGAACGGCGGCGTCGCCGCCTACGTAGATATGGAACATGCGCTCGACCCCGCCTACGCGCGGCGGTGCGGCGTGGACGTGGATAACCTGCTGATCTCTCAACCGGATACCGGCGAGCAGGCGCTCGAGATCGCCGAGACGTTCATCCGCTCCGGCGCGGTGGACGTCGTCGTGGTCGATTCGGTGGCCGCGCTGGTGCCTCGCCGCGAGATCGAAGGGGAGATGGGGGATTCTCACCCAGGTCTACAGGCCCGCTTGATGAGCCAGGCGCTGCGCAA
Organism: Anaerolineae bacterium; assembly: GCA_034437455.1. Lineage (GTDB taxonomy): Bacteria > Chloroflexota > Anaerolineae > B4-G1 > B4-G1 > DAOTUB01. The sequence goes on along the minus strand of DAOTUB010000126.1, from coordinate 17,357 downwards.
GCTAAGCGGCGCTATCAAGCAATCAAACGCCGCCTTGATCTTTACCAACCAATTGCGGGAAAAGATCGGGGTGATGTTCGGCAATCCAGAGACTACATCGGGAGGGCGGGCGCTCAAGTTCTACGCCTCGGTGCGGTTGGACATTCGGCGCATCAGTTCGATCAAGGACAAGGGAGAACTGATCGGCAATCGCACACGGGTACGGGTGACAAAGAACAAGGTAGCGCCGCCGTTTCGGGTGGCCGAGTTCGACCTGATGTACGACGAAGGGATCAGTAGATCGGGGGATCTGCTGGACATCGCGGTGGATCAGGGCGTGATGGAGAAGCGTGGTTCGTATTACTATTACGATACGGATGATTACATAGCGCAGGGGCGGGAGAATGCCAAGGAATTTCTGCGCGAGAACCCCGACGTAGCCGATCAAATCGAAGCTACCGTGCGCGAAAAGTTTGGGTTGGAGACCGAGTCTCTGCCTGCGGTCGACGATGAGGACGTCGAAGAGGAGGAAGCAACAGAATCCGAATAAACGCCCCCATACTTCCTGGCACAGTGATGCCTCGCGGGCCTTTCTGTGAAAAGGCCCGCGAGGTTTTATTCATGTCGGTTGAGGTTTACTATTCTCCCCTTTCCTTGTTGCGCATCATCCCCAAAGCATGTATAATCGAGGGACTGCTCGCGAGCAGGATTATTTATGAACACACCTACTCTGTGCATCCGTCTCTTTGGACCGCTCGAATTGGCCTGGGGTGACGAATCTTGCGCCGCGCCGTCTTCCCCCAAAGCCCGCTCGTTGCTGGCCTATTTGATTCTCCACCGGGGCCGCGCCGTTCCCCGCGACCGGATGGCGGGCATCTTTTGGCCGGAGCGATCCGACGTTCGCGCCCGCCGCGCTCTTTCCAATGCACTCTGGCAGATCCGCCGCGCCCTCGGACCCGCTGGCGATCGCCTGATTGCAGAAAGAGACTTTGTCACCTTCTCACTGCACCCTGATGACCGTCTCGATGTAGCCACGTTCGAGAAAAACGTACACGCCGCGTCGCTGCCTAAACTGAGCGAGGCCGTGGCCCTGTACCGTGCCGATTTCCTGGAAGCGTGCTACGACGACTGGGCGCTGGTGGAACGGGAACGGCTGCGAGAATTGTATTTGCGCGTGCTGGAGCAACTGACTACATTACACAAGCAGCGGGGCGATTACGAACAGGCTGTGGTCTATGCTCAACGGTTGGCCGCCGCCGACCCATTGCGAGAGGCGGCTCACCGTGAGTTGATGCGCCTCTACCATTTGTTAGATCGCCCTCGAGCTGCCCTGGAGCAGTTCGCCGCGCTGCGCGATCTATTGGAGGAAGAACTGGGAATCCCCCCGGCTCCCGTCACCGTAGCTTTGCGCCAGGAGATCGCTGCTGCATTGGAGGAGGCCGGAGCTCCCCATCTCCCCATCGCGCCATCTCCACCGCCTTTATTGCGGGACCTGGCCCATCTGCCCTTCATAGGACGAACCGATGAGCGCGCCGCGTTAATAGGTGAATTGCAGGCTGCTGACCAGGGACACGGAGGTTTGGCCTTGCTCGAAGGAGATGCCGGTGTGGGAAAGACCCGTCTGATCCATGAGGTCATCGCCGACGCCGAGTGGCGTGGCCTCCAGGTTGGTCTGGGCAAGGCGGATCCCCTGATCGCTGCGACTCCGTACCAACTTCTACAGGATGCTCTATCGCCTCTGCTGACGCCACTGCGCATCGCACAACTGGCGGAATTGATCGAGCCAGCGCAGCTCAGCGCCATCACTCCTCTCTTCCCAGCCATAGGCGAGCATCTGTCTGACCTTTCTCCACTTGTTTCCCTCGATCCCCACGGGGAACAGCGACGGCTTTGGGAAGGGCTAGCCCAATGCATCGTTGGGTTGGCATCTGCCGCTCCCCTCCTGCTTGTTCTGGAGGACCTGCACTGGGCAGATGAGACGACGCTGGCAACATTGCCTCACCTGATTCCCTACCTCTCTGACAACCGCGTGTTTCTTATCCTCACCTACCGCACCGCCGAGGCTCGCGAGCATGATGCCGTCTGGAAGACCCTCGAGTCCTTGGGTCAGACGACGCCTCTCTTGCGGCTTTGTCTGCTTCCCTTTGAGCAGGCAGAGGCCACAGCTCTGGTCCAACGAGCTTTGGGCGTGAGCAAGACGGACGCCCAAGCTGTCGCTTTCGCCTGGCGATTGCAGGGTGAAACAGGAGGCAACGCGCTTTTTCTGGTAGAGACCTTGAGAGCATTGCTGGAACAGGGTTCTCTCGTCCCATCGGATGATGGCGGCTGGCTGTTTCCCCCCGAGGATCAGCCAGTACGTACCCCGGCCTCGGTCCATCAACTGATCGGTGGACGACTGGCGCATCTATCTCCTCCAACGCGCGCCGTACTGGAACAGGTCGCCGTGCTCGGAGACGATGCCGATTTTCCCACCCTCGTCCAAGTCAGCGAGATGGAAATGACCGCTTTGCTCCCTGTACTTGCAGAGATGGAAAGACGTGGTTTTCTCGTCGCGCCGGAGACGGAGGCTCGCTACCGGTTTGAGCACGATCGCATTCGAGAAGCCGTCTATCAAGCGATCTCGCCGGAGCATCGTCGGGCGTTGCATCAGCGAGCCGGGCTGGCGCTGGAAAGATTGCACCCTGAGCGGATCGAGTCGTTGGCCCATCACTTCAGCCGGGGAGAGCTGTGGGACAAGGCTGCCGCCTACAATCGGCGAGCTGGCGACCGGGCCAGGGCCATCTACGCTGGCGCTGAAGCGATTGATTACTACAGCCGGGCGCTGGAAGCCTGGAGACATCTGCGACCATCTGACGAGCATCTCGGTCTCGATCTGTATCAGGCCCGAGGGGAGATTTGTCAGGAAACTGGTCGGTTCGACCCGGCGGAAGCGGACTTTCGGGCAGCCTATGCGCTTGCAGAAAAAGTGGGCGATCGAATCGGTCAGGCTCGCGCGCTAAATCATCTGAGCTATCTTCAGTTCCAGCGAGGTGACTTTGGCGGCGCCGTGGCGATTGCCCAGCAAGCCTTGGGCCTGGCAGCGACAGATGGCCTCCAATCGGAGATCGCCACTGGGTTGTTCAATCAGGCCAACGCACTCCGCAACCAGGGCCACTATCAACAGGCCATTGACCTGTACGAACAGGCGGCGATCATCTTTGAGCAACTGGACGAGCAGGCGAGCCTGGCCGATTGTCTCAATCGCATGGGGGCCAGCTTCTACCACGTGGGCGCTTTTGCCAGAGCCTACTCTCTCTTGGAACAGTCCCTGGTTATCCGCCGCCGGATAGAGGACAAGGCCGGTATCTCCTATTCTCTCATCAACCTGGCTATGCTTTATTATTATCTAGGACGATTTGATCGCATGAGAGAGGCTGCACAAGAGGCGTTAGAGATCGCCAACATCATTGATGATCCTTATGGAAAGGACGCCGCTTTACACGATCTGGGATTGGCAGCTTTGGAACATGGCGACCCAACTCAAGCCATTCCTTCCTTTCAACGCGCCCTGGAGATCGCCCGGAAAATTGGCGACCGGGCATTGGAACCCGAGACGTTGGCCGAATTAGGAAGAGCCTACTATCACCTGGGTAACCTGGATCGAGCCCAGGAGACACTGAAACAAGCATTGGATGTGGCGTCTGTCAGCGTGGAGCAAAATTATGTCCCGATCATCCACGCCTACTCGGCCCTCGTGTTTCTGGATGTGGACAAGAGTGCCTTGAAACATGCTCGCGCGGGATTACAAGAAGCTGAAGAGAAAAAAGATCTCTGGTCGCTAGGTGTAACCCACCGGGCAATGGGCCAGGTCGTCATCCATCTCGGCAGTGAGAGGGCCGCTGAAAAACCGACCGCTCACTTTGAGAAGAGTATTCACATTCTGCGGGAACTTGGCGCCGAGGCCGAGCTAGGTCGCAGCTTGGCCGCCTATGGACTCTATCTGAGACGTTCATCCGACCCTGACGAGGTCCAACGCGGTGCGGCAATGGTAGACGAGGCACGGACGTTATTCCAGCGGTTGGAAATGGCGTGGGATCTGGCGCAACTCGAAACGGAAACGAGCGCCCAGTCGCAGCTCGACCAGATCGATGTCCAACTTCCTCACGTTGACGCGCCCACCGGCCGCCCCCTGCGCGCCGAGGAGATGGTCGAGGTCACCTGGACGCTGGCGACGCCCGATGACGACGCCATTTCCGGCAAGGTCGCCCGCCGCCGCCAGCGCATCTTGCGCTTGTTGCAGGAAGCTGCCCGACAGTCTGCCGCTCCCACCGTGGCGGACCTGGTCGATGTCCTCAACGTCAGCGAGCGCACCATCAAGCGCGATCTGGCCGCCCTGCGTGCAGCGGGTCACGCTGTATCCACCCGAGGCGCTCGCGCCTGAGATCAATCCCCCCAAATGGCCCCAAGGTTCCCCTGACCCTGTTCTCTCAGCAAGACACTTGAGAGACACTGTTGTTGTATGCTACATCCGGTATGCACGTAAAAGCCAGAAGAAAAAAAGGCCGCGAATCGTGCGTGGGATGTGAAACGTGAAACGTGACAGGCAACACCGGAGCGACTCGTTCGTCCTCCGCGTCTGGTGGGAGGACGGTAAGCGACCTCATCAATGGCGCGGCTGGGTGCAGCACGCCTCCACGGGCGCAACGCGCTATTTTCGCCAGGTGGCAGAGCTGCTGGCTTTCATCGAAACGCGCACTGGGTCGCTGGCGCAAGACCCAGACGTGAAATCGGAGGAGGAGGAAATGACATAGAGCAAAAAGGGGTTGTAATTCTTGAACTCGTAAACTTGTTTGAAGGAGAGACTGAAAATGAAGCGCAACACACTTAATCTGCTGATCATCCTGGTCCTCGCGCTGGCTCTATTGCCAGTGAGCTACATAGCCCGGGCCGACGCTTACACTGTTGACACTGTCGCGGATGAGAACGATGGCTCGTGCGGCGACGGCGATTGCTCTCTGCGCGACGCGATCATCCTGGCTAACAACTCGACTGGCCCGGACACCATCAGCTTTGCCATCTCAGGCAGTGGCGTGCACACCATCACGCTGGGCAGTTTTCTGCCCACCTTGACCGGCGGCGGCATCACGATTGACGGCTACAGCCAAACCGGCGCTTTGGAGGCCACGGGCGCGACGCCGGCCGTGCTCAAGATCGTGATTGACGGAAGCGGTACGTTTGGTTATGGGCTCGCTATCGCCTCGGCCAGCAATGTGATCGAGGGGCTGACGATCAACAACTGTACCCAGGAAGGCATCGCCATCGCTGGCAGCGGCGCGACGGGCAACGTCGTCTCTGGCAATCACATCGGTACCGACGCCGGCGGTACGATCCCGCTGGGCAACCAATATGGCGTCGCCATCTACGATGGCGCGCAAAATAATACCGTCGGCGGCGACGAGGCTGGCGAAAGGAACATCATCTCGGGCAATGCCTATCACGGTGTGCTCATGTATGGCAGCGGCACGACGGGCAATGTCGTCTCTGGCAACTATATCGGTACCGATGCCAGCGGCGCGGCTGATCTGGGCAATGCGCTGCACGGGGTCTCTATCGGCGTCGACGCGCAGAACAATACCGTCGGCGGCGACACGGCTGGCAAACGGAACGTTATCTCCGGCAACAATAGCGCTGGCGTGTCTATCTCTGGCAGCGGCGCGACGGGCAGTATCGTCTCTGGCAATATCATCGGCCTCGACGCCGATGGCGCGGCTGACCTGGGAAACACCCTTGACGGCGTCTCTATCTCGGGTGGCGCACAGAACAACACCATCGGCGGCGCGACGGCTGACGAAGGGAACGTCATCTCGGGTAACTATGGTATGGGCGTGAACGTCGAGGGCAGCGGCACGACGGGCAACGTCATCTCCGGCAACACGATCGGCCTGAGCGCCGACGGCGCGGTCAAGCGAGGTAACTCGCTTGGTGGGGTCTCGATCAGCGGCGGCGCGCAGAACAACACCGTCGGCGGAGACACCGCTGGCGAACGGAACGTCATTTCGGGCAACCTCAGTACGGGCGTGTCTATCTTTGGCAGCGGCGCGACGAGCAACACCGTCTCTGGTAACTATATCGGCGTCGATGCCAGCGGCGCGGCTGCCCTGGACAATACTGACGGGGTCGCTATCTATGGCGGCGCGCAGAACAATACCGTCGGCGGCGGCCAGGTTGGCGAACGAAACGTCATTTCGGGCAACAGCAATCATGGTGTGGCCATTTACGGCAGCGGTACGACGGGCAACGTTGTTTCGGGCAACTATATCGGCCCCAATGCTGGCGGTACAGCCGCCCTGTACAACGTCGCCAGCGGCGTCTCTATCGAGAATGGCGCGCAGAACAATACGGTCGGCGGCGACGAGGCCGGTGAACGGAACGTCATCTCCGGCAACAGCGGCGCTGGCGTCTCCATCTCTGGCAGCGGCTCGACGGGCAATCTCGTTTCTGGCAACTATATCGGCCCTGCCGCCAACGGCGCCGCCGACCTGGGCAATATCTCTGATGGGGTTCACATCCAGAATGGCGCGCACAACAACACCATCGGCGGCGACACGGCGAACGAGCGCAATGTCATCTCGGGCAACGGCAGGCATGGCGTCCTCATCGAAGGCAGCGGCACGACGAACAACACCGTCTCTGGCAACTATGTCGGCCCTGATGCCAGCGGCGCGGCCAACCTGGGCAATAGCCAGTATGGGGTCTATATCAAAGATGGCGCGCAGAACAATGTCATCGGCGGCAATGCGCCCGGCAAAGGGAACGTGATCTCGGGCAGTTACTATGATGGCGTGCTCGTCTATGGCAGCGGCGCGACGGGCAATACCATCGCGGCCAACAGTATTCACGACAACGGCGGCGCTGGCATTAATCTCTACGATGGCGGCAACACCGAATTGGCCGCGCCGACCATTACCAGTGCCAGCAAAGCTGGCGCATCGGGCACTGGCTGCGCCTGGTGTACGATCCACATCTACTCTGACGATGGCAACGAAGGAGAGACGTGGCATGCTCCGCTGGCCAACACAGGCGCCAGCGGCAACTGGACCTACAGTGGCGCGATCTCTGGGCCTTATGTGACCGCCACCAATACCGATTCGAGCGGCAACACCTCCGAGTTTTCGACGCCCAAACTCGTTGGCTTTGCCGTGTACCTGCCGCTCGTTCTGAACTCAGTTGATGGTCTCGTGGCGCACAATTAGGACGGCGGGGCAAATCTGCTCCGCACATTCAAAAACAAGGTTCGTACATTCACAATAAAGGAGAAAATGAAAATGAAGCACAAGACTTTGTTCAATCTGTTGATGGTTCTGGGATTCGTATTCGTTCTGGTGGGCGGCATCATCGTGACCCACCGTGCTCAGGCGCAAGAGGCGGGGCCGCTAGGCCCCCAGGCCGCTGTGGGCGCCGCCTTTACCTACCAGGGGCGGCTGCTCGATAATGGCGCTGCGGTAGACGGTACCTGCGACTTTGAGTTCAGTCTGTGGACCGCCCTCGACGGGGGCAGCCAGGTGGCCGCGCAGGCTGCCAACGGCGTGGAGGTGAACGACGGTTATTTCAGCGTGCCGCTGGACTTTGGCAGCGACGCCTTTACCGGCGACGCTCGCTATTTGAATATTGGGGTGAACTGCGGCAGCGGAGGAGCGGCCCTGACCCCGCGCGTGACGCTCACCGCCGCTCCCTACGCCAACAGCTTGCGGCCAGGGGCAGTCATCAGCGGCGCAGTATCTAACAGTTTGAATGTGCAGACCAGCGCCGGCGGTTCGGCGAGCGCGCTGCTGGCGCAAGCATCTTCGCAAAGTGGGCAAGGCATCGGTGTCTGGGGCGCTACCGCATCGGAGGAGGGAGGCGTGGCCGTCCTGGGCCGAGCGGAGGCCGACAGCGGCAAAGCGTACGGCGTCTATGGTCTGAGTTTTTCGTCGGGCGGCACCGGCGTCTACGGCACGGCCCCCACTACCGGCACCGTGGGTATCGCCACCGCCGACAGCGGCACGACGCATGGACTCTATGGGAAAGCCAACTCGTCCGGTGGCTACGGCGTGTACGGTGTGGCTGGCGCTCCGTCGGGGATCTTGCCCGGGCTTTTTGGGATAGGAGTAGGAGTCTGGGGCGACAGCGCCGAGCAGCCCGGTCTGTATGGCACCAGCAATAACGGCACCGGCGTCGTCGGCTGGAGCAACAACAACCCCGGAGTGGGCGGCATCAGCACCAGTAGCGACGGTGTGCAAGGCGCCAGTGTCAACGGCGCTGGCGTTCGCGGCGCCGCTCCCACTACCGGTACCGTGGGCATCGCCACCGGCAGCGGCACCACCTATGGCGTCTACGGCAAAGCGGATTCGCTCTCAGGCAAGGGCGTGTATGGCGAGGGTGGATTCTTTGGCGTACAAGGCCGTGGGATGGATCCCACCGGCACGAGCTATGGCGTCTTTGGCCAAACGGAAAGCACGAGTTCAGCCAGTTACGGTGGTTACTTTCGCAACGACAACAACGTTGGCCTGTACGCCGCAGGAGAGGACTCGGGTTCCAGGATCGCGGGGGATATTCGTCTGGCGGGCGCCTGGGGCGTGATCGCGGCTGACGACAACAGCGATAGTAGCCTTTCTTTGCTAAGCAACGATGATGTCTTTGTTTATCTGGATAACAACGACGACGACGCCAACTCCTGTTTCTCGATCTTTGATCCCGATGATAGCACCATCGTCCCGATCTGGGAGATTTGTCACTCTGGCACGGCAGCCTCCATCGTGGACACCGAGGAGTATGGCGCGCAAAAACTGTACGCAATGGAGAGTCCCGACGTCTGGGTCGAAGACTTTGGCAGCGGCGCGCTGGTGAACGGCGTGGCTACTGTCAGTATCGATCCCATTTTTGCCGAGACGGTCGATCTGGACGAGTATCACGTCTTTCTCACCCCCCTGGGTGACTGCAAAGGGCTGTACGTCGCAGCCAAGACCTCAATTTCCTTCGAGGTGCGCGAGCTGGGAGGCGGCGCATCGAACGTCTCCTTCGACTATCGCATCGTCGCTCATCGGCTGGGCTACGAAGACGTGCGGCTAGAGGAGGTACGATGATGAAGAACCCGATCAAGCGGAGTACGTTTCTGCTGGCCCTGGCGATCTTGCTCCTGGCCGGCGGCATCGTCCTGGCGCAGACGGGCGGCGGCTATGATCTGAGTTGGTGGACGGTGGACAGCGGCGGCGGCGCGGTCAGCGGCAGTAGCTACACACTCGCGGGCACTGTGGGACAGCCGGAGCCAGGCCCCTCCCTCACTGGCGGCAACTATACCCTGTACAGTGGCTTTTGGCCCGGTGCAGGTGCAGAAGCGCCAGCCTGCCCCGTCCCGCTCACCGGCGTGAGCGTCAGCGGCCCATCGTCGGGCGACACGGGGCAGACGTTGCTCTTCACCGCCAGCCCGCAACCGGGCAACGCCACCGCTCCCGTCGCCTACACCTGGTCGAGCGATGGGTTGATCAGCGGGCAGGGAACCAGCCAGGCAAGTTACCGCTGGACCAGCGCCGGCAGCAAAAACGTCCAAGTCACTGCCCAGAACTGCGGCGGCGCGCCTCACGTTGACAGCCAACCGGTCAGCATCAGCCTCGCCTGTCCCAAGCCCATCGTCGACGTTTCGATCACCGGGCTTGATGCGGGCTACACCAACGTCAACTACGACTTTACTGCCTCGCCCGATCCCAGCAACGCCACGGCACCGCTCACCTACACCTGGTCGAGCGACGGACTGGTCAGCGGGCAGGGCACGGTCAACGCTACCTACAGTTGGAGCATCACCGGCGCGCACGCTCTCAGCGTCACGGCTGAAAATTGCGGCGGTTCCGTTAACGAAACCCACAACATCACCCTCAGCGCGCAACAGACTTGCACCGACTCCCTCGCCAGCGTGACGATTGGCGGCCCAACGACGGGCGACAAGGACACCGACTATGTCTTTACTGCCACCGTGCAACCGCCGAACGCCACCGAACCGATCGCCTATACCTGGTCGAGCAGTGGGTTGGTCGACGGACAAAGTACAGCCAACGCCACCTATCGCTGGAGCCAGTCAGGCGAGTACCAGATTACCGTCAGCGCTGGCAACTGTGGCGGCTCGAAGAACGACAGTCACACTATCGAGATCGGCATAAAGTACGTCTACCTGCCGCTGGTGCTGCGCAATCACTAGAACGACAGAGCGCAGGACAACAGCGGATTGGGATACCGACGGATCGGGGCGGCGGGCCAGCAGCCAGGACGTGGCTTGGCCCGCCGCTCCCACACAACAGCGGATTGAGAAATCAACGGACGGAAGGAGCACAACTCGATGAAAAGCAAACGACAGAAAACATTCGCCCTGGCCGTCACCCTGGTCGGTCTGCTGGCGCTGGCGTGGTTGCCAGGGGATGGAGGTATATCAGTGGGCGCTGACGGGACAACTCTGGAAAAGATCATCGTTTCCATCGCCAACGACTTGACCGACGACACACTCTATACCTTGAACCCCGACGGCAGTGGAAAGGCCAAACTGTTCGATTTTCACAGCCACTCCAGAGACGCCACGGCGCGCATCTACGATCTCCGCGTGGCGCCCGATGGCGGCGCCATCTACTCTAGTTCCGACCACGCCCGTTACTGGACTCCTGCCGACTATAACCTCTTCCGCATCGCTTCCGACGGCAGTTGGCACGACCAGATCACCCCCGGCCCTCAATCCGGCCTGTGGGATCAGCCCTGCCCCTGCGGCAGTGTGGAGGGCAAGGTCTATGAGAGTTCGACCGGCCCTCCCCTGGCCGGACAGGTTTTCCTGGAAGGGAAGGACTCTGTGTGGGCGGGGACCGACGGCTCCTACCACTTTGACAACGTCCCGGTGGGCAAACGCTGGATCGTGGCCTATCAGGATGGATTCACCTACAACCAGGCCGTGGAAATCTACGTCCCCTCCGGCAGCGCCGCTCACCAGGACCTGACGCCTGAATACAGTTACCGCATGGCGTTCCAGCGCCCGGTGCTCTACGGCAGCCGCATCTACCACATGCTGGATATGAGCGGCGTCCAGTGGACCGGCGTGAACGCTTCGGCCTACACCAACGTCTACTCCGCCACGCAGGGCTGCGGCATTCCTGGTGTGAATGGCTTTGACGTGGCGCGAACGTCCGGGAAACTGGCCATCATGGACTTTGAGCTGGGCTGCCCCACGATCCGGGGCCTGTACACCACCGACAAGGACGGTAACAACCGTCAGTTGCTGGTGGATATGGCAAGCGACGCAAACTGGAGGGGCGGCGAGGACGTCTTTTGGTCACCCGATGAGAGCAAGCTCGCCTTTAAGGGCAGTTATTACTCCGACAATGTGTACGTCTATCTTTTGGTTTACGACGCGACCAGTGGAAGCCTGCTAGGCTCGGTTTACTTTGCCGACCCGAATTACAACCTGGGCAACGTCTACCTATACGGCTGGAGCCCGGACGGCGGCTGGCTGCTCTACTCTTCCTGGTTGAGCCAGCCTTCGGCGGGCGTCCTGTCCAAGATCAAGGTGAACGCCGATGGGAGCTTTGACACAGGCTCCATCGTGAACTTGCTCACCAACACCTTTGTCAGTGGTGCGACGTGGGGAACGTTGAAATCACCGCAGCACATCTACCTGCCGCTTGTCGTGCGCAACTCTTAAAGCAGTGGATTGCAGGACAGCAACTCTGGCGAGCAGATACCAATTCGATTCACTCATTCGCGATTTGCCGCCAAACGTTTTTGTGTGAGAATACGTTTGGACACAGATTTTATTTAGGAAGGGAGCAGCTGAAATGCACAAGCAAACTATTGTACTCGCAAGTAGCACACTGGCGGCCTGCACTGTTGCAATCGCTCTGCTTTGGCTGCTGAATGGCGGATTACTCGCCCACGCCGCACCTACCGATGATCTATTCGTCTGCCCTAGCGGATGTACCTATTCGTCCATCCAGGCCGCCGTGAACGCTGCGGACAATGGCGACGTCGTCAAGGTGGCCCAGGGCGCTTATGTCGGCGTGCAGAACGTCGCCAGCCTCAATACCGATACCTTCACCGCCACTCAGATCGTGGTCATCACCAAGTCGATCACCCTCCGGGGCGGTTACAACGACGATTTTACCATGCGGGATCCGGAGACCTACCGCACTATCCTCAATGCCCAGGGACAAGGCCGGGCCATCGCCATCGTCGGCAGTGGAATCGCGCCCACCGTCGAGGGACTGCGCGTCACTGGCGGAGATGCGGCGGATCTGGGAGGCGTTTGGGTCGGCGATTTTTGGACTGGCCATGTCGGAGGCGGCATCTATGTCTATCAAGCGACGGCCGTCATCAGCGGCAACCACGTCTACAGCAACACCGCGCCTCTCTGCGGCGGCGTGATTCTATACCAGGGCGATGGTACGCTGACCAACAACACCGTTGGCAACAATACTGCCAGTGATGGCGGCGGGGCAGGGATATGTCTGCGGCAAAGCCCGGCTACCCTGAACGACAATATCGTCCACAGTAATACGAGCGCTAATGGATGGGGAGGGGGGATCACGCTTGACAGCAGTGACGCAACCCTGAATCGCAACGTGGTTTTTGAGAACAGCACCGACGACTATGGCGGCGGTATATCCGTGGACTTTAGCGCAGCCACGTTGACCAACAACCGCGTCTACAGCAACGCGGCGGATGATGAAGGCGGCGGGATATACATTTATAACAGTTACGGCGTTCTTCTAAGTGGCAACATTATCACCGGTAACACCGCCGACCGTGGTGGGGGCATCGATTTGGAATCGGGAACCCCCACGCTGGTCAACAACGTCGTGGCTGATAACCAAGCCACTGTGTACGGCGCTGGCCTCTATATCACTCGCTCTTCGGCCCGCTTGCTGCACACGACGGTCGCCCGCAACACCGGCGGCGATGGAAGCGGTATCCACGTCACCAATAAAGGCCCTGGCGAGTATAGCACTGTGGTTATGACCAACACCATCATCGTCGATCACGAGATTGGCATCACGGTGACGGTGGACAACACGGCCACGTTGAACGCCACCCTTTGGCACGCCAATGTCACACCGCGGGGCGGCAACGTCATTCACACCAACGACTATAACGGCGACCCGGCCTTTGCCCCCGACGGTTACCACATCGGCGTCGATTCGCTGGCGCTCGACCGTGGGGTCGCGCCAGCGGGGGGCGTGACGACCGACATAGATGGCGACAGTCGTCCCCAAGGCGCGGGCTACGACCTGGGCGCCGACGAGTTCCCGTCTGTCCCGCCCGACGTGGCCTGGGAGAAGCGGATTCGCGTTGGCAACGGCGCGTTCCAGGCGTGGAACAGCGGCCCGTTCACCGTCGTGCCTGACGAGCTCGTCACAATCGTCGAACGAGTGTGGATCACGGGCAGCGGCGGCATCTCTTTCACTCTCGGCGAGGCGTGGACCTCGGCGCTGGAATGGGAGAGCTACGATGCTACCATCGGCAACGTGGCACAAGTGAGCCGCACCGCCGTCTGGTCTGCGCCCACCGCCACCGTCAACGCCTGGCACGTCCTGACCAAGACACTGCGCGCGGTTGCCTCGCCCGATTACGCAGGCACGCTGACCGAGACGTTGACGGCGGCGGGCCTGCCGCTGCAATTGCCGGAGCGTATCCTCCACTTTCAGCAACCGCGTCCCCAGCCCGCCTGGGAAAAGACGGTGCGCGTCAACGACGGCGCGCCTCAGTCGTGGGACGCCGGTCAGTTCACGGTACAAGATGGCGATACGTTGACCATCATAGACCGGGGGTGGGTGACCCACACGGCGGACGTCACATTCACGCTGGCGCAGGTTTGGGGGCCAGGGTTGATGTTGACGGGCCAGATTTACGACGTAGGAACGGTCGTCACTGGCACAGGAGCGTTGACTTGGAGCGGGAGCGGCGAATCGGCCTATGAATGGCACACGCTGACCACTACCTTGAGCGTTGTGGGCGTGGAATGGTTGTACGAATCCATCACCGAGACGCTGACCGTCGACGGCGCGGCGTCGCAGTTATCGCTGCGAGTAGTGAGCCTGCTCAACCTGAGCGGCGTCGGCGATTGCCACGCGCGCATCAACGACGGCGCTACCACGTATCACACCGTCCAGGCGGCGGTCGACGCGGCTCAGCCGGGCGACCTGGTCAAGCTGGCCGGGCGCTGCACCGCCGTCAACGATCGGGGCGGGCTGGCCCAGATCGCCTACGTCACGAAGGGCATCACCTTGCGGGGCGGCTACACCGTCACCAACTGGACCACGCCCGATCCCGTCGCCAACCCGACGACGCTGGACGCACTGGGACGCGGGCGAGTGCTCTACATCGCTGGCAGCATCGCGCCCATCATAGAGGGCCTGCGCATCACCGGCGGCGATGCTACGGGATTGGGCGGGATGGACTGGGGCGATGTGGGCGGCGGGATCTATGTCAATGGAGCAAGCGCCGTCATCAGCGGCAATGTCATTTACAGCAACACGACAACCGATGTGGGCGGCGGTCTATTCCTGTACCAAAGCGCGGCCACTCTGATCGCTAACACGATCTCCCAGAACACCGCGCCCGACGGCAGTGGGGCCGGCGTGGCCCTTTACACAAGTCCGGCCACGTTGCGCAACAATGTCGTGCGCGACAATCAGGGCCACGACTGGGGCGGTGGAGTGTCGATCTCGGGCGGCGACGCTGAACTCACCGGCAACACCATCACCGGAAACAGCGTGGTCAACGGCGGGGGAGGTGTGGCGATTTCAAGCGACAGTGGCGCAATGCTCACCGGCAACGTCATTACCGACAACAACGCTGGACACTCGGCGGGTGTTCGGGTCTATTTTAGCGATCCGGTGTTGAGCGACAATCTCATCAACGGCAACGTTGCCGCCGCGATGGGCGGCGGGTTGGGTCTGGAGGGAGGCGCTCCCACGCTGGTCAACAACGTCGTCGCCGACAACGAGGCTCTGATGTACGGAGCGGGCATCTATGCCGTCCGCACCGCAGCCCAGTTGCTGCACACAACCATCGCCCGCAACCGTACCACCGACATTGGCAGCGACGGCAGCGGCGTCTACATCACCAGCCTGGCAGGGGAGTACAGCAGCGTGGCGATGACCAATACTATCGTCGTCGGGCACGGCGTGGGCGTCATCGTCACGGCGGGCAATGCGGTCGCCCTCAACGGTACGTTGTGGCACGCCAACACGACCACCGACACGGGTGGAGCGGGCAGCGTCACCCGGCTCAACGATCGCAGCGGCGATCCGGCCTTTGCCCCCGATGGCTATCACTTGACCAGTATCTCGGCAGCCATCGGCGAAGGCATACCTGCCGGGATAAATACCGACATTGACGGCCAGGCGCGGCCCTATGACGTGGGCCATGACCTCGGCGCCGATGAGTTCGTCTGCGTGGCTCTGACGGGCGGGTCTATCGCCGGTCCAGAAACGGGCACGGTGGGCATAACCTACACCTTCACAGTCGACGCCACACCACCCAATGCCAGTCTGTCCATCACGTACACGTGGTCGCCGACGCCTTTGACGGGACAAGGGAATGCTATCGCCAATTACACCTGGAACTCTGCCGGTCTACAAGGTATCACCGTCACAGTCGAGAACTGTGGGGGTACTGAAACAATCACGCACACTATCGACATCGCCAACGTCGAATGGAAGATCTATCTACCTCTCGTCGTGCGCGGCGGTTAGAACAGCGGATTTCAGGACAGTAACGGATCGGGACGGCGGGCCAGTGGGAACCGATGTGTGTCTCGCTGGCCCGCCGCTGTGATTTGCCGCTGTCGTTCTCCTGGGGTACAATAAGGCTCGCGAGATTGTTACCACAGGAGGTTCGATGCGCGTTTTTATCACCGGCTGCAAGGGACAACTGGGCCGCGAGCTTTACGCAGCGCTGGTTGAGGATACGCTGGCGGGCTGCGATCTGCCGGAGCTGGATATTACGGATCGGGAGGCCATCGGCGCGGCCATCGCCGGCTTTGCTCCCGACGTGGTGATCCACACCGCCGCCTGGACTGACGTGGACGGCTGCGCCCGCGATCCCGAACAAGCCTATCGCGCCAACGCGCTGGGCACACAGAACGTCGCCCTGGCCTGCGCTGCGAGCGACGCGGCGATGGTTTATATCAGCACCAACGAGGTCTTTGACGGCGCGGCGACGGAGCCTTACCGGGAGTGGGATTCGCTCCATCCGATCAACCCCTACGCCCGGTCGAAGGCGGGCGGGGAGTGGTTCGTCCGTCACCTGCTCAACCGCTTTTACATCGTGCGCATCGCCTGGCTGTATGCTCCCGGAGGCCGCAACTTTTCCAATCCCCACCGCATCATCCAGTTGGCCGATGATGTTTCGACAGGCTCAACACAGGGAGGCGCGCTGCGGGTCGTGACTGACGAGGTAGGCAATCCCACCTACGCCCCAGACCTGGCAGTCGCCCTGGCCAAGCTCATCCACACCGGGGCTTACGGCGTCTATCATCTCACCAACGCGGGTTACGTCTCCCGCTACGATTATGTCCGCGAGGTCTTGCGCCTCGGCGGGCGAGAGGACGTGCCTGTCGAGCCTGTCACGCTGGACGACTTTGAGCGCGCCTCTACCCCGCCGCGCTTTGCCCCTCTAGCCAATACCGCTGCTGCTGCGCTTGGCATTCGGCTGCGCCATTGGAAGGAGGCGCTGAAGGAATTTCTCGAATCTCCATAGTCTTGGGCGACTCGGCCTTTTCTTGACTTTTCATCCTAGCCGTGATAGACTCAGGCTCGGTCTAGGTTTTTCCGATTTGTAACAGGCGTCTCGAAAGGAGGTGGCTGACTGGGGTGATATTCGAGTTTTTGCATGGATATAGGTAGATTAAACTGACGTTCAAAAAATGAGGCGAGATGAAGGAGAAGATGATGATGAAAACCACCAAGATGCTACATCTAATGACAATCTTGGCAATCGTAGTGACCATGGTAGCGGCCTGTGGGCCGTCTGCCACTGAAGCGCCCACCAAGGCGCCACCCACCGAGGCGCCGGCGGCGCCGACAGCGGCTCCCACCAAGGCACCTTCTGCGGAACACGACCTGGGAGGCCGCGAGATAAACATCGGCGTCGAGAACGCCTACCCGCCCTTTAACTACATCGACGAAGCGACGAACGAGGCGATGGGCTGGGACTATGACGCCTGCCGCGCTATCTGCGAGGTGCTCAACTGCACGCCCGTGTTCGTCGAGGCGGCCTGGGAGGGCATCTTTGAGGCGACCGCCGCTGGCGAGTACGACATGGTGGCGGACGGCGTCACGATCACATCCGAGCGCGACGAGGTAGTCGATTTTTCGATCCCCTACATGGTC
>DAOTUB010000125.1:0-30380 GCA_034437455.1 Anaerolineae bacterium | reverse complement strand
TTTTTCTCCAGACTGTATCTTTTCAATAAAACGGGGCTATGTAGCCGAGGTTTCCATACCTCGCGGGCCTGCGCGCTATGGAAAGCGCGGCTACGTCGAAAGCTCCCCAGACTTTTGAATTATACCCTTTGGTGCGCTCCCGATTGACTTTTCAACCTACTGATGTTATCATATCCTTGCACAGGAAAAAGAGCCTGAGTGACGTGTCATGGAGAAACGATCGTGATGCACATTCTCATTCTCGCGCCGACCCGAAACACCGCCGACGATCTAAAGTCCATACTGGGTGATATGGCGGATCGCTGCACTTTTGCAACTACCTGGTCCGACGCTCTCTCTTGTCTCGAAGAGGACCGTCCCGATCTAGTGGTGATCCAACGAGCCGCCTTGATTCGAATGGAGCCAACCACGGTGCTCAACCTGATCGAGCCTGGTCGTTGGCCCCCTTTGATCATCGCAGACCTTCCAAACGCGGCTATCAGAGACGGAGCACTGTTAACTCGGCGTCTCATTCGGACAACGCCCTCATCTTACCAAATTGGCGAGCTTCACATAGACACACGTAAGAAGCGAGTGGGACTTGGCGAACGATGGGTTACGCTACCGCCTTTGCAGTATCGCTTGCTGCTGACATTGGCCCAGCACACCGGAGAGGTCGTCAGTTACCAGGATCTGTTGCGCGCCGTCTGGGGACACGATGGCAACGATAACGAAGCCCGCGAGTTGCTCAAGGTGCATATTCGCCAGATCCGCCGACGACTGAATCTGGAGCCAGAACGACAGCGCTACATTCGCTCGGTGCGCGGCTTTGGCTATATGCTAACCTCTCCCGAGGATGACTGAGCCACGTGACGCGGTTCACATTACACACAAATCAACAGCGACCCAAGCAATGTGACCGGGTCGCTTTTTTACGTCTGCTTCAGTGCGTTACTATGTCGGTTTCGTGGGTTTTTCTTTCCTGGGTTTTGTGGGTTTTTGCCATTTGACCTTACCTCCAATTGAACTGAGTCATAACTCACCTACAACCAAACTGGTTATATTTTACCACAGTATCGAATAGCTGTCAGTAGCGATCCGGTGAAAGTTTGGTGGATTTTGAGTGAAGCCACTCTCACGCTGCATGGTCGGATACACTGGTCTGCCGACGTTGTTATACTCCCCTCCGGTAAGCTCGTGATCCCCCAGCACCGCGCATAGTCCGTCTCGGCTTGAGCAGAGTTTATGGCGCCAAGTTACGCAGCACCAACGGCAAGTAGAGTTGTAACGGCTCCACACAGAGGTCGGCTTCGGCATGCTCTGCCTCCAGGTTACCTATTGCGTCCACCGCTTGAGTGCGGAAGCAGTAGTAGTAGGCCATCAAGTCCACCGATTGTACAGCGTCGCCTGGCCGGTGACCGGGTCGTAGCGCAAGGGGATGGCGCTGAGGGTCAGTTCCACACTCCCGGCATCGGTGTAGATAGTGGTCCAGAAAGCAGTGGCGGGATATGGCTCTGTGCCCGTGAAAGGCACAGTGCTGACGCCACAGCAATTCCCGTTTTGATGTCTGACTTGAAGTCTGCGGCAGTTGGGCTATAGTAGAGGTAAATGGAATGAGCCGGGAGGCCGCCGGATTTTCACAAAACACGAAGCAGAATGAGTTACCCAGTGACTGCAAACAAACTGCTATCCGCCGATCGTCTATTTGCATTGGTTCGTGCCAATTTCGAGCAGGTGACAGACCAACGTGCTGAGAATGCCAAGATCTCAGTGCCAGACGCCCTGATGTCTGGGTTTGCAATGTTTTCCTTGAAAGATCCATCCTTGCTCGCTTTCGATGAGCGTCGGACGACAGATAGCAACTTGGAAGGAGCACGGGTTTCACTACATTCTGGTGTTTGTCGCATTGATGATGCTGGCCTTTCTCGTCGATCAGGTACAGCAACTGGCTTGTGAGTTGTTCCAGGCTGTTCTGGAGAAAAAAGGTAGCCGGAAAAGACTGTGGGAGCATATGCGGGATCTCTTCAAAACGATCGATCTCAAGTCGATGGCACAGCTATTCGAAGCTATCCTCTATGGATACAAAGCCACAGTGGTTATCTTTTCTCCTCCGTGATCATGCCTGGCAGAAACTGTGAGGCACCATCAGAGAACGCAGCGCCAAGGGGACATTATCGTGTTTGCCCTGGCTGTGCCATTACTGCTTGTCATTCTGAGAGAATTCGCTGGCTTCACCTTGGGAGGCTGATGCCAAAACGCCAATCCGTAATCCTATCTCCTGCCCCCGCAGACTTACAAATGGGTGTCGGGCAATCCCAAAACGGGAATTGCTGTCCATTGAAGAACCAAGCGGGTGATCTGTAGAGCCGCTCGCTTGGTTTCGATATACTTCGTTACTCAACCAGCGCTCGCTCCCCCCAAGATTTGGATACGCCCCTGTTCAACTACCCCAGGTGCAGGATCGCCTCCAACACCCCCCCCGCCACGGCCAGCGCCTTGTCGGAGATAGTAAAGCAGTGGGAGACCACACTCCTGGGGTCCACGTCCCCTGCCTTCATCCCAATGGTAACCGGGAGTCCGTCGTAGAGAAGCCCCCGCACCACTCCATCCAACCGGGAGCGAAGCGGTGTGTCACCCACGTAAGCCACCACCTCCCCGACCTGGACCAGATCGCCGATGGCGCGCACGGTCCGAAAGGCCCCTTCGGCAGGGGCGCGAAGTACCCGCCGGGCGCTCTCGCCGCCCACGGATCCCGGCACGCCTGTGTTCGGCTCAGCGCTCCCTTCCAGGAGCACCCGTCCCAGGTTGTGGCCGCGGTTCGTCTCGACCACGGCGTGGCAATCTAGCCCGGCGATAAAGCCCGGCCCCAGGGCAACGACGGTGGAAGCGTCGGTGATGCGCGTGCCAACATTTCGCTTGGCCAGGATCGCGTCCACCACGACATCGGGGCGCAGACGCTTGATTGCCGTTCCCTCCGGGTCCACTAACAACGGCACCTCGCCAGCCGCCCAGCAGGCCGTGATCTCGGCATCATTTTTCATCAGACGCGCGGCGATCCCATCCACCGTGACCACGTCCTCGTAAACCGCGGAGGCAAAGGCAACGGCCCGGCGGATGACGGTGGGGCGCACCGCCTCTGTCACCAGCACGTGAAAGCCGCAACGGTGCAATCGCCAGGCGACCCCTGTGCCCAGGTCTCCCCCTCCCTTGACCACCACATGGAGAGTGCTTTGCGCCACGTTGCTATCGAAAAGGTTACTCTTTTGAGTCTTCATGGTACTCCAGGAGGATAAATCCTTTGTCCCGACCCGCCAAGTAGCTCGGATTTCGATGGAAAAAAGTCATAAAAGCGAAGCAAGCTCTCGACAGAACCGTTCCACTTCCTCTTCGCTGTTGTAATAATGCACCGAGGCCCGGATCAGTCCATTAAGCGACCGCGATTCCATATCGAGACGAGTCGAGTCAAGCCCCGAAACCGAGATGTTGATACCACGCTCGCCGAGGGCCTGACAGATCTCTTGCGGCTCTTGCCCGGTGACGGTGAAGGTGACGATTCCACAACGCACGGCTCCCAGGTCTTGCACCTCGACGCCTGGGAGCTGCTCGAGCCTGGCACGAAGCTCCTCTGCGAGCGACGAGACCCGTTCCCAGATCACATCAAGGCCCCAGCCGAGGGCATAGTCGATGGCAACGCCAAGCCCGATTTTTGCCGCATAGTTCCGCTCCCAATTCTCGAACCGGCGCGCGTCCGGGAGTACCTGATACCGGTCACGAGCGACCCATTGAGCAGCGTGCAGGTCAAGAAAGGGGGGTTCGAGCGTCTCAACGATGTCGCGTCGAACATAGAGAAAACCAGTTCCTCGAGGGCCGCGCAAGTATTTGCGCCCGGTGGCCGAGAGCATGTCGCAGCCGATCTCGGCCACGTCCATCGGCATCTGCCCCACGGACTGGCAGGCATCGAGCAGGTAGAGCACGCCCGTCTCTCGCGCCACCTGGCCCACCTCGGCAGCCGGGTTGACCAGCCCGCCATTGGTCGGTATATGGGTGATGGCGACGAGTTTGACGCGCTCGTCCATCATCTCTCGCAGGGCCGCGATGGAAATCTGGCCATGCTCGTCGTTGGGGATGACCTCGATCACCGCGCCTGTCCGCCGGGCTACCTGCAAGAAGGCGATGTAATTGCTGGCGTATTCGGCCATGGCCGTCAGGATGCGGTCGCCTGGCTCGAAGGGGATCGAGTAGAACGCCATGTCCCAGGATCGGGTGGCGTTCTCGACGAAGGCGATCTCGTCGCGGTGGCCGTGGATCAGCTCCGCCGCCGCGTCGTACATGCGCTCGACTGCATCGCGCGCCCGATCCGCGGCCTCGTATCCCCCGATCATCGCCTCCAGTTTCAGGTGATCGATCACCGCGCCCAGAACGGGCTGCGGCATGAGCGCCGCGCCCGCATTGTTGAAATGCAAAACGTTTTCGCAACCTGGCGTGTCGCGGCGCGCGCGCAAAAGATCGATGCTTGATTTCTGCATACCAGTATCCTCGAACAATATTCGACGATCTTACTCTTGCCGTTCAAATATGTCAAGCGTGTTGGAACTCGTTATGGTTTTACGCGCATCCCCGTTGCACGGCAATGATCTCGGCCAGGATGCTGAAGGCGATCTCTCGGGGCGTCTCCGCTCCGATGTCGAGGCCAATGGGCGTGTGGATTCGCTCGAGGAAATTTTCAGGAACCCCCGACTCCCGCGCCCGCTCGAAAGTGAGCGTCGTGCGCCGACGGCTGCCAATCATCCCCACGTAGGCCACAGGGCGGCCAACCAGCACCGCCAGCACCTTTTCGTCCAGCGTGTAATGGGGAGTAACCATCACCACGTAGGTCTGCCCGGTGAGCGAGAAATCCGCGACATGCTGGACCACGTCTCCCGTCAGCCGCGTCTCGGCCTGGGGAAAGCGTTCGGGCGTGACCATCTCGGGCCGCTCGTCCATCACGGCGATGCGGTAGCCCAGAAAGGCCGCCAGCCCCGCCACCGCCTGCCCCACGTGCCCCCCGCCGAGGATCAAGAGCGTGGGCCGGGACGCGAGCACCTCGACAAAGACCCGCATGCTGCCCCCACAGATGCCCGGGTCGCCGCGCTTGTCGTCCACCAGATTGTAGTCCAACTCGCGGGACTGGCCATCGGCGAGGGCGGCCTGCGCTTCCTCGATCACGCGCGCCTCCACCCCGCCGCCGCCGACGGTGCCCACCGTCCGTCCGTCGGCGTAGATGAGCATTTTGGCGGAGGCGCCACGGGGCGTCGAGCCGCTGGCTTCGACGACGGTGGCCATGGCTGCGGATTCTCCCTGGCGAATGGCTTCCAGGGCGGCCTGGTATACTTGTTCTATTTCTTCAAACATGTAGCTCCTTTGCGAGTTGTCGAGTCAGCGAGTCGGCGATTGTTCGTACCCTGGCCACATCTTTAGCACAGGATGAGAAATGCTCAAGTTGACCAAGACAACCCGACCAACGCGCCGGCCTGACAAAAGTTGCCGCGCGATGGGTTCGGCGTGAATGTGAGAACGATCCGTCCATAAAGTGAGCAGGACGACGACCTCGGACTGAGACGGGCTCCCCCGGAGACCCCCAGACGAGTGGCCGACCAGGCGGGCGAACAGGTCCGGCGTGATCGCTGTGCCCAGGGGAACGCCGAGAAGGCGGGCTGCGATCTCGGGGCGATGCACCACGCCCTCTTCGAGCGGCTTGCCAATCGCGTCCAGCCCGGCGACGACGATGACGCGGTCGGTCTCGCTTGGTATCACCGGTTCGTACTCTGCCGGCGCTTTCAGCAGCCACCCCCTTGCCCCATCCGCCTCTACCAGCCAGGTCACTTTTGGCAATTGACGTGCCAGATCATTCACGATCTCCGGCTCCAGTCCCACCAGCTTGACGGGAGAAGCAGCGTAGGGGCTGCGGGCGGCGTGCGCCGGGTCTCCTCTTTCGCCTCGCGCGACGGCCAGTACCAAGAATGGCGATTCTGTCAGCCTCCGGGCAATCTCTGCCGGTTCTGGGCGAAGAGCGAGAAGCAATGGGATGCCCTGCGGCTCGAATATGTGCGTGGTCGTCGTAAAGACGACACGCTTATGCGCACGCTTGCCAGCGGCGGCGAGTTGGCGCAGCAGCCGCCAAGCGGTCGTCGTCTTGCCGCCCGCGCCGACGAGGGCGACCAGCTCACCCGGTCGCAATCCAAGCGCTGTCTTTAGATCCACACGGATGCCTTTCGGGAGCAAGGTAGCCGAGGTTTCCATACCTCGCGGGTCTGCGCGCTATCGCGTACGCGAAGCGCGGCTACGTTGGATACCAGCCTTTTTCAAATCTCTCCGTGCAACATGCCCAGCAACCGGTCGAGCACTTTTTCGCCGCCAAGGCGCAGTCCGCTATGTTTGTACTCGTTGGTCACCCAGGGTCGGAGTCCTCGAATGTCTCGAATCGTCTCCTCGGATAACACCCGTTCCACGTACATGTCGTCGTAATAGACAGAGGCGACGCAGGGCACGCTGTTTTCCCGCAAAACCTCTACGTTGTACAGGCGCGACCAGCCGTCGTAAGCCGCCAGGATCTCGGCGGCCTCTTTCAGCGGGCGCAAATACTCGTACTCGTCGAACATCCAGGGATAGATCATCTCTCCGGTGAAAAAGACCGGTCGGTCCGGCGTGAGCTCGAACTCTGGATACTCAGCCCGCACGCGCTCCGCCGACCAGTTGGACGCCTCCTCCTGGCAGTAGATGGACTCGTGCAGGATAGCATAGATCGGATTGGTCTGGAAGGGGAATGCGTTCTCAAAGCCGCGCAGGAAGGGATAGCTCAACTCTCGACCATCCTTGCCCAGTACGAAAGCATCCTCGATCAGATAGTGCACCTTCTCAAAGCCGCCGCCGCTGCCAAAAGCCATACCGAGCTGCTGAAACCGCCGCGGCGACAGAATCCCGCCGCCAGGCAGACGCACGACGCGACTCGACGCATAGTCCACGATCTCTCGTGCGCGTTCCACGTCGGCAGGATAACGCTCGTAGTAACGCCGGTTCTGATCGAGCACCCGCTGGTACGTGGCGCGGTAGACGTCGTCAGGAGAACGAGTCAGCGACGGCAGCCCGCAGGTAAAGATCACTTCCTTCAACCCGTCGGGCGCAGCCGACAGATAGTGCACTAGGCAAAAGCCACCATAGCTCTGTCCAAGACCACTCCATTGGCCGTCCTTCCCCAACAGTGCGCGGCGGATCCATTCGGCATCCTGCACGATAGAATCGGCGCGAAAGTGCTTCAGATAATCTGCCTGGGCCTGGGGCGCGGCGAAGCGGGCCAACGTCTGATAGTTGACCGGCGTGCTGCGGCCTGTGCCACGGTCGTCGAGCAGCAGCACGCGGTACTCTTGCAGCGCCCGCTTCAGCCAGCCGGTGTTCCCTTCGGGGCGCGGAGCGCCAAAGCCAGGCCCGCCCTGAAAATAGACCAGCCAGGGCAGGTCGTCATCCTCCTTGCTGGGCGCCACCACCTCGCGAGCGAAAACCGTGATCTGTTCGCCATCCGGCAAGGCGTGATCCAGCGGTACGGTGAACTCGTGATCCGTGAGCACCAACCCAGGTAAACGATGAGTGTGGGTACGCATCTCCCCTCCCGATCTCTACTTGCTGCTCTCTACTTTGCCCAACGCCTCCAACACCCGCTTGGGCGTCAACGGCAACTCGTGGATGCGGACGCCGATGGCGTTGGCGACGGCGTTCGCAACAGATGGGGCGGCCGGCGTCAACGCCGGCTCGCCGATGCCCTTCGCGCCGAACGGTCCCACGCCCGTCCCCGATTCGAGGATGATCACCTGGGTGGTGGGGAAATCGAGCACCGTGGGGATCAGATACTCGGCCAGCGACGGCGTCTTGGTCACACCGTTCTCCATCACGTAATACTCCGTCAGCGCGTAGCCCAACCCCTGGTGGCTGCCGCCCGCGATCTGCCCGACGACGGCGGCGGGGTTGATGGCGCGGCCAATGTCGTGGCATGCGACGCTCTTGAGCAGCGTAATCTCGCCCGTCTCCGTGTCTACCGCGACCTCGACCGCCTGTGTGCCGAAGGTAAAGTCAGGATACACGTCCCCCTGGCCGGTCTCTGGGTCGATCCCGTCGGTGAAGGGAGCCGTGAACAGAGCGAGGTTAGAAAGCGGCAAGCCCTCGGAAGCGCACATCGCGACCAGTTTCTTCAAGGGCAGCGATTGCTCTGGAGCATTCTTGACAAACACCTTACTGTCCGCCAGATCGAGATCCTCAGGCTTTTCCTCAAAGTGCTTGGATGCGCGGTCGAGCAGCACGTCGCGCACGGCATTGGCGGCCTGGAGCGTGGCGCTGCCCGACATGTAGAGCTGGCGCGTGGCCGTCGAGGTGCCCGCCAGCGGCGTCACCGCCGAGTCGGTGCTGTAGACCGTCACGTCCTCCAGTGGCACCCCCAATACCTCCGAGGTGATCTGGCACAGGCTGTTGACCTGCCCGGCCCCGATGTCGGGCGCGCCGCACCGGATCACCACCGTGCCGTCCATCTCGACGCCGACCCAGGCGCGGGAGGTGTCGTGGAACCAGGTGATGCGGCCATAGCTCTGAAAGTAGGAGGCAAAGCCCTGGCCGACTTTGACCGGGCCGTGATCGGGCGTCTGTTCGCCCAGCGCCTCCAACGCCCGCGAGGCCGATTCCTCTAGCCACGTGGCGCTCGTGATGACCTGCCCGGTGGCGTTCCGCTCGCCTGTCTTGATATAGTTGGCGCGCCGCACCTCCAGCGGGTCCAGGTCGAGCGCCTTGGCGATCTCGTCCATCTGCTGCTCGTAGGCCACAGCAGCCTGCGGGCCGCCAAAGCCGCGAAAGGCGCTGGTGAAGGGTTGGTTGGTGGCGGCCACCGCGCTATCTACGTGGAGATTGTCGATCCGGTAGGGGCCGCTCGCCATGATCGTGGCGTAGAGCAACACGTAGGGACTCAGGTACGGATAAGCCCCGGAATCGGCAACCATCTCGATCTCGGCGGCGGTGATGCGGCCGCTCCTCTTGACGCCGGTGCGATGAGTGATGATGAAGGGGTGGCGCTTTGACTGCGCGATAAAAGATTCCTCGCGCGTGTAGACCAGCTTGACGGGACGTTGCGTGTGTTTGGCGAGCAACGCCAGGAATATCTCGACCGTGATGTCCTCCTTGCCCCCAAAGCCGCCGCCGACCAAGGTGCCCCGCACGCGGATCTTGTTCTGCGGGACGCCCACTGCCCTGGCGATGTTGCGAAAGTGCTCGATCACCTGGGTGCCAGCGCGGATGTTGATCACGCCCTGTTCGTCCACCCAGGCCACGCCGGACTCTAGCTCGAGGTAAACGTGCTCGACGAAGGGCATGCGGAAGGTATTCTCCACGATCACGTCAGACGCGGCCATACCCGCTTCCACGTCGCCCTTGCGGATCTTCCAGCGGGCCACGACGTTCGGATGTTGTTCATCCGCGTCCGGCTCGAAAATCACGGGAGCGCCAGGCTCCATCGCCTCGATGGGGTCGAACACGCCCGGGAGGGGTTCGTACTCGATCTCGATCAACTCCAGCGCGCGCTCCGCGATAGCCAGCGTCTCTGCCGCTATCAGCGCGATTGGCTCGCCCACAAAGCGCACCACCTCTCCGGCCAGCACTGGCGCGTCCGAACCGGCGCGCGCCGCCCTCCCGGTCTGGCCGGGCATATCTGTGGTCAGTTTAGCGCCCGGCGCATCCTTCGACGTCAACACGCAGACCACGCCCGGCAGGGCTTGGGCCTTGCTCACGTCCAGCCGCTTGATGCGCGCCGAAGGGAGGTTGCTGCGAAACACCTTGGCGTGAAGCATATTGGGCATCGAATAGTCAGCGCCATAGACCGTCGCGCCCACGGCCTTGCCCAGCGCGTCCACCCGGCGCAGCGGCTTGCCCACCTGCCGCAGCTCGGGCAATTCGACCGGGGGTAATGGTTTTGCCGTGTACTTCATTCTGCACCTCCCATCTTTTCCGCCGCAATCTGAACCGCCTCCACGATCTGCCCATAGCCGGTGCAGCGGCACAAATTGCCCGAGAGAGCCTCGCGGATCTCGCCTTCGGTGGGATGTGGATTTCGGTCCAGCAGCGCCTTTGCCGATATGATCATCCCCGACGTGCAAAAGCCGCACTGTACAGCGCCACTGTCAGCAAAGGCCTCCTGCAAAGGATGAGGGCTATCCATCGTCCCCAGGCCCGCGTTCGTGACGATCTCTGCGCCGTCCGCCTGCCACGCCAGCACGAGGCAACTGTTCACCGCCTTGCCGTTCAAGAGCACCGCGCACGCGCCGCAGTCCCCCTTCTCGCAGCCGTTCTTGACGTCGGTGTAGCCCAGGTCGCGCAGTGCCTGGAGCAACGTCACGTTGGGATTGAGCGCGACCTGATGTCTGCGCCCGTTGACGTCGAGTGTCACAATTCCTGGTTGCATCATGCTATTTTACCTCCTCGGCAATTTCGGTCAACAGACGCCGCACGAGCACTTCCGCCACTCGTTCGCGATAATCCGCCGAACCTCGAACGTCGTCAATGCAGCAAGTCGCACCGGCGGCAAGCTGAGCGGCCTCGGCGATGACGTCGGGCGTCAACGCCTGACCGCACAACACGTCCTCGGCGGCGTGGGCGCGAAGGGGCGTCGGGGCGACCGCTCCCAGCGCGATGCGTGCCTCTTCGCAGCGCCCGGCGTCGTCCGGCTCCACCATCACGGATGCGCTCACCACAGTGACCGCATCCGCCTTGCGCAGCGCCAGCTTGCGAAACCGCCCCACGCTTCGAGACGACGGCGTCGGCCAACGAATCGCCGTCAGCAACTCGGATGGCTGACGGAGCGTCTGGCGCACGTGGACAAAGAACTCTTCCAGCGGTACACGGCGGGTTCCCTCCTGGCTCGCCAGTTCGACCTTCGCACCCAGCACGAGCAACGGTGGGGCGGTATCGGCGGCCGGCGAGGCGTCCGCCAGATTTCCTCCCACGGTGGCACGGTTCCGCACCAGCGGGCTGGCGAGGACGGCCGCGGCCTCTCTCAGGACCGGGGCGGTTTGGGCGATCAATGGGTTGTCCAACAATTCGGCAATCGTCACACCGCCGCCTACGATCATGTGTCCGTCTTCCCGCCGAACGCCACCCAGTTCATCCAGCCCCGCCACGTTCACCAGCACGCCCGGACGATGGCGTCCGCCGCGCATATCGGGGATCAAGTTCGTGCCCCCGGCCAGCGGCGCGATGTCTGGCGCGTGGTCGGCCAGCATATTGAGGGCCTCTGATAATGTCTTTGGCATCAATAGATTGAATTCCGGTAACATGTGTATCTCCCTTCTTATTCAAACATATCAGAACTTTTACATGGTCAAGCTTGACCAAATACCTTGCGATGCAACTCCACAACTCTGCGCGCCAACCCAGTCTGCGTGGAATCCATCGCCGCAATGCTTTCGGCAAGCATCATAATCTGCTCTTGCAAACTCGCTTCAGGAATCGCCAATCCAGCCCGCTCGAACCCTCGAATGAGAAGTTGTTTCGCCTCCTCTTCCTTGTTCCTGAGCAACGCTTTCACGGCGGCGACGGCGTTCATCAGCGAACTGTGAGTCAGCGACCAATTGTCTCCTCTCGCGGCCTCGTTGTGCTGATCATATTCATAGTCGCCACGAATAGATTGGGCAAAGATATCGAGGTCAACTCGCCAGAAAAGCGGCGCGCCCTCGAACTGGACAAAGATCAGTCGGCGCTTGTCCGATCGCTGAAACTCGGGGGCCGAGCGCAAGGATTCCACCGGCTGCATGTTTTCAAGGATCTCTTTGAGACGATCCACCGACGCCTGGAAGAGATCGTCAGGGACTTGCCAGAGCAGATCAATGTCGCTGTAGAGATCGGCCCGCCCTTCGGCCAGCGATCCTCGCAACTGCGCCGTCGAGCCTGGCGCTCCGCTTTCGAGCGCGGTCAGGATGCGTCGCGCCAAAGCCGCTCTTTTCTCAGGGTCAAGGTGCAATGGTCCCATTCCGGTTTCAACGCCTATATCGCTTGTATGGATCGATGAAATCAGGGCGGGGCGCGCTCTTGAACCTGCCGTAGAAGAGTTTATCCGCCCACGTCATCAACGTCTGGTGCGGACCTGCGACGGTAGCCGGTACAGACATTGTCTCGTGGAACCAGTTCCTCTGTTTCGACCAGGGGCAAGAAGTCAGGCAGATGCTACAATCCGTGCCCACCGTGTGCCAGTAACGATAGCACGTCTCTTCGTTCAGCTTCCATTTTTTGATGCCGTTGTACTCGACCTTGTCGCCCATCGGGATCGACTTGCTGGGGCATTCCTCCGCACAGATCTTGCACGTCTCGCAGAAGGATTGGATGCCGAGGTCAACCGGTTTGTCGTGCGCCAGGGGCATATCGGTGGTGACGATGGCCAGGCGCAGCCTCAGCCCAAACTCTCTGGTCATCAGATAGCCCGCGCGCGAAAGCTCGCCCAGGCCGCAGTCCACAGCGACCGGCACCGCGATCACCTGGTAGTTGTTCAGGTGATGAGCGCGCGCGGAATAGCCGAGCATGCGGATGTACTCGGCCAGTTGAATCGACACCCACGCGCCCATCGCATACCCCTTGGCCGTGGCCAACAAGGTCGGAAAGTCCGGCGAGGTCTGGGACGTGCGGTAATCCATCTCAAAGCCCATCGCGATCGCGTGGGGGTGGTGGAGTTCGATCGGAGTGCCCCAGGGTGCGTATCCTTCCCTGTTCCCGCCTGAACGGCCCACGTGCGTGTAAACCCACTCCTGGCGCAGGGGGCCGATCTTGACCAGGTCGGCCCCCAGGAACCGCGCCAGCGCCTTGACCTTCTGGGCTGCGCGTTCCGCTGGAATCTCGATTTTATCAGGGGCGAGTTCTCCATCTACGAAATGTTCGAGACCGATCTTGGAGATCGCGGCGAACTGTGTCTCGAACATTGGGGTGTCGACCCCGCCCGTTTTCCCCAGGCCGTCCAGGTTGCCCACCTTGGTATCATACTCCAGATATTCTGGATGCGCTTCGTAGTAAGCTTTATACTCTGGACTGTCCGTGCCAAAGTAACGAAAAAAGTCCTTTCGAGCGAACACAATGTCGCGCTCGTCCCACCGCTTGACCTCGCCGACCCTGTCCTTCTCGTAGGTAGGCACATCCACGTCTCTTGCCAGAAGAATCCGATTGACTGCTTCCTTGAGTCTGGACACGAATGCCTCCTTCTATGAACCTATTCCTGCGCGCAACTCATCACCGCATGCACGATGCTGGCGAACCCGGTACAGCGACAACGATTCCCTTTCAGGTGATCCCGTATCTCGTTCTCCGTGGGAGATGGGTTTTCGCGGAGCAGTTTTTTGGTCATCATCAACATGCCCGGCGTGCAGTATCCACACTGGAAAGCGTTATGCTCGATGAACGCTTCTTGCAGCGGGTCCAACTCCCCATTCGGCCCTTGCAACCCCTCGACGGTCAGCACCTCGCTCCCATCCGCCGCAACCGCCAGCACCAGGCACGAAAGCGCCGGCTCGCCGTTCAGTTGGACCGTGCACGCACCACACTCGCCGACGCCGCAGCCATACTTGGAGCCGGTCAACTCCAGCCGCTCTCGCAACACGTTCAGCAGCAGTTCGTTCGGTTTCACCATGAGCCGGTGCTGGACACCATTGACGGTCAGTTGAATTTCGTGCTCCGTATTCCGTATCACATGTCCCGCAGGGGTATTGCGTACCTCTGTTCCCCTTGTCCCCTTTTCTCCTCGTCTCCCTGCCTCCTTGTCTCCCTTTCCCGCCCGCTCCCACGCCATTTGCAGCACGTCGTGGGTGAGCGCCTTGACCACCTCTCGACGATACCAGGCGGTGGAGCGCACGTCGTCGATGGGCGTGATCTCTTGCAAAGCTATCTTCCCCGCTTCGAGCGCCAGTTCGGCGCTGAACGTCTTGCCGATGAGCAATGCCTCAGCTTTCCTGGCGCGCAAGACCGTAGGGCCGACCGAGCCAAAAGCCAGGCGGCAGTCGGTGATGAGGTCGCCATCCCGCACCAGAACCACCGCCACGCTCGCCTTTGCCAGATCAGCGGCCACGCGCGATATTTTGATGAACGCGCTGCCTACACCCCCCTCCCCCAAGTGGGGAGG
The DNA here is from genome assembly GCA_034437455.1 of Anaerolineae bacterium. Taxonomy (GTDB): domain Bacteria; phylum Chloroflexota; class Anaerolineae; order B4-G1; family B4-G1; genus DAOTUB01. The sequence goes on along the minus strand of DAOTUB010000125.1, from coordinate 16,240 downwards.
GGTTGGGGGTGGGGGCGGCAGCCTGACCGACACGAGCAATTCGCCATCCGTCAGAGCCACCTTCCCAGGCCCAACCAAGAACTCTTCGACCGGTATCACTCGCTTGCCAGCGGGCCCAACCAACTCCAACTCGGCGCCGAACGCTGCCAGCGCCGGAACCGTATCAGACGCGGGCGAGCCGTTGCACAAATTTCCACCGATGGTGCCCATCAACTGGATCTGTGTGGAACCGAACGCCGCGCACGCCTCGGCCAGCGCCGTATAGTCCGCTTGAACCTCCGGTGTGTTGCGCAGGGCGCGAATCTTGGTGAGCGCGCCAACGTTCAACCGCCCGTCCTGGAACGAGACGCCTTCTAACTCAGGGAGCTTGCCGACGTTGATCAGGTATTCCGGCTGCATCCGCTCCATCTTCATCTGGACGAGCAGGTAGGTGCCGCCCGCCAACAACCGGGCGCGGTCGCCGTACTCGCTCAACATCGAGATCGCCTCCTCCAGCGACCCCGGCTCCAGGTAATCGAACTCTTGCACGAGCAGGTGCGAATTCGTCATTTGATGATGTGTATGTTCACTCATTTCGCTCGCTCCCCTTCCTTCAAGGCAAACAGAATCTTTTCCGGCGTGATCGGCAGTTCGTAAAAGCGCACACCGATGGCGTTATAGATCGCGTTGGCGTAGGCCGCCGCTACTGGATTCGTGGCCGCCTCGCCGAGACCCTTGGCGCCAAAGGGACCGCTCGGTTCATACGTATTCGCAAAGTGGATACCCAGATCCGCGACGGGCAGGCTCTCGTGGATGGCTGGCGTCTTGGCGTCGATCCAATAGCCGCCGGACGTGAGCTGACCATCCGCATCCCATTCGTTGCTTTCGTACAACGCATACCCTGCGCCTTTCGACAGCCCGCCCTCGAGCTGCCCCGCCGCCATCGCTGGGTTGACGACGGTGCCGCAGTCGCTCCCCATCGCCGCCCGCAGCGTGCGCACCTGCCCCGTCCACGTGTCCACCTCCACCTCCAGGAACACGCTGACGTAAGCGGGCGGGCAGTGAACCGGGCGGTAGCTCTCGACCGCGGCGATGGTCTTCCAGCTCTCCGTCCAGCAGCGGGTGGCGAGTTCAGAGAGCGTCATCCGTCGCTCCGGGATCGCCGTGGCATAGATCACGCTCTGCCCCGCGGCTTCGTCAAGCGCCATCGTCAGCGCCTCGGGCATCACGTTCAGGTAGCGCGCCGCCGTCTCGAATATCTCTCGCCGCGCTGTCTGCGCTGCTTTCACGGCAGCGCCGCCCCCGGCGTAGACGCCGCGCGTGGCGTGCGTCACACAGTCATAGACGGTCGAGGTGGTCTCGGCGGGCGCGAGATTGACCTTGTCCAGCGGCACGCACAGCGCCTCAGCCACCAGCTTTGCCAACGCCTCCAGCGTGCCTCCGCCGTGATCCATCAGCGCGGTGATGACGTCTACCGAGCCGTCGATGTTGACCTTGACTATCGCGCCGGAGAAATCGATCACGTCTCCTGGCTGAGGGGCGCCTGCACTAGACGTATGGAACCCGCGTCCCACCCCAATTCCCCGCCGATGCCGTGCTCCCCTCCCTGCTAGGGGGGGGGTGGGGGGGGGCTGTCGTCTCTCCCACCCAATCAACTCCGCCCCTTTCCTCAACAACTCTGGCACCCCATCGCTCTGCACGATCGAGCGCACCAGCGGCCCCTGTCCCCAGAACGTATCGCCCATGCCGACGTAATTCTTGAGCCGCAACTCGACCGGGTCCATCTCTAGCTTTTCGGCCAGCTCGTCTATCAGCGACTCGGCGGCGAACGTCACCTGCGGGTTGCCAAATCCCTGCATCGCGCAAGAGAGCGCCTTGTTGGTATAGACCGCCGTGCCGCGATAGCGAATGTTGGGTATCTTGTAAAGCGAGACCAACCAACCGATGCACACCCCCAGGAAGGAATACGCCTGGATGTTGTGCGCGCCAATGTCGGCGATCATCTCCATCTCTGCGCCGGTGAGCGCGCCGTCTTTCTTCGCGGCCAACTTGAGTTTGATCTCGACGCCGTAGCGGGTATGATCGTGCGCGTCCTCTTCCCGCGTCAGCGTCAGCTTGACCGGACGCTGCGCCTTGAGCGCCAGCGCCGCGCAGATGGGGATCGGCGCGTTCATCTGGATGCTCGACCCAAAAGTTCCTCCGATGGGCACGCGCTTGACGTTGACCTTGCTCAGCGGGATGTCAAAGATCTGCCCCAGGATAATGCGCACGTTGTGGATCGATTGTGTGGTCGGCCAGACGGTGAGGCCGCCGTCCGGCTCGGGGCGGCAGACGACCGACTTGGTCTCCATCTGCGCGTGGTAGATCTTGGTCGTCTTGAATGTGCCCTCGACGACGACGCCCGGATGCTGTTCATCCGCTGCCTCGGCGAAGGCTTGATCCACGTCTCCTTCCTCGATCTCGCGGGCGCAGGCGACGTTGTTCTCGATCTTTTCCACCTTCTCGCCCCACATCACCGTTTCATAGATCGGCTCGGCGCCCGGCTTCATCGCCTCAATGGGGTCAATGACCGCAGGCAAGACCTCGTACTCGACCTTGATGGCGCGTACTGCCTTTTCGGCCAGCGCCTCCGTCTCGGCTGCGACAGCGGCGACCGCCTCTCCCATGCGCCGCACCTTGTCGGCCAGGACGTAGTGATCCTTGTGCAAGACCTTGGGGATGGTGATAATGCGCTCGTTGTAGCGGACCTGGGGGATATCGTCGAAGGTGAGACAGACCACCCCCAGCGCCTCCGCCTCGCTCACGTCGATGCTCTTGACCCGGGCGTGGGCGTAGGGGCTGGAGAGGATGCGTCCGTGCAGCATGCGCGGCAGGCTGACGTCCACCGAGTACCGCTCCTTCCCTGTGACCCGAGCAACCCCATCTTTGCGTGGGGCTGATTTTCCCAATACGTTGAATGCACGTTCCATGATTCGATCCTCCAGACTTTATAAATTACGCGCTTATAGCTCCCGCTGGACACCCGTCATTCCGAGCAAAACGGAGCGCAGCGGAGTGGAGTCGAGGAATCTCCAAATAGCTTTACCCGCGAAAATAGAGATTCCTCGACTCCCTTCGGTCGCTCGGAATGACGCCAATCGGGATCGCTCTGGTTCTTTTCTCACCCAAGCCATAATTCGAGACTATTCTCCAAATACCTCACGCCTACCGATTTCCCTCCCCAAAGACAAACAAATTGCCAATGGACTTTTGCAAATAGTTGCGGCGGATCGCCTCGCCGAAAATGCGAGCCACAGAAAGCACGTGCAGCTTGGAATGCTGCTTCTCCGAGGGGATGTAAACCGTATCCGTCGTCACGATCTCGGTGATTTGAGGGATAGCGGCCAGCTTTTCCAATCCGCCCTTGACAAATACTCCGTGCGTGCAGGCTATCCAGATCTCTTGGATCCCCTGGTCGATCAAAACCTCGCTGAGCTTGAGGATGGAGCCGCCGGTGGCGACCTCGTCGTCGTAAACCAGGGCGTTTCTATGGCCGCGCACCTGATGGCCGACCAATCCGTCGATGCGCACTTCCGTGTCGGAGATCCGCTCCTTGTTGCCCGCCGCGACCGGCACCTCCAGGCTCGCGGCAAAGCGAGCGGCCGATTTAGCGTGGCCCATATCCGCCGCGACGACGATGGTGCTCGATAGATCGTGCTCCCGAAAGTGCTTGTTGAACACGGGCCGGCTGCTGAGCGGATCGGTCGGCACGCTGAAAAAACCGTGCACCTGCGGCGAGTGAAGCATCATCGTCATCACCTGCGTGGCCCCGGCCGTTTGCAACAAATCGGCGACCAGCCGCCCGGTGATCGAGATGCGGGGGGCGTCTTTTTTATCCGAACGGGAGAAAGAAAAGTAGGGGATGATGGCGTGAATCTCTTTGGCCGCCGCCCCCCGAGCGATGTCCAGCATCATGAGCAGTTCCATCAGATGGTCGTTCACGGGCGGGGTGAGAGATTGGATGATGAATACCTTGCGCGAACGGACACTGGCGCCCAGCTGGATATACAGGTTATCGTTGCTAAAGCGCGAGATGCTCGTCTCTTCGAGCGGTACGTCCAGGTAATCGGCAATGTCGGCGGCCAACTGGGGGTGAGAACTGCCGCCAAAAAAGCGAATCTCTTTGGGGTCAATTTTCTTCGCCATCTCCTTTCTCCTCCTTGACGCCTCTAGCTACTATGTAGCCGCGCTTTCCATAGCGCGTTGAGTTCGCGAGGTATGGAAACCTCGGCTACGTTGGCTTTTTCAAAAAGTAGTATACGTGCACATATTGAAACTCGTGTATCCTTTGGGCATACCGTGCTTCCCAGGCTTCCTGGGTGTAGCTATCCTGAACCTCTCGATACAATTTCATCCAGTCGTCCAAAGACGTTTCCCCAGCCGCTCCGCGCAAAAAGACGGCCCGTTTCTCTTTCGCGATAATCTCCCACGCCGACACGAGTCGATCTGCCTCCTCGTCCGTGAATATACTGTGCAGCGTCAGTTCGTCCCCGTGCTCCTGGCCCCAGAACTGGCCCGGTTCCCTTTCCTCTCCAAAGAACGACTTGGGCCACGTGTCCATCGAGATGACGCCCAGGAAGCACAACCCGCCCTTTTTGAGCACCCGATACATCTCGTGGATGGCGCGAGACGTATCGGGTTTGCTCAGATGGCACATCGAATAGTGCTCGTACACATAGTCAAAGGTCTCATCCTCGAACGGGATCTGTCGCATATCGCCCTTGCGCAGATGTAACACCATCTCCTGTTCGTCACAGAATTCCCTGGCCCGTTCGATCTGCTCGTCGGATGTGTCGATGCCCCAGGCCTCGAACCCATGTTGATGAAACAGCGCCAGAGGAGGAAGAACACCGCCAGCGCCACAATCCAGGATTTTCTTCCCATGAATCGTTTCGCCCTCCTCTAGCCTGTCCTGGATCAGGCTCAAGAACGCATACAAGGGCGTCGCGTTTCTTCGTAGAATAACGTTCGCCATCCATTACCTCCTCCGAAAATAACTCTGTAGGTCGGCAGGCAACCGGAGGTTGCACGTTATCCGACCCTATGGCGGTTAGCAAAACCGCCCTACATTTTCGTCCTTCTGGGTGAACGGAGTTCATGGTGACTCCTCTAATTAGCAATGTAGTCGCGCTTTCCATAGCGCGCCAGATTCACGAGGTATGGAAACCTCGGCTACATCAACTCAACTCGCCCGTCACCAGGCCGATGAGGGCCATCCGCGTGTACACGCCGTTCTCCGCCTGGCGGAAGTAGGCCGCGCCGGGCAGAGCGTCGACGTCGGTGGCGATCTCGTCCACGCGCGGCAGTGGGTGCATCACCGTCAGGTCGGGGTTGATCCGCTCCACCATCGCCCGCGTGAGGACGTAGCTCCCCTTGAGCCGCTCATACTCCGCCGGATCCTCGAAGCGTTCTTTCTGGATGCGCGTCATGTACAGGACGTTCGATTTCGCCAGCGCCGCTTCCAGGTCAGTCGTCTCCTCGACCGTGACGCCCTGCTCCCTCAAGCTCGCCGTAATCTCTGGCGGCATTCTCAGCGCGTCCGGCGCGACAAAGATCAGCTTGCAGTCGTAGTGCTTGTACACCTCCACGCCCGCGTGCACCGTGCGCCCATACTTGAGGTCGCCGCAGAGGGCGATGGTGTTCCCATCCACCTGCCCGCGCTCCGACTGGACGGTGAACAGGTCGAGCAACGCCTGGGTGGGATGCTGGCCCGCGCCGTCGCCCCCGTTGAGCACCGGCGCTTCCGCTGCCTCGGCGGCCTCCTGGGCCGAGCCGATCTGCGGGTGGCGCATCGCGATCACGTCGACGTACCGATCTACGTTGCGGATCGTGTCGGCCAGCGACTCGCCTTTGGCCGACGACGACGTGCCCGCCGAGGCGAACCCAACCACGCTGCCGCCCAGCCGGTGCATCGCCGTCTCGAACGAAAGCCGCGTGCGGGTGCTCGGTTCGAAAAAGAGCGCGCCCAGGACGTACCCTTTCATCACGTCGAGCGAGCGTTCTTTTTCCACTCGCTGGCGCATGTCTGCCGCGACCTTCATGATGTGCTCCAGTTCCCCGCGGGTGAACTGCCCCCCGTGAAGAATGTCCTTGCCTTTGAAGTCAATCATTGAAAGTACCTCCTTGATTAGAAATTGTGAATTGCAAATAACGATTACTCACTCCTCCGGCTCCCACTCCTTCAACGTGATCCGGCGGAATGCCTCGGCATATTCAAAACCAACCAGCCTCCCTGCCATCGCGGCCCGCTCTCGCATCCTGGGTCCGGGGTCCCGATCCCCTAGCTGGCTCTTGTGGTGCCGCAGGGCCTCGATCTTGGTCTCGATCGTCTCCGTCGTGTCTATGAAGCAGTTGGGGTCCTCCCGCGTCCCGATGTAGACGTAGTTGACCTTGTGTCCCGTCAGCCCTTCTTCCAACAAGTCAGGATACAGCAGGTTCAGCTCGACCGCCGGAAACACAGCCTCGATCGCGGCCACGGCGGCAGCGCGATGGTCGGGATGGTTGATGTACGTGTCGCCGTAGAAATAGGCGCGCGGGTCGCCGCAGACGACCACCTGCGGCTTGTACCGCCGGATCAACCGCACCAGTTCCTTGCGCAGCTCCAGCGTCGGCTCCAAGAGGCAATCCGGGTATCCCAGAAAGACGCAAGTCTTGACGCCCACCACTTTTGCCGCTGCTTCCTGCTCTGCCCTCCGTATTCGGGCCAGATCCTCCGCCGTCATCCCGGCCTCGTGGCTGCCCGCGTTGCCGCTCGTCAGGATGACGTACACGACCTCGCTACCATGTTTGGCCCACTTGGCCGCCGTGCCCGCCGCAGAGAAATCGACGTCATCTGGATGCGCGAAGATAAACATCGCCCGTTCGGGAATCCAACTGTTGTTCATATTCTGCTAATTCCTCCCCTTTGACAAACTCACGTGAGCGAACGCACCACCTCGGCCAGGCGAGCGATGCCCTCTTGAATCTCGTCCGGCGTCAGCGCGCAAAAGGGCAGACGGACGAAATTGTCGCCGCCTCCATTCGCGAAAAAGCCGCGCCCGTCCGTCAGCAGCAGGTTCGCCTCGCGTCCCTTGCTCAGCAAATCGTCGGTGGAAATGTCGGCCTCCAACGTCATACCGACAAAGAACCCGCCCTCCGGCTTGCTCCAGGCCCCCAGGTCCGCCATGTGCTCCTCCAACGCTCCCAGCATCGCATAGAGCCGTGGCTCGTAGAGGTTTCTCAGCCCGGCGATGTTCGACTCCAGCCAGCCGCGCCGGATGTATTCGGCGACGATGGCCTGGTTCAAAAAGCTGGCGTTGATGTACGTATCCTCGGCCATCTTGGCCAGGCTATCGACCAACGGATCGGGCAGGATGACGTATCCGACGCGCAAACCCGGGCTGATGAGCTTGCTGTAGGATGACATCTGCAACACCCGGTCGGGGGCCAGATCAAAGAGCGCGGGGAGTTCCTCGCCCTGGTAGCGCAACTTGCGGTAGGGCGCGTCCTCGACGATCCAGAAATCATACTGGCGGGCCAGATCGACGATGCGCTGGCGTTTCTCCTGCGAGAGCACCTTGCCGCTGGGGTTCTGAAAGTCGGGGATCAGATAGAACAGCACCGGGCGCTCGCCGCCTTTGAGCCGAGCCTGCACCGCGTCCACGTCGATGCCGTCATCTGCGAGCGGAAAGCCGACGACCTGCGCCCCGGCCCGTCGCAATACCGTCACCGCGCGGTCGTAAGAAGGCTCCTCGGCGTATGCAAGATCGCCCGGCTTGAACAGCATGCGCGCGCAGAGGTCCTGCAACTGAAGCGACCCCTGCCCGACGATGACTCGATTCTCATCAATGCCCGCTTCTTGGGCAACGAGCGCGCGCAAGGCCGGGAACCCGCGCGAAGAGCCGTACTGGAGCACCTCGTCGCCGTGCTCGAGCAGTACCGCGTTCGCGCACTCGGCCAGTTGGTCGATGGGAAAGCTCTCTGCCGGGGGCACGCCCCGCGTCAGTTTGATCAACGATTTCGACATGTGGAATACTCCTTTGTTTGTAGGTTAATTTCGGGACGGCTCACCACTCTCTCCACTGAGCGACGATGAGATCCGCCGGGCTGCCTGCTGGCAAAGCGCCACGTATTTTTGAACCAACTCCTCGCTAAACCGCAAACTGGGACCGGCGACGCCGACGGCCGCGATCACGCTCCCCCTCCAGTCGCTGACCGGCGTGGCCACACCCCACGCTCCGGGGTCCGTCTCCTCGTGGCTCACCGCGTACCCGCGCTCCCGAATTTCATCCAGCGCCGCCAGGAGCTCGTCGGGGTCGGTGATCGTGTTAACGCACAGCTTGGGCAATCCCTTATCGCGAATGATGGTCTGGATCTCCTCCTCGGGCAAGTATGCCATGAGGACTTTGGAGGAGGCACCAGCGTGCGGTGGATGGTGCGTTCCCACGTCCAACGTCAAACGGACCGCGTGGCTGGTATCTACCTTTCCGATGCAGACGATCTCTCGATCCTGGTAGACCGTCAGCAGGGCCATCTCTCCCGTGGCGGCCACGAGGTCGCGCAGGATCGACTGGGCGACGCGGCGCAGCGCCGTGCTCTCCTCGGCCAAGTCTCCCCAGATGAAGAGCCGGTAACCGAGTCGCCATTGCTTGTCGCCGTCGTCGCGGCGCAGGATGCCGTGGGATTCCATGCTGGCGAGGAAGCGGTGAAGCGTGCCCTTGGGTAGATCGAGATGCGTGCTGAGTTTTGTCAGAGTCCAGGCTGGCTGCTCCGGAGAGAAGCAATTCAGAATCTTGACCAAGCGGTCAATCGTCTTGATAGATGTGGAGCTACCGTTGCTCGCGGCCATATGAGATGCGCCTGAAAAGTTCTGGATTGTGGAACAGAGTTCCACGAATTATACCACGTCTCTTGGGGCTGTCAAAAGATTGGTCAGGTAATCGGCAGATTGAATCGCTGATACAATGATGGCACTTGGGTGCAAGGGCTTTCAGCGTTTTAATTATACCATACCCTTCGCACTCTGGTGCACGGATCGTCTCGATTCACTCGGTTCACTTCCTCGTCAGGCTTACCAGTAATCCAATCGATGGAGAGAAGGCCGACTTGCGCGGTCGGGCGGTGTGAGGTAGAATCTACCAACATCAAGAGCAGGGGATATGACATGCAGGTAGTACAGATATGATATACTCCGGCTTGTGCATCGCATTCCATTTGTTTACAGCAAGAGATGATAAAGGGAGGCATCAGGGTGTCAAAGAATGAAATGACCAAGATTCTCGTGACCGGCGCGGTCGGTCAAATCGGCTCCGAGTTGACGCTGGAGCTGCGAGAGCGGTACGGGGCTGAGAACGTCGTCGCCACCGGCCACAGGACGAAACCTGGCCCCGCGTTGCGTGATTCGGGACCCTTCGAGTTCATCGACGTGACGCGGCGCGAGACGGTCGAGGAGGCGGTGGAAAAATACGACATTGATACGATCTACCACATGGCGGCCATCCTTTCGGCCGTCGGTGAAAAGAACCCCCAATTGGCCTGGGACGTGAACATCAATGGCCTGTACAATGTTCTCGAGATCGCCCGAGAGCGTGAGATGACGCGGATTTTCTGTCCCAGCTCCATCGCCGCGTTTGGGCCGGACACTCCCCAGGACGACACACCCCAAGAGACGATCCTGCGCCCGACGACGATGTACGGCGTCACCAAGGTGGCCGGGGAGTTGCTTTGCGACTATTATTTCCAGCGCTTTGACGTAGATGTGCGCGGGGTACGCTATCCGGGCATCATCAGCAGCGAGACGCTGCCCGGCGGCGGCACCACCGACTATGCCGTCGAGATTTTCTACGAGGCGATCAAGCATCAGCGGTACACCTGCTTCCTGAGAGAGGACTCGGTGCTGCCGATGATGTACATGCCCGACTGCATCAAGGCCACCATCGACCTGATGGAGGCGGATCTGGATCGGCTCAAGCATCACTCCGATTTCAACCTGGCGGCCTTTAGCTTTGACCCTGCCGGGCTGGTCGCAGAGATCCAGAAGCACATACCCGAGTTTACCTGCGAGTACGAACCCGACTACCGGCAGGCGATCGCCGATTCCTGGCCCCGCACGATCGACGACAGCGCCGCGCGGGAGGAGTGGGATTGGGAGCCGGAGTACGATCTGGCGGAGATGGTGAAGGATATGCTGGAGAAGCTGGGAAAAAAGTACGAGGAGGGAAAACTGTAATATCGAGCAGGCTGTGCATCTTTGCCTTTTGTTCTGGATATGGTATAGTAGCATTGACAATTCGCTGCTTGTTGATTTCACGGAGACGCTCAATTGCGCATTCACGACGTCTTTACAGCCGCCGTATCGCTGACAAGATATGGGATGAGCACGGTGTGTCGGCCGATGAAGCAGTAGATTTGTTGTACGGCAATCCAATGATCCGTCGCGCGCGTAAAGGGCGGTACATGGCTGTGGGCCTGGCGGCTGGCGGTTATCTCAGTCATCTTTGAGTGTCAAGGGGGTACGGCTGAGATCGTGACGGCTTATCCTGCGTCAGATTGGCAGGTGAGACTTTTCAAGAGATCTAAACGGAGAAGATATTGATGATGGAACCCCAAACGTTTGAGTATAGCCCGGATGACATTGGCGATGAAGATGTCATTCTGGAGTGGGAGTCCAGGCCAGATGGCGAGTCGCCGCTTTGTCCTCGCGATGGTCAACCTATGGTCGCCGAGCAGCAGACGTACATTCTGGCTGGCGGCCGATTCGTCGTCGCCTACGAAGCTTGGACATGTTCCGAGTGCGGCAACGTATTTCTGGATCGCCAACAGGCCGGACGCTACGGGGCTATACAGATGCTAGACCGCTTGCTCAAGGAACAGAACGGCTTGCCCAAGGGCCAGGTACTGTTCGATGGCGAGGATCTCTTTGTGAACCTTTCTCTGGCGCGGGATATGGCCGCTCTGTGGCGGCAAGCGGCCGGTGCATTGGAGGGATGACAACACTTTGGAAAAAGTAGTTGTTACTTGTACACTGCGAATCTTTATAAAAAGGAGTAGAACGTGACAGACAAGTTAGATTTTATGCGACAGGAGCTGGAGGCCGCCAGGGCCGAAAAACAATACATCAACATCCGCACGATGGATTCCCCTGCCGATGCCTGGATGGTGGTGGACGGCGAGAAGGTGCTGAACTTTTGCACGAATAACTACCTGGGGCTGGCCAACCATCCGGAGATCAAAGAGGCCGCCAAGAAAGCCGTGGACGAGTGGGGCGTGGGGCCTGGCGCAGTGCGCACCATCGCCGGAACGCAGCGGCTACACATCGAGTGCGAGCGACGCCTGGCCGAGTTCAAGCGCGTCGAGGCGGCCCTGCTGGTGCAGAGCGGCTTTTGCGCCAACCAGGCCGCCATCCCGCCGCTGGTGGGCCGAGACCGGGCGACCGGCGAGCAGGACGTCATCTTTTCCGATCGGCTCAACCACGCCAGCATCATCGACGGCGCGCGGCTGAGCGGCGCCAAGATCGTCGTCTTTGAGCACCGCGACCCGGCCGACCTGGAGGCCAAGATCAAGGAGAACCTGCCCAAGTTCCGGCGTGGGCTGATGATCAGCGACGGCGTCTTTTCGATGGACGGCGACGTGGCGCCGCTCGACAAGCTGTACGAGGTGGCGGCCAAGTACGACGTGATGACGATGGTGGACGACGCCCACGGCGAGGGCGTGCTGGGCCAGGGGCGCGGCATCGTGTCCCACTTTGGGCTGGAGGGCAAGTTCGACGTCGAGATCGGCACGCTCTCGAAAGCCTTTGGCGTGATGGGCGGCGTCATCGCCGGCAAGCAGGTGGTCGTGGACTATATCCGGCAGAAAGCGCGCCCCAACCTCTTTTCCAGCGCGCTCACCCCGGCCGATACCGCCGCGTGCATGGCCGCCACGGATTACGTCGAAAAGCACCCGGAACTGGTGGAAAAGCTGTGGGAGAACGCCGAGTATTTCAAGGCCGGCATCCAGCGACTTGGCATAGACACCGGCCACACCGAGACGCCCATCGTGCCGGTGATGCTGGGCGACGTGAAACTGGCGAAAGAGTTCAGCGCCAAGCTGTTCGAGTACGGTGTCTTTGCCATGGCGCTGGGCTTTCCCACCGTCCCGCGAGGAGAGGCCCGCATCCGCGTGATGAACACCGCCGCGCACACGAAGGAGGATCTGGACAAGGGCCTGGAGATATTCGAGAAGGTGGCGCGGGAACTGGACGTCATTTAGGCGTCATCCAGGCTTGACAGATCGCCCAAAGCGGCTATAATCTGTTACTGACAATCCATAGTCAAACCATCTTCGGGGCAGGGTGCAATTCCCGACCGGCGGTGAGGCGGATCTAGCATCTGCCAAGCCCGCGAACCGCGCAAGCGGCCGATCCGGTGAAGGCGGCGAACGCCGTCCATCCCGGAGCCGACGGTCAAAGTCCGGATGAGAGAAGATGAACGACGAGCCACGTGCTGTGGCGTGTATGGTTTATGCCCCGAAGACCCATGGTCTTTGGGGTTTTTGTTGTCTGGCTTTTTGAGGGAGGCGAATGGATCGCGATTTTATGGCGCGTGCTTTGTGCCTGGCCGAGCGAGGACGAGGTCGCACCAGTCCCAATCCACTGGTGGGGGCGGTGCTGGTCAAGAAAGGCGCCGACGGAACATTCGATGTCATTGGCGAGGGGTTTCATCACCGGGCGGGCGAACCCCACGCCGAGGTCTTGGCCCTGCGGCAGGCTGGCGCGCGGGCGCGCGGCGCGACCCTCTACGTCAACCTGGAACCGTGCTGTCACCACGGGCGGACGCCGCCCTGCACTCAGGCGCTCATCGCCGCCGGCGTCGCCGAGGTGCACATGGCGATGCTCGATCCTAACCCGCGCGTCGCGGGCCGTGGCCAGGCCGAGTTGGAGGCGGCGGGGATCCGCACCGTGTTGGGCGAGCGAGAGGCCGAGGCCCGCGCGCTCAACGAGGTCTTTGTTCGTTGGATCACAACCAAGCGCCCCTTCGTCGTCGCCAAGTTCGCCGCGAGCCTGGACGGCAAGATCGCGACCCGCACCGGCGACGCCCGTTGGATCACCGGCCCGGCGGCGCGTCGTCACGTCCACCAGTTGCGTGATTGGGTGGACGGCATCCTGGTGGGCGTCGAGACCGTCATCGCCGACGATCCGCAGCTCACAACGCGGCTCGATCGGGCGGATGTGCGCCACCCGCTGCGCGTCATCCTCGACAGCACGGGGCGCATCCCGCCCACGGCCCGCGTGCTTGACCCGGCCCTGCCCGGCCAGACGTTGATCGCGACCACAGACGCCATGCCGCCGGAACGCCGCCAGACGTTGGAGGACGGCGTCGTCGAGGTGTTGACGTTGCCCGCCGACGACGGGCGCGTCGGCCTGGAGGCGCTGCTGACAGCGCTGGGCCAGCGGGAGATCACGAGCTTGTTAGTGGAGGGCGGCGGGACGGTCCTGGGTAGTTTCTTTGCCCGCGGACTGGTGAATCAAGTCCTGGCTTTCGTCGCCCCGATGATTATCGGCGGGCGCGACGCCCCGACGCCCGTTGGAGGCGTGGGCGCGGTCCGCATCGCCGAGGCGTGGCGGTTGGAGCGCGTGGAGGTTCAACAACTGGGGCCAGATGTGTTGATCAGCGGATACCCGACTCAGGAGGCAGTGTAGATGTTCACCGGAATCGTCGAAGAGATGGGCAAGGTGCGCCGCCTGGAGCGGCGGGGAGGCGCAGCGGTGTTGGAGGTGGCTGCCCAACAGGTGTTGGAAGGGACGCGCGTCGGCGACAGCATCTCCATCAACGGGGCCTGCCTGACGGTGACGAGGATCACATCCGAGCACTTTGCCGTAGACCTGGCGCCAGAGACACTGCAACGCACCACGCTGGGCGGCCTGCGGCCGGGCGCGGGGGTCAACCTGGAGCGCGGCCTGGCGGTGGGAGCGCGCATGGGCGGTCACTTTGTGCAGGGACACGTGGACGACGTCGGCTCGGTGCGGGTTCGCAAGCCCGCAGAGGAGGCCGTCATCATCGCCTTCGCCGCGCCGCGCCCGGTGATGCGCTACGTCGTGCCCAAGGGGTTCATCGCCGTGGACGGGATGAGCCTGACGGTGGTGGATCGATTGGAGGACGGCTTTACCGTCTCCTTCATTCCCCACACCCTGGCTAATACCGTCGCCAGCGACTACCGGGCAGGCGTTCAGGTGAACCTGGAGGCGGACATTCTGGGCAAGTACGTCGAGCGGTTCCTCCTGGCGAGAGAGGAAGAACCTGCCGGACTATCGTCCGCACTCAGCCGCGAGTTCCTGGCGCGGCATGGCTTTATGTAGCGCAGACTTTCCAGTCTGCTGTTTGGATACAATTGTGAATTGGAGGCAAGTATGTCAATAGCGACAATTTCAGAGGCCCTGGAGGATTTCCGGGCCGGACGTATGATTATCGTGGTGGACGACGAGGATCGCGAGAACGAGGGCGACCTGGTGTTGGCCGCCGAAAAGGTCACACCCGAAGCGATCAATTTTATGACGCTTCGCGGGCGCGGCCTGATCTGCGTGGCGCTGCCCGCCGAGCGGCTGGAGGCGTTGCGCATCCCGATGATGACGCCGGGAGGCGTCAACACCTCCCGGTTTGGGACGGCCTTTACCGTCTCTGTGGATGCGCGGCATGGGACTACCACCGGCATCTCGGCCCACGACCGGGCGATCACCGTGCGGGCGCTGACCGATCCGGCCACGACGCCGGAGGATCTGGCGATGCCCGGCCACATCTTTCCCATCCGGGCGCGCGAGGGGGGAGTGTTGGTGCGCAGCGGTCACACCGAGGCGGCGGTGGATCTGGCTCGCCTGGTCGGATTGTACCCGGCCGGCGTCATCTGCGAGATTCTGAACGAGGATGGCAGTATGGCCCGGCTGCCGCAACTGGAGGATTTTGCCGCCACGCATGGCCTCAAGATCATCAGCATCGCCGATCTGATCGCCTACCGTCGGCGGCACGAGAAGCTGGTGCGCCGCGTGGCCCAGGCCCGTCTGCCGACCCGTCACGGCGAGTTTACCATTATGGCTTACGAGGACACCATCACCGGACTCCACCACCTGGCCCTGGTGATGGGGGACGTGAACGACGGCGAGCCGGTGCTGGTGCGCGCTCACTCCGAGTGTCTCACCGGCGAGGTCTTTGGCTCGCTGCGCTGCGATTGCGGCCCTCAGTTGGAACGAGCGATGGAGATCATCGGCGCTGAGGGACGCGGCGTCATCCTCTACATGCGCCAGGAGGGACGCGGTATCGGCCTGTGCAACAAGCTACGGGCCTACGCTTTGCAGGAGCAGGGGCTAGACACCGTGGAGGCGAACGAGCAACTCGGTTTTCCCGCTGACCTGCGGGACTATGGCACCGGCGCTCAGATCCTGGCCGACCTGGGGCTGCAAGAGTTGCGGTTGTTGACCAACAATCCGCGCAAGGTGATCGGCCTGGAAGGGTATGGGATGCGGGTGGTGGAGCGGATTCCCCTCATCGTGTCCTTCACGCCAGAGAACCGGGCCTACCTGATGACCAAGCAAGAAAAGTTAGGGCATATCCTGCAAGTTGGATAAGGAGCAGACATGGAAGAGAAAATCATGGGAAGGGTATTCGAAGGCCAACTGAGGGGAGAGGAGCTTTGTTTCGCCGTGATCGTCTCCCGTTTCAACGAGTTCATCACCGGCAAATTACTGGATGGCGCCTACGATGCCATGCGGCGACACGGGGTGGCCGAGGAGAACGTCGACGTGATCTGGGTGCCAGGCTCTTTCGAGATCCCCTTGGCGGCCAAGCGAGTGGCCGAGAGCGGCCGCTACGACGCTGTCATTTGCCTGGGAGCGGTCATCCGGGGCGCTACCTCTCACTTTGATTACGTGGCCAGCGAGGTCGCCAAGGGCGTGGCCGCCGTGGGGTTGAGCGCCGGTGTGCCGACGATCTTTGGCGTGCTGACCACCGATACCATCGAACAGGCCATCGAGCGGGCCGGAACGAAGGCGGGCAACAAGGGCTTCTCGGCGGCGATGAGCGCCATCGAGATGGCGAATCTCCTGCAGGCGCTGGCGCAGGCTTGAGGGAGGTGAGATTGTGATCCGGTTAGGGGTTTCCAGAAAAATAAACCTCCCAAAATCACACAGGGAGAGGCTCAATACGGACAAACCACTTCTCCAAACCCAATAACCGGTCAAAGCGTTCTTCCAACTCCTTCATGGCTTTTTTGGTCA
>DAOTUB010000124.1:0-9791 GCA_034437455.1 Anaerolineae bacterium | reverse complement strand
AACCCCTATATATACCGGTTCGCCAAGCGAAGAACGTATATGTGGTGGTAGGCTAAAAACTTTTATCCAAAGTCCAATCAATTATTCTTTCTAAAATTTCCTCTACCTCAGACATATTCCATCGGTTTTTAATTTCTTCTTCGTTTTTATCATACAAGACTAATTGAATATCATTTTTTACCTGGGGCCCAAAAGACACAAAAGCCACAGTCCTTCCAATATATTCAACGGAACTTTTCTCTTTTAGATTAGGCCATTTATTTAATAGTATTGTGAATCCTTCATCTTCCTTAGTTAATGCAACCTTAGGGTTATTTTTCAAGATTTCCAAAGATTTTTTTGTGGCAACATAATCGCGCGCAACTTTTGCCATAAGCCAATCAAATGATTTAGCCCTATCAAAAAACCAACCGATAATAGTAATTGCGATTCCGATTATGAAAATAATGTTTGTCATTTTTCTCTTCCCTTATCACAGACATAAACCTCTGTACCCACACACAAGAATCCTTGTCCACACTGGAGGTCAAGCCGCCGAACGGTTTGCATGAGCCGCCAGCCGGGTTTCCCACGAAACCTTGGCAAGAAGACTCCTTATATAACCACATAGTCTTCGTTTTGCGCCGCGATTAGGCTGGTCGGCTCCATGCATTGGTTAGGTTGCCTCTCTTTTACGATCAAGTTTACCGACTTCGATGATTATCAGCTTCAGACCTGATCTCCTCAACTGTTATATCGCGTTTGTGTGCCGTGATCGAGAGAGTCAAGGGTACCGTCAAGGGATCAGGAAGATTGTCTGCGTAAATAAGTGCCTCAAGGTCAATAGAACAGGGGGTCATAGAACCCACGTAGAATTCCTCTGACCAAGCGCCCGCTTTGGGCTGGATGCTTCCGATCTTTGCGGAAATCTCCCAACCTACCTCCCTCTCAGACACAGTGGTTATGTTTTTGTCAACCAAGGCCCTTCTCAAATCACCCACTGGGCCGACAGGTATGCCAGAATACTGGGGCGGATCTGGATAATCAGACAAGTCCAGAACCACAAGGTTTTCCTTTTTGGGTATGATAACCTCAACCTTTGCATTGAGCGCAACGGAAGCTCCCACATTCTTCAGGGCAAAGCCTACTGGCCTGAGAAACCTGGTAATGAGCAAGTACCTGGCAAATTCCCGATAATAGTCTGGATTCACCATCTCGGTTATGGAAGTGACAATTGTGCCGCGACCTGCTATTGGGATCTGCGATATATCTGGAAGTGAGAGTATTTCCAACTCTAAGGTTGGGCTATTGCCTAGTCTAGTATGTTCCCCTACATCCGCGAACTCCAACTCAATCACCGGGACTTGTCTTGAGACTGTCGCCTTAGCTCCCATCCTAGCTACCTCGTCTGGGTCGGCACAATCTGTAGAGCTCCCCCGACGTATATAAACAGTATTCGCGGCAAGCCTGCCATATTTCTTCGTCAGAAAAAAGGGGCGCTCCTGGACTGGGACCCGGATAATGCCCAACTGTCTTCCTTCGAATGGAAATGCGTGATACGAGAAATCTATTGGTCGGTTTGTTTTTCCATTCACGAATTGCTGCAGTGATGCTTCGTCGAGATGGTTGGCAATACCGACAACTTTGCTCCTTCCCCCCTTGACTTCCTCCACACCTACCAATATGTAGGCGTCTGCGCGTCTCCAAGCATTGGCGAACGCTAGTATGTCCTTTAGGATCTCGGATTTTTGGTTGTCGTCTGCCCTAACGAAAGGATATTGCATTTGTTTGAAGTCGAGAGAGGGGCTTTCATCCTCATTCAACAACTCTTCGATGAGCTCTGTATTCATATCTTTTCAACTTCCTGCGGTAAGGCAACCTAACTACTCGTTTCTCGACAACCTTCCTTATGACTTTTATCTAAAACTGCCACCGCTACACCAGTCAAACATAAAACGTAATACCCCGTCAATTCCGCCGCCTCTTTGGTCGTGATCCACTCGGTGGGGTTGAAGTTGTCGGTCATTGCTCTATGCTCACAAAAAGACTCACTCCGCCGCACGTTCCAGGTTCAGCGCCAGCAGCCGCTCCAGGATTTCCTCGTCGCTCAAGTCGTGGGACCAGCCGTAGGCGTCGAGCACGGCCTCGTCGAGCTTGCGATGGGCCAGGTCAAGCCAGGTGGGACGTTGGTTGTAGAGATTGGTCAAGGTGCGCTTTTTCAGTTCCTTCTCCGTCGCGCCCTCTGGATTGAGCCAGCGATCCCGCTTTTCGACCAACTCGCGGGCGGCCTGGGCTACGGCTTGGACACGTGGAGCTTCGGTCGATTCTTGGCCAGGGGGCCAGGGGAAGGGGAAGGTCTCGAATGTACTGGTCGGAGTGTATCGAAAACCACTCTCTGCATCCCTCAACTGAGTGCCTGTGCGTCGCGCCCATAGCTCGTGTAATTTCGAGTGTAGGACTCCCAAGAAATAATCGTCGTCGCGAGCAATAGCGACTGTAGCTGTATCAGCTATAGTAGTACGATCAATCCACACAAACAAACGGTGTTTAGATACTCGTGGTGTCAAGATATAGCGCGACAAAGGAGCTAATGCAGCTCGCAAAGCGGGACGAGATCTCCAATGCAGCCACCACTTCTCACGGGCAAGGGCTTGCTTGGCCCTCTGTCGCACAGGGTACACATTCTTCTTGAGATACTCAAATGGCACTGTATAATGCGCTGCTTCCTCCATTGGCATATCCACACCAAAATCTATAACGTGAGAATGTGATGACCGGCTAGTAATGTCCTTGGCTATACACCTTGGTTTAATAACATCACTGTTGGGGCGACCATTTGGGTTACCTACTGCTGCCAGCATCTCTTGTGCTTGCTCGAATGTAATGTTAAAAGATCCACGCAACACAACTCCTTGGAATGATAGATTGTCGTTTTCTTTTAAGGTGTGAGCTTTAGATAAATCCACTCCAGCAGTCAAATCTGAGTTGATTGAGGATACAGATTCTCCATCCAAGCATACGATTTGCTCTATTCCAGTGTCAAAACCTACGATTGAGACATGTACTGTTGCCCCATCAAGTATCCACTCACGATCACTCCAAGCCATAAAGATATTATTTGTTTCTCTGATATGATCAAGCACTTGCCGATTCGTACCACCACGGATTGCCTGTGTAGCTAGTAAGCCCACTCGTTGAGTTTCGTGCTGAGCGACGAGCGAATGCGCCTTTTCAAACCAGTAGCAAACTAAATCTGGTAAACCGTCAATACGTTCGCCATAGACCTTGAAAAGCGAATCACAGTACTTGTCACCTAGAACAGGTCGCATTTTTCTACTACCCAAGAATGGCGGATTACCAATGATCACATCTGCTTCTGGCCATTCCGGTTCCACTGACTGCCCCTGCTCATCGTAGGCCAGAATAGCGTCCATCTGCAAGATCGTCTCGATGGGTTTCAGAATCGGCTCACTGGGCACACCAAAGCCATTCTCGCGCAACCATTGGATGTAGCCGATCCAGATCGTCGCCTGGGCCAGTTCGTGGGCGTATGCGTTGATCTCAATGCCGTGCAGTTGCGCCGGGGAGACACTGGGGAAGAAACGAGTCAGGCCCAGATCGCCAGCCAGGGTGATGACTTCTTTTTCCAGATCAAGAAGTTGTTTCAGGGCGACGTACAAAAAGTTACCGCTACCACAGGCCGGGTCCAGAACCTGAACCTGGGCGATCTCGTAGGCAAAGCCCATCAATAGGTTGGTCAGGTCTTTATGGCGATTGTCGCGGGTACGTTTCGTTTTCGCCTCCTCGCGGCGGCGGGCCAGGTCGAGCGCCTCTTCCTTCACCTCTGCCCAACGACGGCGCAGAGGGGCCATCAGCACCGGCTCGACGATCAGCATAATGTCCTCTCTGCTGGTATAGTGGGCGCCCAACTGCGAACGCTTGTCAGGGTCCAGGCTGCGCTCAAAGAGCGTGCCAAAGATCGAAGGCTCAATATTGGCCCAGTCCAGGGTACTGATCCGCGCCAGAATGTCCAGGCCGTCGCTATCAAGCTCCAGCACTGTGTCATCATCGAAAAGCCGCCCGTCAAAGTTGGCGATCTCGTCCGCACCGAACCAACCGCCCGACGCCATCGCCTGGAAGAGTTGTCGCAATTGCCCGGCAAAAGCAGCCGAGTTCCTCTGTGTCTGTCTGACCAGGCGGGTAAACAGGTCTTGGGGCAAAAGCCCGGTATCCTCAGCAAACAGACAGAACAACAGCCGGATCAAGAAGCGCGCCGTGCGCTGTGGGTCCTCGCCATACTTGCGCAGCATGTCGGCCAGGTGAGCAAACTCGCTCGCCGCCTCTTGCGTCACCTGTTCCGGCGTCTGAGGCGCGCGGAAGGATTCTGGCTCGAAGAACACGGCGCGAAGCTGCTCCAGACCCTTTGGCTCTAGCAGATCATCCAGCCCAATCCGCACCACCTGTTTGACGGTGTTGGTAAAGTTGGTGTGGATGACGATCTGGTCAATATCCGAGACGATCAATAGTGGGGGATTCAGCAGCGATTCCCGGTATTGGAGCAACTGCTGGTAAGCTCGGTCGAGATCCTTATGCTTGCCCTTGTACTCCCAGGCAAAGCAGCCCTTTTTCCACACATCGGCCCAGCCCTGCCCTCCGCGCTGCTTGGTGGCTCCAGCCTCGAAAGTGAAGGTTTGGCCCGTAGGATCGGCCTCTGCCGGCGTAAGATGGTTGACCAGGTGGCAAAGGTCAATAAAATGCTCCTGGGCAGCGGAACGTTCCTTTAGCGTAGCTTTTCGCCACTTGGCAACGAATTCCTGCGGAGAAAGCGTGGGTAGCATTCGGTTGAAAATTCCTTGGACCTAAAAAAAGAAAACGCCCCACCGATAGTGTGGAGCGCGATAGTGGGGGCGTTTGGGTTAATCCACTTCGACCCCGGTGGTCAAATCAATCTCGATACAGTATTTTATACTGTACCCCCAAGGGGATTCGAACCCCTGTCGCAGGCTTGAAAGGCCTGTGTCCTAGACCAGACTAGACGATGGGGGCGTCTGGCACGTATTCTACCACAAAGTGCTTTCACGTCAAGCCCGGTTCCTCTCGTTCCACTCGTGCGCATCGGCCAGACTCTCGTACAAAGTGCGGCTAAATCCTGTGATGGAGAGAAAGCGTTCCAACAGGGCTCGTTCCATTTCGGCATCGCGGACCTGCAAATAACTGCTGTATATCAAGGCCATATCAAAGTTCAACGCCTTGTCCAGCGCGTGCATCGTGGACGAGAGTACATGAGGCTGTCCATCCAACCGCGCCCGGGTCAACTCAAATAACTGTTTGCGCGCCAACCCTTCCAGCAGGATCATGTCCTCAAACGACAGGTCGATCTCGGCTAATTTCCGCCCAAACGCCCAACGCTTTTTGACATACGCTTCGTCGAATATCCCACCAAGCAAGTCCATCAACCATTCACGAAGCACATCGTGCAAACGTTGGACAAAGCGCACGTTCGTCATCAAGGGCTGCACGTCCTTGAACTGTACCAATTGTTGGCCGAGATTTTCGACCACTTCGTCGGCGTCCGAATCCATCCAACGCCGCAGTTCAGCGATCCGCGCCTGGTCAGCCTTGTCCCACGCAAAACATGTTTTTACCTTGTCGAACCAAGCCATAACGAGAGTTATGCCCTCCACCCGCCCTCACGTCATCTTTTGAATAAGCCTACAAATGGGATTTTTGCTTCGGGTATAGCATACCACAGAAGGGGGTGTTTAGACGTTGCGATGGGGTTACGATTTAGTTACGGGGAGAGCAACCTTCAGACAGAGCATTCCGAATAATCCACAGCGTCGCGGCGCTTTGGATCACCCGGAATTACGGAGCAGAGGAAACGACAATCAGTCCTGTTCAGGGCTGGCGCTGACGAACATGTAGCCAACGCCGCGCACGTTGAGAATATAGGCCGGCTGCGAAGGGTCCACCTCCACTTTTTTGCGCAAACGGCGGACGTGGACTCGAATGATGGCGCGCGCGCCCTGGGTGTCGGCCTCATACCCCCTGGCGCGCCGTACCAGCTCTTGCGGACTCCAAACCTCATCCGGGGTTTCCATCAAACAGGCCAATACCTTGAACTCGGTGGGCGTCAAGTCCAACGGCTCCCCGCGCAACGTGGCGACGTGTTTCTGGCGGTCCACGACCACGTCGCGAACCTTGATAAAGCGGCCAGGCTGGCGAGTGACGGTTTCCTCGACCACTCCCTTGCTCTCTATGGCATCCAACTCAGAAAGTGTCTGCTTCAGTTGCGTGACCAACAATTGGCGCTTTTGCTCCTGTTGATGTTTTGACAACCCATTTCGCACACTCTCGAGGATCTCGGGGATCGGGCAGGGCTTGAGCAGATAATCTTGAGCGCCCTGCCGAATGGCCTGAAGCGCCGTCTCTAGCGCGCCAAAGGCGGTCAACAGAATGATCACCGTGCCCGGAGACTGTTGTCTGACCATCTCCGTCACTTGAAGCCCATCCATCCCCGGCATCTTGAGATCGAGCACGATCAGATCGAAGGGGCCTTGCTTGTTAAACAGGCTCAACGCCTCTTCGCCGCTGGCTGCTGTAGCGACCCGATAGCCTTCCAACCTCAGCACCTCTGCCAAAGAGACGCGCGCAACCGCTTCATCATCCACCACCATAATGTGTGCTGCGTGATCCTGATCCATGTTCCGCCCTCCCATAGCGTCCGGTTACATCTCCGCGCACGTGGGCAGCTTGACGACAAACGTCGCCCCTTGACCTGGCTGACTGATTACATCAATCGTCCCACCGTGGCGCTCAATGATCCCGTAACTGATGGCTAATCCCAGCCCTGTGCCATCAGGCTTGGTCGTAAAGAAAGGCTCGAATAAATTGGCGAGTTGTTCCGACGAAATGCCCAGGCCATTATCGCGGAAACGGATCAACACCTCCCCATTTTCCTTCGAAGACATCGTCTCCAACCACAAATCGCCGCCCGAAGGCATAGCCTCAATGGCATTGATGACGATATTCAAGAATACCTGGCTGATCTGATCGGGCACCACGGAGGCAGGAGGTAGATCGGGAGCCAGGCGAGCGTGCACGTGAACGCCGCTGTGCTGCAACCGTTTTTGGGCCAGCGCCAGGACATTATCCACGACACCGTTGATATCCACAGGTATCACACTGCCGCGCGAGGGACGATAGAAATCCAGCATGCGCTGCACGATCTCGATCAACCGCTGTACCTCGCTCTGGGCCATGCTCAGATACTCCATGCGTCTCTCGCTGCTCAAGCCCTCGTGCAGGCTCAGGTGCATACTGTTGTGGATCGCCTGAAGGGGATTGTTGATCTCGTGGGCCAGAGACGCAGCCAGCCGACCCGTGGCCGCCATCTTTTCCGCCTGCACGAGCTGCGCCTGAGAACGCTCCAATTCCTGCGCAAAGTCGGCCAGTTCGGTGTATAGATTCGCATTTTCCACCGCCACCGCCACCGAGGTCGCCATGGCCTGCAACAGCTCCAGATCTTGCTCGTCGAATTCCCCTCCCAGCTTGTTGCTCACCTCGACGGCCCCGATCACCCGGTCGTAGATCGTCAACGGCACGCAGAGGATGGCGCGACAGGTAAAGCCGATCTCCTCATCCACCTCAGCCGAAAACTGGGGGTCGCGCGCGACGTCGTTGACCAGTCTAGGCTCGCCGGACTGTACCACGTGTCCCAGGATACCCTCTCCTGGCTGAATCGTCCGGTCGGTGACCCAGCCGTGCCCGGGGCTGAACGTCTTGCGGAAGGTCAGCTCGCCCGTCTCCTCGTCCAACAACACCAGCGAACCTGCCTCGACCTGGAGGATCTCGCGAATACCTTGCATCGTCGCCTCCAGAACCTCGTCCAGGTCGAGGCTCGAGGTGACCACACGGCTGATCTCGACGAGCGCCGCCAGCTCCTGGTTACGCCGTCGCAACGCCTGTTCGCTGCGGCGAATGCGCATGACGGCGTCAATCCGCGCCAGCAACTCTCTGGGATCAAAGGGCTTGGTGAGATAATCGTCGGCCCCCATCCCCAGGCCCAGCGTCTTGTCGCTGACCGAAGCGAGAGCCGTGGTGACGATGAACGAGGTGTTGCGCAGCGCGGGGTCGGCCTTGACGCGCGCGATCACCTCGTAGCCGCCCATCAAAGGCATCATAATATCCAACAAGACCAGATCCACTCCACGCCCCACCGCCTGCTCTTGACGCAAAACTTTAAGCGCCTCCTCGCCAGAACGCGCCACAAGCTGCTGGCAACGGATCTGCGCCAGGATGTTCTGCATCAGTTCCAACATCTCGACGTCGTCTTCGACGATCAAGATGCGGGGCATGGCTTCTTGGTTCTCGCTCATCGGTAGACAGTAATCAGTCGTCAGTAGTCAGTAGTCAGAAATGGTTTACGCTTGCTAATTGATTGGCTTGGTTTGTACATCCAGGGTCTCGATATTCCACAACTCACTCTGGGCCATAGGATCTAGTGAAAAATTTAACACGTCTGGCTGGACTAGGGCAACCCGCAGCCACATGAACAGCGGGAGAGAAGGGAGTTCTTCGGAAAATATAATCTGCGCCTGCTTGTGATACTCCTCATACTCGGGCGTGCCGGGCAACGTCTGGAGCGCCTTCTGGCAGACCGCGTCGTATTCGGGGTTGCTGTAGCCGGTGGCATTGTCTCCATGCCAGTGCCCCTTGTCTGGAATCTCAGAAGAGAGATAGTGCCCGCACGAGGGAGTATTATCGAACCACCAGGCCGTTTCAACCAGGTCGAATTGGCGACCAAAGAGCGGCCCTTCGGGTCCATCGGCAAAGAGTTCCCATGCCGGCAGTGTCTCCAGCTCGACGCGGATGCCACAATCGGCCAGGTACGCCTTGACGATCTGTACCGCCTGTTCCGCAGCGGGAATCCCGGAGGAGGTCAACAAGGTAAGCTCGAACGGCGTATCCGCACGCACTCCTGGGACGCGATGAGCCTCGCGCACGCCATCCTCGTTCTCGTCCAACCATCCGATCTCTTCCAGCAGCGCGCGGGCGGCCTCTGGATCATAGTCCCAATGCCGCAGATCGTCCCCCGCGTAGAGCGGATGGCTCGGCGGCAGATAACTGTCCGGCACCACGCTGCGATTGTACGTGATCTCGTCAACGATAGCCTGGCGGTCAATACACTGGGCGATGGCCTGTCGCACCCGCACGTCCCCAAAAAAATCCGCCCGCCGATAGTCCGAAATGGGCGCGATGCCAAAGTCAATGTGTTCCCAGCCGTTGCTGGGCGTAGTGACCACCTTGAGCAAGCCATATTCCTCGGCCTGCGCCAACAACGCCAGCAATGACTCAAACTTGGCATCTTGGGTGCCAACGTCGCACTCACCCGAAAGGAGCCTGGCGAGTGCATCCGGTGCATTCGAGACGAATTTGAACACCACCCGATCCAGATAGGGCAATCCCTCGGCGGCGCGAAAATAGTTCGGGTTCCGGGAAAGCGTGATGTGATCTCGCTGCACCCACTCCTCGACGACGAACGGTCCCCAGCCCAACGGGGCGCGGCGGGTGTCTTCGGCCTGGAGCAACTCGGCTGGCGGGCGACCTTCCAATTGGTGACGCGGGAGGGGGGCGAAAAAGTTCAAAAAGTAGGTCTCATCCAAAAAGCCGGGCAACCCTACCCACTTTACGTGCGATTCGTCTTTGGAGCGATAACTGGCTGTGCGTTCGATCAAATAATGGTTGCCAGGCGTAGCCGCGTCAGAGGCGACCTCAAAGGCAAAGAGCGAATCATCCACCGTGAGCAGCTC
>DAOTUB010000123.1:0-6448 GCA_034437455.1 Anaerolineae bacterium | reverse complement strand
TGCCGATGTCCGCGGCAATAACCAGCGTATCGGCTGTAGCAAATTTGGATGACATGAGTGACTCTCCTTTTTGTGTATGGTCTCACGGTTATTATAACCGATGAGTCACTCATGATTATATAAGGTGGTTATGATGACGAAACAATTGGTATCAAATATCCATTGGTTGGGGCACGACAGCTTTCGCATCGAGGGCGACGGGTTGGTGATCTACGTCGACCCCTGGCAGTTGAAGGATGGCCCCCAGGCGGATCTGATCTTGATCACCCACGATCACCACGATCACTGCTCTCCCCCAGACGTCGCCCAAATTCAGAAGGAGGATTCTGTCATCGTGACCATCGCCGCCGCCGCCGCAAAGCTCACCGGGCAGATCGAGGTGGTCCAGCCGGGCGACGAGTTGACGGTAAAAGGCATCCCCATCCAGGCTGTACCGGCGTACAACGTCAACAAGTTCCGCAGTCCCGGCCAGCCGTTCCACCCCAAGGAGTCGGGTCACGTGGGGTTTGTCTTGACCGTGGAAGGGCAACGCATCTATCACACCGGCGACTCGGACTTTATCCCCGAGATGGAGTCCCTCGACGTGGACATCGCTCTGCTGCCGGTGAGCGGTACCTACGTCATGACCGCCGACGAGGCGGCAGAGGCTGCCAATGCCATCAAGCCCCAGGTCGCCATCCCCATGCACGTGGGCAGGAGCATCGGTTCGCTGGCTGATACGGAGCATTTCAAAGAAAAGACAACGGTGGCGGTGGAGATTCTTCCCTTTGAGAAAAGTGAATAAATCGCCCCAGGAGGCATAACATGGAATGTCCAAAATGTCACGCACGCGAGATGGAACGGGTCGTTTTTGAAGGGATCGAAGTGGATCGCTGTCCTGGCTGTGGAGGAATCTGGTTTGACGCCGAAGAAGCGCAAGCTCTGAAAAAGTTCAAGCGCGCGACGGAAATAGACGCCGGAGACGCCCTGAGTGGATTGGAGTACGACAGCGTCGAGAACGTGAATTGTCCTCGCGGGCATGGCCCGATGATGACGGTGGTCAATCCCGATATGTTGCACATCTATTTTGAAACTTGTTCCGAATGCAAGGGCGTGTGGTTCGACGCCGGTGAGTTCACCGATTATGCAGAAGGAGACGTTGCGGATCTCTTCAAGACGTGAGACGACGGATCAGGCTCACAACTCGTTCTTGAGAAAGGTAGCCGCTCAGGCCGTTGAAGCGAGCGGCTTTTGCAGTTAACTTTGCTCCACATGGGCCGCCTGCTTCACTTCGACGACGGACGGTTCGTCCGCGCTCAGTACAAGAGTCTCGATATGGCCTGAAGGCCTACTCGACCGGCGCAGGCCGATCAGTTACGAAAAAAGGAAGACTTTGATGACCACGTGGAAGACTTATCTGGAGAAACACCAGGCCCGGTTCCTGGACGAGATGCTCGAGTTTTTCCGCATCCCCAGCATCTCCGCCTTGCCTGAGCACGCGGAAGACGTGCAGCGAGCCGCCGAGTGGGTGGCGGATCGCATGCAGGCCGCCGGTATCGAAGAGGTGCGCGTCATGCCCACCGGCGGGCATCCGGTTGTGTACGGCGAGTGGCTGCACGCTCCTGGAAAACCGACGATTCTGATCTATGGCCACTTTGACACCCAGCCCGTCGATCCGCTCGAACTGTGGACGAATCCGCCTTTCGAGCCGGCCGTGCGAGACGGGCGAGTGTATGCTCGCGGCGCTTCGGACGACAAGGGGAACATGCTCATCCCCATCCTGGCCGCCGTGGCGATGCTCAAGGGAGAAGGCGCCCTGCCCGTCAACGTGAAGTTCTTTTTCGAGGGGCAGGAAGAGATCGGCAGCCCGCAACTCCCTGACTTTGTGGCTGCCCACAAGGAACTCCTCGCTTGCGATCTGGTGCTCAACGCCGACGGCACCCAGTGGAGCGAAGATCAGCCCGCCCTGCTCGTCGGCCTCAAGGGAACGTGCAGTCTGCGCATTGACCTGCGAGGTGCCAAAACTGACCTGCATTCCGGGATATATGGGGGAGCGGTCCAGAACC
Source organism: Anaerolineae bacterium (assembly GCA_034437455.1). GTDB lineage: Bacteria > Chloroflexota > Anaerolineae > B4-G1 > B4-G1 > DAOTUB01. Next base: position 4,403 of record DAOTUB010000123.1, on the reverse strand, counting down.
CCATTCACGCCCTGGCGCGACTTCTGGACTCGATGCGCAGCCCGGAGGGGAAAATCCTGGTCGAGGGTTTCTACGATGCGGTCATCCCGCTCTCCAAGAAAGATAGAGACCAGATCGCCGCCATTCCTTTCGACGAAGCGGCCTACAAGGCCCAGCTCGACGTGGACGAGCTATTCGGCGAGCCGGGCTACACCACGCTCGAACGCGCCTGGGCCAGGCCCACCCTCGAGGTGAACGGCATCTGGGGCGGCTTCCAGGGCGAGGGCGCCAAGACGGTCATTCCCAGCGAGGCCCACACCAACATCACCTGCCGCCTGGTCGTCGACCAGGAGCCTGCGAAAATTGCCGAGCTGATCGCCGCCCACGTGGAAAAACACGCCCCCCCAGGCGTGAGAGTGACCGTCCGCCCAGGCCCCGCCAGCGCCGATCCGTACCGGATCCCCGCCGACCATCCGGGCAACCAGGCGGCGCACGCGGTGCTCGAGGAGTTGTATGGCAAAGCCCCCTATTACGCCCGGCTTGGCGGCAGCGTCCCGATCTGCTCCATCTTTCTAAAAAATCTGGGCGCTTATTCCGTGAGTTTTGCTTTTGGACTGGAAGACGAATGCTTCCACGCGCCGGACGAGTTCTTTCGGCTCAGCAGCTTTGAGCGCGGACAAAAGGCGTACTGTATGATGTTGCAGCGATTGGGCGAGCAGGGATTGTAAAGGATAACGATATGACTCCTCCAAACAAGCTAATCGAACGGGCCGACATTCTCAACGCGCGCGAGGTCATCGCCGGTCGAGTGCATCGCACGCCGGTCACAAGCTCCGCCTACCTGGGAGAGCAAGTCGGAGTCCAATTGCACTTCAAGCTGGAGCTTTTCCAAAAGACCGGTTCCTTCAAACCGCGCGGTGTCCTGAACAAGCTGCATCATATGAGTGCGGAGGAGAAACAAAAGGGCGTGATCACCATCTCGGCCGGCAACCACGCTCAAGCGTTGGCATGGGGGGCGACGCAGTCAGGCGTCTCATCCACCGTCGTCATGCCGGCCGGGAGCCAGCGCAGCAAGATCGAGGCGACTCAAGGGTACGGCGGCGAGGTCATCCTGACCGAGGACGGCCTGATGGAGACCTGCCTGGCGGTCCAGAAAGAACGCGACCTGACCCTGGTTCACCCGTTCGACGATCCCTTCATCATCGCCGGTCAGGGCACGGTCGGGCTGGAGATCCTGGAGGACGTGCCGGAGGTGGACGCCGTGATCGTCGGCATCGGCGGGGGCGGGCTGATCTCGGGGATCGCGACGGCGATCAAGTCAGCCAAGCCGGAGAGCAAGGTCATCGGCGTCGAGCCAGAGGGTGCTTGCGCCATGCACCGGAGCCTACAGCGCGGCGAGCCTGTGCACCTGGAGCGGGTCAACACGGTCGCCGACGGCCTGGCGGCCCCCTTCGCCGGTCAGCACACCCTCGCCCACGTCCAGGCGCACGTCGACGACGTGGTGATCGTCTCCGACGAGGAGATCGTGGAGGCGATGGCGCTGATCATGGAGCGATGCAAGGTCGTCGCCGAGCCAGCCGCCGCCGCCACGCTGGCTGCCCTGCTGTCTGGCAGAGTCAGCCTGCCGCCAGAGTCCACGGTGGTCTGTGTGCTGAGCGGGGGGAACGTCGATCGCGAGCGCCTAAAAGCCCTCCTGTAGCCTTTCGGGCACCCGGTATATCGTCGTCTGGCCCTGTTCAAAGACCGGTTCCAGCAATCGGTCAAATTTTCTCAATGCTTCGATGGGGAAGCAGGAACGGTCGGGAGCATTGCACAGTTCCTCGACGTACCTCTGCTCCGCAGCGCCCACGACGACGTACTCCACGTCCCACTTGTGCAGTAATTGAAGCGCCTGCATGCCGTCGTGCGCGGTATAGATCGTCGCAATGTCCGGCTCGCGCTTGTGCTGCTCGGTATAGTCGCCTCGCCACTGCCCCTCGTGCAGCGACCAACCCAGCACCGCCGGAAGGCCGGTAAAGGCACTGATGCGGCCCTCATAATCGTAGGAATCGCCCGGCGCTTCCAGGACGACGGGCGTGCCCCGCGCGTTCGCCCGCAGCCACTCGATAGCCGCCCAATCATCGGGATTGTTTCGGGCGATGCTGCTCGCGCCGTTCAGATTCGGCTCGTGCTGGAATCCCTGCACGCGGCTGTAGCTCGCCATCAGCGGGTAGACCATTCCCGCCGCCGTCAGGATCGTCACACCCACGAGAAACACGTATCGCATCCATCCTTCCCGACGGAGTATCCACCAGACGCCATAGGCGCTCGCGCAACCCAGCATCACCCAGGCCTGAAAGTAGAATTTGAAGATCGTGTTCATGCGCACGCCAAAATTGTCGCGCAGGTAGACAAACTCGACGCTGAGGGTGAGCGCCAGTCCGACCAGAATCAGCAAGGATGCGAACAGATCGCTCGCCGACGGACGATATGCCATTGTTCGCTCACGTCGCAGTATGCTCACTGTCGCCAGACCGATGAGAAACGTGAGCGTCAGAAACAGCCAGGGATCGATCAGGCGCGCGCGGACGATAGCCTTGACTGCCGCAACGGGACCTATATCGCCGACGACCTGTTGTACCTCTGGATTTGCCAGGGTCGTTTGAACGAACTGGCGACCATACTCGGTGAACAAAGCTACGAAAATCACGAACGCAAGCAAGACGATGGGAGCCAACATCACCGATCCCCAGCCTCGTGCGACCGGGCGCAACAGATCCTTGGTCGCCCCTCTCGAAAGCTGGATGATGAGAAACCAGGCGATGATAAAGACAAAGGGACCAAACATCACTAAATACTGGGGTAAGCGCGTGGGGGGCAACAGGTAGGGCAACACGCCCCCGGCCTGCGAGCGAAAGCTCACAAAGAACGGCAGGTAGAAAATCAAGCCCGCCAGCAGGAGACCCGCCCCTAACACGATCATCCGTTGCAGCAATTCACCGAGCGGCTCTTCCCTGGTAGTGTAACAACCGATCCCGTAGGCCAGGACGGTGAGACCCAGGTAGATGGGATAGTCCCACGTGTTCAGGAAAGCTATCGCGCCCAGGATCAGACCGTAAGCGATAAACAGCGGGCCATCGCCGTTCAAGCAAGCGGCTATGGGGTTCCACCAGGCAATCTGGACTGTTTCCACGCTGACCACCCGCTGGCGGCGTAATAAATTGAGCGCCAGTGCCAGCGCCAGCAGCACGAAGGGCAGTGCCAACACGTGGGGATGGTTATCGCCGAGGAGAAAGCTGAAGAAAGGAAACTCGTCTATGGGGCTGAGTATGGGCCGCTCCAAAAAATCCCGGTCGCGCAGCACGCGGGAGGCCCGCCACCACCACCAGCCGTGCCCCGGATACCACGAGCTGGTCATCTGGCTCCTCTCGACCAGATCGGGGACGTCGATCCAATCCCAGAAGGCTCCAGGCAGGATCCCTCTGGCATACAGCGCCTCCAGGAATCCCTCCAGGTTGCCCGTCACAGCCACGAATAGCGCGCCCAGCATCCCATACCCTAGAGGCTGGCGCTCATCGGACGATTCTGCCCTCACCCTTCGGAGGCTTCCAGCCACCAGGTTATAGACCACGCCAAACGCCCCCGTGACCGTCAGGGCGAACAACAGCGCGTCATACAGGTCAAAACCGATGCCGGGGGCTACGCCAGAAAGCCGCGTGAGCAAGGCCATCATCACGTAGCCAAAGTAATAATAGCTGATGGCAAAGCCCGACAGCCAGGGATCCAGCGGCGGAAATCGCGCGCTCTGGAGAATGCCGTTGAGGAAAGCGATCTCCATGAACTTTTCGCCGCCGGCGCTCATGATTTTATCCGGCGCATAAGCGCGCAGGCCAGACCAGGCGCAAAGGGCCACGATGAAAAGAACCTCCACCGTCAGGATCAAGCCCTTGTGCTTGCGGAGAAAAGTCAGCAGAGACGGAGCGGCCTCATCTTGCTTGTGCCGGTAGAACCAGATAGAAACCCCTGCCGCCAGCGCGATGGCAACGAGGATACCACCCACCGTGTTCCTCAGAAAGCCGAGCGATGCCCCCAGCCATAGAACATAGCTCACCAGCAGCAGACCCAGCGGCCTGGCGAAAGCATACCCCCGGTCCGGCAGCCACCTGAACAGCCGGTAAGCTAGAGGCAGTACCGACCAGCCCAGTATTTGCAGGATCAGCCACCATACGAAGACGTAAAGCAATTTTATCCTCCCCTTTCATACGTCTGAGGGGGATTCTACCACACTTCGCCGTCTTTGTCATCTGTCAGGTGCAGTCGGGTATAATTCAGAACTCTGGGGGACAGGTTTCTTTTTTCTCCAGACTGTATCTTTTCAATAAAACGGGGCTATGTAGCCGAGGTTTCCATACCTCGCGGGCCTGCGCGCTATGGAAAGCGCGGCT
>DAOTUB010000122.1:0-9711 GCA_034437455.1 Anaerolineae bacterium | reverse complement strand
ATGCGGAGAAAAAAAACAGAGCCACCCCCGGTCTGCCGGCAAGCAATCGGGATGGCTCTCCATTCAAGCTCCGCGCGGGCTATAGATCTAGCTTTGTCGCGCAGAATTACTTGAGGCGGGAGCGACGGGTATCCGACTCTGTCGGACAAAATAACCGTACTTCCCCCTAACGAAAAACCCCGCCAAATAATAGTAGAAACGGTAGAATAACTGGTCTCCTGCGTAGGGCTGTAAAAGGTCCGCGCACACAACTGAATATATTATAGCGCAAAGACAGTGGTTTGCAAGTCCTCCATTCTCGGAGGGAACCTGCTAATCACTGTCTTTTTTTGTTTCCGGTTCTATCAGACAGAGGAGAAAGAAATGAACATCAAACCGAAGCTGGATGGCAACCGCTTGCGCAGGCTACGCAAGCTCAGTGGATTGTCGGCCGAGCGGCTAGGCCGCAAGGCAGACGTCAGCACGCGTCACGTGTGGAGGCTCGAGAGGGGAGAACGTAGCGCCGGCGCCGAGGTGCTGGCCCGGTTGGCGCTGGCGTTGGACACGACGATGGAGTACCTGTTGGGTATCGTCGATGGCGACAGCAGCATCTTCTCCATTATGAAAGAAGGACAAGAGATTGAGGTGGAACACGGCATTGAGGAATCGCTGTAACGAGGTGTTACTATGAGTGCAGCGGCGCACATCACGATATTCTTACTGTTCATCGTCCTGGCTCCCATCCTGGTAGTTGGCGCCGGATTCGTCGGCTGGCTGTACTGGCGCGAGCGGGCAGAACGCCAGCGGCTGGAGACAACAGCGCGGCAGGCTGAAATCTACGGGCAGCTGAGCAGCCCGCCTACCCTCCGCCCACGCCCTCACCCCCGATCCCCGGCGCCGCCCGGCGGCAATATCTTTGTGTTTCCCCGCAACGGTATTGTTCCCTATGGTCCGATGCCCTACGACACTGCGCCCGGAGGCGACCAGGGACCCGTGGGCGATGGAGAGTGGAGGGTGATACGATGAAGTGGCAATCGTCGGTTCTGGCGCTGGTCGTGCTGTTGTTGGCTGGTTGTACCCATGGGTACACGCCGACCGGCCCGACCGCCGAGGCTATTGGATTGCAAAGCTATGGGACCATCCAGGCGGCGGAGGCGGAGGCCGCCAACGCGCACGTTCAAATGGAGATAGCGCGGGCGACGGAGCAGGCGGCGCAGGCAATTCGAGACCACCAGGTCACGCTGTTGACCGCCGAGGCACAACGGACTGTGGACGCTCACCAGCGAACTATCGAGGCGCAAAACGTCTGGGCGACACAGCAGAGCGCCAACGCCACCCAGGTGGCCGAGGCTACTGCGAGGGCGATAGTGGTCCAGGCGACGACTGAGGCACAGCACGTCGCAGCGACGGCTACAGAGCGAGGGTACCGGGCGACGGCAACTCAACAGACGATCGATCAGCGGGCGACGACAACTGCCCAGGCGATAGCGATAGCAGAGACAGCGACGCGCCAGGCGTGGGAAGCGCGCACGACGGCGACTGCCGAAGCGTGGGAGGCGACGCGACAGGCGGAGCATTTGATGCTCACCCGCCAGGCGGAGAAGCGAGAGGCGACGCTGGGCGCGGTTCGCGACTTTGGTGTTCCGTTCCTGCTCCTGCTGCTGGCCGGTGGAATGGGAGTGCTGGTCGCCTATGGCACACGTCAAATATTGCAGCAAATGGCAAGGCGACCCATCGTCTACCCACGCAATTTCTTTGGGGACGCCGACCCCATGGCCGTCCCCGACCGTGACGGCGGCTACACGCTCGTAGACCTCGACCGGCAACCAGGCCACGTCACCCGGGTCCTGTCGGGTGGGCAGGTGGAGGCCCCTCAATTCAGGAGCGCGGGCCAGGAGGAGCGGACAACCTATCGCGATCAAATGGTGGATGGAGCAACCCGCCCTCGGATAGGCAGCGGCGCTCAGAGAACGCCGCCACCTGCGTTGGCTGCTTCGCAGCAAGCGGCCCCACCGAGAGCGCCCGCGCCAGGACTGCGCAGTGTGCGAGTGCTCAGACGACTCGACCAGGCGGGAAGGGCAGGCTTCCTGCCACCGGCGCTGCTGACCAGCCTGGAGGCCGACTGGACAGAGGTCACTTCTGACCTCTGCCACGATGGGAGGAGGAGCAATGAGGGACTATCGACGGATGCAGACTGACGAGGTGGTCGCATACTGGCGCGGCATCGTCGGCACGCTCGACCAACGTGGACTGCTCGAGGAGCGGCCCCGGATGGGCGGCAAGGTGCTGCCGACCGCCGACGCGATTCTATTGCCCGACCGCGTGATATTCGCCCTGGATCTGCAACGTTTGGGCGGTATCTCGCGCGAGGATTGGTTGGACGATAACCTCTGGAAGCAGTGGCGCGCGGCGTTGCAGGGCCGGCATTGCTTCGTCTCGGATGGCGGTGGGCTGGCGATAACGGTGGCGCGGGAACCGGGCCTGGAGCGCAAGCGGCTGCCCGTCGCCATCCACCTGACCCCCGATCGCATTCTCCCAGAACCCTACCACGTCTGTCTCGGCTTCGCCCATCGCGGCCCCGTCCACCTGGATTTGGCGGGCAAACACCGGGCCATCCTGGTCGGAGGCACGACCGGCGCGGGCAAGACAAACCTGATGCAGAGCGCGATCCTGCAACTGGCGGCCAAGCATACGCCTGCTGAGGTGCACTTTGCGATCGTGGACACAAAAGAGGTCGACTTTGGCCGCGACTATGAGCGGCTACCCCATCTGTTTGTGCCCATCGCCCACGACCTGGCGGACGCAGCCCGGCTCATCGAGCGAGTGGAGAACGAGCGGTTGAGACGCCAGGCGGTGATGGCCGCGGCCGGTGTGGCCGACTGGCGCAAGGTGGATGGGTTGCCCCTGCTCCTGCTGGTCGTGGATGAGGCGGCGGATTTTGCCCGGACAGCGACGATGGACACGCTGGTGGACATCGCACGGAAGGGGAGAGCGTTCGGACTCAGTATCATCCTGGGGACGCAATCGCCGAGCGCAAAGGTCATTCACCCGCAAATACGGGCCAACCTGCCAACGGCGATAGCATTCCAGACCCGAACGGACGTGGAGAGCCGGGTGATCCTGGGACGCAAAGGAGCGGAGGCGTTGAACCGTCCTGGACTGGCTCTGACGTTCGTGGATGGGCGGTGGGCGAAGGTGCAGACGCTGGAGGCGGGCGCGGCGAGCGACTTTATCTCCGAGCGGGTAGCCGTCGACCGGCCCGCGTTGACCGACGTCGAGCAGGCGCTGGTGCGCTACGCCGTTCGCGAGCTTGATGGCGCTTTCAAGATCAACCAGCTGTATCAGGCGCACAAAGGTCAGATCAGTCAGAGACGACTGACGGCGCTGGCTCAGACGTGGGAGGAGCGCGGTTGGCTGACTGAACCGCGACACGCGACCGACCCACGCCGGGTGACGGACGAACTACTGACGCTGGCAGGCCCAGCCCCTACGGGAGATACGGAACGTGATGATAGGGTGATAGGGGTGATAGGCGGTGATAGGGACGCCGGAGTGATGATAGGCGAGGAACTGCCGCCGTTCCTACGACGAAGGAAAAAACGACAAGCAGACAAGGAGTGCGAAATATGTTTCTGACAGCAATTGACGGCGGTTACGGCTATGTAAAAGCAGTCTGTCACAATAAGAGAATCATCGAGCCCAGCTTGGTCGCACCGGCGCTGACGATCAAATATGAAAGCGGCCTGGCCGACAATGGCTCTGGCATGACGCTGGAGCTGGACGGCAAAGCCTGGTTCGTGGGCCGTCTGGCCCAGCTACAGGCGGCCGATCCCATCTCGCCCCGCGCTCGCGAACGCAGCGCCCACGTCATGCGAGTGCTGACACTGGCGGCCCTCTACCGCCTGGGCATCACACGGGGAGGGGTGCGTATGGTGACCGGTCTCCCTGTGGCCTGGTTCGGGGATCGAGACAAGCTCACGGCAACGTTGACCGGCTCCCACCACTACCGCGTCAACGGCGAGACGTGCGACGTCGACGTCGCCGAGGCGCTGGCGGTGCCGCAGCCATTCGGCAGCTACTTCCGAATGCTGTTGACGCCGGACGGTGTGCTGCTGGACGAGGATGGCCTGCGGCGCGAGAGGGTGGCCGTGCTGGACGTGGGCACCTACACCAGCGACTATGCCCTGGCCGACAGGCTGCGCTACGTCGAGGCGGGCAGTGGGAGCATTCCTTATGCGATGTCGCGGGTGTACGAACTGCTGCAGGATCACGTCGCCCGGCGCTACGACCGCGAGCTGACGTTCCGCGAGGCAGAGGAAGCGGCGCAGACGGGCTATATCACCGACCGCGGCGAGCGCCTTTATGTCGGCGATCTGCTGGACGAGGTGCTCGACGGCGTGGCGGAGCGCGTGATCGGCGAGGCGCAGACCTTGTGGGGCGCCGGCAGGGATCTGGCAGCCGTGCTGGTCACCGGCGGCGGTGGGCCGAGGTTGATGGAGCGCATACGAGCGGTCTATCCGCACGCCCGGCTGGCGCCCAGTCCGCAGATGGCCAACGTCGAGGGGTTCTATCGGTATGGCCTGCGCAAGTTTGGATAGGTGTGCGCCGAGTACACACTCATCGGTGTGCGCCCAGTACACACCGTGGGCGCAGTCCCGTAGGGGAGTAGGTCGATGGCAAAACGACGACAGGTGTTTGTCTACGACGACGTGGGAGATACAGACGTTGAGGCGTGGCTGGAGCGCCAGGATAACAAGAGCGCCGCGATCCGCGCCGCGATTCGACAGGTCATTCAGCCCCAGGAGCAACTCGACGCGTCAACGCTGCGCCGTGTGTTGCGAGAAGAGTTGGCCCGGGCGCGGGTGGCAGTGACAATGGATGATGACCAAGCTCCGCCGCCCTCGGCCCACGGGGACGTGGATCCCGAGGCCGGACGGCGGCTGGACGAGATGTTCTGATCAGGAGGGAGGAATGGGCTACATCGCGATTGGCAATATTGAGGAGGAGTTCGTCAAGGTCAGACGCGAGACCGAGCGGAAGATGATCTTTACGTTCCGTCGGGCCCTCGTGCATGGCCTGGACGAGCATCCCCGAACGTGCCGTCTGGTGCGCGAGGCGCTGAGCCAACTCCCGCCCCTCGACGGCGCTGCCTGGATGATCGAGGGGATTGGCGTCCTCACAGGCCTCATCGCGCGCCAGCGATCCGAGTATGGGGAACAACAAGACGTTCTCCACCAAATACGGCGGGAGCGGGACGAGCTAAAACAGAAGGTCGAAGACTATGAGGGCGGTCTCCTGGAGGAGCAGATCGCAGCGCTGACCGGGGAACGCAACTTTTGGCGGCGCGAGGTGGTAGAGGCCGGTGGACGCATCGAGATGCTGGAGGCGGCGCTGGATCGTTCCCAGAGGGCGTATGACGCTGAGACGAGGCGACTGCAGGAACGAGTCGACGAGCTCAATCACCTCGTCGTCGAGCAGCAGGAGGCGCTCAACAAACTGGTTTCATGACGTGCAAAAACCCCCGTGCAAAAATCAGACGGTAAGGACCCATGAGGGGGGATTTTTACATATATCTTATTTTGTTTATGGCTACAGGAGGTATCCCAATGGCAGTTCAAGCACAGGAAGGTTTTTCAATCCAAGATATTCAAGCCGCCTTGGAGACGGCATACGATGACGAGCGCTGGTTGGCCGTCTTGAAGGTGTCCCGGCACACGGGCGTGGCCGACGCCACTCAACTGCGAGAGGCGACGGGCCTGTCGCGTGGACAACTGGACCGGCTGTTGGAGCAGTTCGAGGACGTGGCGCCCCAGGTCCTGCTGACCGAGGTCCCCTTCCCCGTCTCCAGGCCGGGGAAACGCGGGCGACCCTCGGCAGTGTACCGCCTCGGCAAAGCAGGGGCAGCTCTGTTGCGGGCCAACGGTTACGACAACGCCCGTGCCTGTGGGCTGAACACCGAGACTCAGATCGGCCACGCCCGAGCCGTGCTGGACGTGCGCCTGGCGGCGCAGGCCGATGGCCTGGCCGCGGCGACGGAGCGCGAGCTCGCCTACACGGACGCTGGCAAGGCGCGCGTGCTGCGGCCCGACAACCTGGTCACGCTGTCCGACGGCACGCGCGCGCTGTTCGAGGTGGAGCAGAATGCAAATCTGTCCCTGCTGCGACGGGTGCGGGAGAGCGTGCGGCACAAGCTGGCCTTCTTCGCCGCGCCGGAGGCCGAGGGCGTCTCATCCCACGTGCGGGTGCTGATCGACCTGCCCCACGGCAAGACCTGGGACAGGACCGTCGCGGTGTGGGAGCAGGCCACCGCCATCGCGGCCGAGGAGCACGGTGGTCACTTGCCGTTTCACATCGCCGCCATACCGCTGCTCGACTTCCTGGAGAGACCCGATTGGGCGGAACCACCCGACGAGCCGCGTTGGGAGTCGTTGTTCGATCCGGCACAGACCGCCGCCTTCGAACCAACCTCCGACGATCAAAAGGCATTGGTCAAAAAAGAGCAAAAGCTGCGTCAGGCCAACATCCCGGTGGAGCTCAAACGGCGCAGCGCCCGCGACGATTACCTGATTATGGAGGCCTATTGGTACCATCTGTGCCAGGAGGGACGAGATTTGATGTTCACTCACGAACGTCCCCTGGCCCATCAGGCCTTTTTTGACACGATGAACGTGATCTATGTCGCCTCGCATCCGCCGGACGCCTCACCCTGGGAGCGAGCGCTGCACCCTCACGCCTCCCTCTACCTCCTGCACTGCTACCTCGAGATGCACCCCCGTCTGCGTCAGGCGCTTTCCAAAGCGGTCGCTCGCGGCAGCAGCTCGACGCGCTGGAGCGCATCCCTCGTCACCCATCGGGCCCAGGTCGTGATAGACACCTTCCTTCGCTACCACGGCCTCTGCAGCGGCGATGCCCTGAACGCCTATCCGGTCGGCCCCTGGCAGCGCGGCGGCGACCGCGGTGATTTTGGCATTGTGGTGGACATCGAACCGCAGGCCTTGATGGGCGCAGGGGATGGCGTGGTCCCGACCCGCGAGGACGTCGCTTTCGCCGAACGGGCGCTGGCCTGGGTGCTCTTCGCTCTGTTCGCCTACGCCGAGGACATCGACGTCAAACGCGCACGCTTCTGGTGACGTGCCGGGGAGATGGGATGATGGGTATGAAAACGCTCAAACGAGTCGTGATCAAAGAGGAACTCGTCGCACTGACCGGCGATGGGCTATCGGCGCTCATCCTGAACCAGCTCCTGTACTGGAGTGAGCGCGTTCGGGATTTTGACGAGTTCATCGAGGAGGAAGAGCAGCGGGGCGGAGACCCCAACGTCGAGCCTACCAGAGGTTGGATCTACAAGACGGCGTCGGAGTTGGGCGAGGAGATCATGCTCGGTGTATCGGGAAGAACCGTCCAGCGGCGGCTGGACGACCTCGTCGAGGCGGGATACATCGACAGGCGTGAAAGTCCCCACAAGTGGGATAGGACACTCCAGTATCGGCCCAACATCTATGCCATTCAACGTGGTCTCGCCAGGCTGGGGTATGTCCTGGATGGGTACCCACTCCAGTTTCGATTCGAGGAAAGCGAATCGCCGCCGCAGGATGCGGCGTCACGGTCGTCGGCCGATGCTGAGCCAGAGCCGCACGACGATGAGCCAGGACACCGTGTCGAATCGAGACGACACGGTGTCGACTCGAGGGGACAGCCTGTCGCGTCGAAGGGACGCGGTGACGGAACGGTACCAGAGATTACGACAGAGAATACAGACAGAAACAACAACGGGCACGACGGCGACGTTGCTGTTGCTGCACTCTCTGAAACATCGCTTTCGGCGTTCGAGGCATTGCAGGAACTGGGCCTGGTGCCCGATAGCCTGGCGCGCCGGTATGCGCTCGCCACCCCCGAGGCCGCGATCCGTTGGGCCGACTATGCCCGTCGAGAGGATCTGGGAGCGGCCTACGTGCGCAAACGCCTGGACGCCGGCGACGAGCCGCCGCCCAGGAAGCGACGCACCACTGCGCCGCCCCAGGCTGTCAAAGTGTACCGGTGAGTGTCACAGTTACAAAAAAGGAGAGGATCGTGCACAAAATTCAAATTCCTCACAACGTCGAGGCCGAAGGGGCTGTACTTGGCTCTCTGCTGATCGACCCCACGATGGCCTACGTCGACACGGCGGACATTCTGAAACCGGAGCACTTTTTCGTCCAGAAGAACGCCTGGATCTATGAGGCCATTCAGAGGCTCAATCGCGATGGCGTCGTGCCGGATTACGTCACGTTGCGCGACGAACTGGCGCGGCGCGGCCGATTGGAATCCATCGGTGGCGAGGCATACCTGATGGGGTTGATAAACGTCGTCCCCTCGGCGCTGCACGTCGAAGCCTACGCCAACATCGTCCAGGAGGCCGCGATTCGACGCCGGTTGATCCAGGCCGCCTCCGAGGTGGCGAAGCTGGCCTACGACGAGAGCCGGGACATCGGCGCCGTGCAGCGAGAGGCCGAAACCGCCGTTCTGAACGCGCGCCCAGACGGCAAGGGAGATCACGCGATCTATGATTTGGTCTCGGTGGTCAACGAGGACGTCGCGGAGCGGATGGAGAATCCGACGGACATTCCGGGGCTGCCCACCGGCATTCGCGCGCTGGACGAGATGCTGGGCGGGTTGGAGACGGGGCTGTACATCCTGGCGGCGCGACCCAGTGTGGGAAAGACGGCTATCGCGCTCCAGATCGCGTCCCACGTCGCCTCCGGCGGGCAGGACGTGATGCTCTTCACCCTGGAGATGTCGCCCGAACAGATCACCCGGCGCATCCTCAGCTCCCGGGCGGCAGTCTCGCAGGACGAGCTGAAGCGGGGCCTGTTGGATCACGAGGGATACGTTCGCTTCGTCGAGGCGTCTGGCGTGGTCAGCGATTGGCCCCTGAGCGTCCACACGGGAAACGTGACGCCGGGGATCGTGCGGGCCAAGGTGCAGCGCCAGCAGCTTCGGGGCGACGTCTCGCTGGTCGTCGTCGACTATCTGGGGTTGATGTCCGGCGATGGAGAGGCGGAGACGAGAAACCTGGAGCTGGGCAACATCGCGCGGAACCTGCTGCTGACGGCGAAGGAGTTGGATGTGCCCATCCTGACCATCCACCAGCTCAACCGCGGCGTGGAGAGTCGGTCGGACAAGCGTCCGCTGCTTTCTGACCTGCGTGAGAGCGGGCAATTGGAGGAGCACGCCGACGTCGTCCTGATGCTGTATCGGGATGGCTGCTACTACCCGGACAGCGAACGCGCCGACATTATGGAGATCTGGGTGCGCAAGAACCGGAACGGGCCGTCAGGCACGCTGTGCGAGTTGTTCTGGCAAGCCGAGTATGGGCGGTGTGTTTCCCTGGTGGAGATAGAAGCGCCGTCGTGCGGTTCGATGTAGTCGGAGTAGGGGGCGTCCCGACGGGATACTTCTATCAGGGCAGAAGTTGGGGGAGATTGCTCGCGACCTCTGGGTGGTGGCGGCGGTGGCTTTTGCGGAGCGCGGGAGTTGAGGAAGGAGTTAGAGGCCAGTCAGTGACTGGATGGAGGAGATACATGGACGCAGATACAGTTTGGGACCAGATGTTGGAGCAAGCCTCGTACCGGCAACTGAAATCGTTGTTAAAGGCGCAGACCAACATCCGCCACTCGGCGGAGCGTATGGCGCGGGAAGCGCGCGAGGCGATGGAGGCGCTCGCCGTCTCCTTCGCGCGGGACGAGGTGAACA
>DAOTUB010000121.1:0-1851 GCA_034437455.1 Anaerolineae bacterium | reverse complement strand
AATCAGCGAATGAGCGAGTGGGCGAGTCGGCGGACGGGCGAGCGCAACTGCCCGGTCTGGAGGATGTGGCCCGCGCCGCGCGCAATCCGCTGGCCGAGGACGTGCAGAAGTGGGGCGAGTGGGTGCTGGATCGGGCGCGGGAGGAGATCGGGCACCTCTACGAAAACCCCGAGGGCGACGAGACGATCGTGGGCTACCTCTGGGCACGGACCGTGACCTGCCCCAACCCCGCCTGCGGTGCCGAGATGCCGCTGGTGCGCGGGTGGTGGCTGGCCAAGCGGAAAGGTCGGCGTATCGCCCTCAAGCCGGTGGTGGATCGTCAAGCGAAGCAGGTCTCTTTTGAAATAGTTGATATGCTGCACGACAACGTGGGCGCTTTTGATCCTTCTGACGGAACAAGCAGCCGTGGCCATGCCACCTGCCTGTTCTGTAACCAGGTAGCAGATGTAGGGTACGTTCGCACTGAAGGGGAAGCGGTACGAATGGGAGAGATGCCGCTGGCAGTGATCACCGAACGCGAAGGGAAAGGTAAAGCCTACCGCCCTTTCACCAAACAAGACAGCATAGTGTTTCAGGAAACCCTGGGGCAGTTAGTTGAATTGGAGGACCAAGCGCCGAATGAACCACTGCCAGTAATTGGCACATTGGGTTTTCGAGTGCAGCGGTATGGCCTTACTCGCTGGCGTGATCTTTTCAACACTCGACAATTAGTTACTTTGCTCACCTTCAGCCTTCACGTACAAGCAGCTTACGAGACAATGACTTCTGAAGGAATAGATCCGGACCGAGCAAAGGCTACGACAACATATTTGGGATTAGCGCTTGATAGAATCGCTACTCGTGGCAGTGCCTTATGTATTTGGGATAAATCACGCGAATCGATAGAGAACGTTTTCGTGCAAGGTCAGTCTTTACCCATGCGGTGGGACTTTGTGGAGTCCAATCCAGTGAGTAAGGGAACAGGAGGATGGATTAGCGACATAGACTGGATCACTCGCGTCATTGAACATGTCTCTCGAGTTGCTGAGCATCCCGCCCAGGCTCGACAGGGCACGTCGACCCGGATTCCTTACTCCGACGATACACTAGACGCAGTGATTACTGATCCGCCTTACTATGACGCGGTGCCCTACGCCGATTTGAGCGATTTTTTCTACGTCTGGCTCAAACGCTCAATAGGCTTTCTCTATACGGATCTGTTTCGGACACCACTGACACCCAAAGCAACTGAGATCATCCAAGAGCCAGCTCGTCACGATGATAACAATGCTGCCAAGGAATTCTACGAAACACAGATGACAACAGCTTTTTCCGAAGCGCGTCGGGTATTGCGGCCAGAGGGTATTTTTGTTGTTGTCTTTGCCCACAAATCCCTCTCCGCCTGGGAAACGCTTCTCCAGAGCCTGCTCGATGCAGGGCTAGTCGTCACTGCCTCCTGGCCGCTCCACACCGAGATGTCTAGCCGTCTACGTGCACAGGGCAGCGCCGCCCTCGCCTCCTCCATCTTCATCGTCTGCCGGGTGCGGCAGGCGGAGACCGACGGCTACCTGGACGACGTGCGTGAGGAACTGGCAGAAACGATCCGCGAGCGGCTCGATTTCTTCTGGAAGCAGAACATCCGCGGCGCCGATTTCTTCATCAGCGCCATCGGCCCCGCCGTCTCCGTCTTTGGTCGCTACACCGCGGTCTACCGCCTCGACGGTTCCCCGGTCGGCGTGGACGCGCTGCTCGACATGGTCCAGGAGATGGTCTCCGAGTACGCCCTCGACCGCATCCTCAACGGCGGCGCGACCCGCGTCGGCCGGGTCGATGCGCCCACGCGCTACTACATCCTCCACCGCTGGGCCTACG
>DAOTUB010000120.1:0-35215 GCA_034437455.1 Anaerolineae bacterium | reverse complement strand
AAAGGGATTGAAATCATGTCGCGTGACTTGATACCCATAATGTTCAACATGGCATATCCTCCTGGTCTTTGCGCTAATTATACCATGCCCCCAGATGTGGGGGGTGTCATGCGAACTACCAGAGAGCCTTTGACAAAAACCCCATCCTCATTGGGTGGGGTTTTTATCATGTTTGACGCTCTAGATGACGCGCTTTGACGGACTGCCACAACTCCTCCAGCTCGTCCATCGTCAGCGCCGCCATATCCAGCCCACGCTCGCGGACCATTCGCTCCACGCCGCGAAAGCGCCGCGCAAAGCGAGCGTTCGCCCGCCGCAACGCAGCCTCTGGGTCTACGTCTAACCAGCGCGCCCAGTTGACCACGGCGTGCAGCAGGTCGCCCACTTCCATCTCGCGCTCTTCCTGGGTGGTCGCGGCTTCTACCTCGGCGATCTCTTCGCGGATCTTGGCGGCCACGCCGTCAGGCTCGGTCCAATCAAAGCCCATCCGGGCCGCGCGTCGGCTGTACGTGTCGGCCTGCTGGAGCGCCGGCAATGCCGCCGGGACGCCATCCAGCGCCGAGCGTCTCTCGCCTTTCTCCTGCCGCTTCAATTCCTCCCAACGCTGCAACACCTCTTCGGTCCCGCTCACCGGGCGCTCGCCCCACACGTGCGGATGGCGATGCTTGAGCTTGGCGTCGATGCCGGCGATGACCTGCGGCATTTTGAACTCGCCCGCTTCGGCGGCGATCTGAGCATGGAGCAACACTTGCAGCAACAGGTCGCCCAGCTCTTCCTGCAAGGCCTGTAGATCGCCTGCGTCAATCGCCGCCGCCGTCTCGTAGGTTTCCTCCAGCAGTCCCGCGCGCAAACTCTCGTGGGTCTGCTCGCGATCCCACGGACAACCATCCGGCGCGCGCAGATGGGCCACGGTCTCTTGCAAGCCCTCGAAACTGCTGACGCCAGGGAGCGGCGGTACATAGAGCGTAGTCAGGTGAGCGGCGTCGTCCCGGCGGTCGAGTTCATAGAGCGGCAGACGGATGAGGCGCTGTTCAGGCGTCCCGGCCGCGTGCGCCAGCGCCACCTCGTGGTCGTCGGGATACTGGTTCATCAGCGTCAGTTTGACGTCGGCAGCGAGCGCCCGGCTGTAAAGCTGCCCCACCAGTGCCGGGAGGTCGGGGTTGAGCGGCGGGTGATGGCGCGCCGCCAGCGCCATCCCATCGTAGATCTGCAAACCCGAAAGCGCGTCCACGCCCAATGCCGCGAGCACCGGCTCGACGAAACTCAAGCCTTCCACGATGCGCACCGCCAGACCAGTTTGCTCCGCCCGCTCCAGGAGTTGCCCCACCGTGGCTTCTCCCACCAGCGGATGGCCCGGCACGGCGTAGATCACGCCCTCTGGCCGCCGCCCCAGTTGCAGTACCCGGCGGACGATGGCGTCATAGACCTGTGAGAAATCGTCCGACTCCTCGTAGAGATCGTCAAAAGATCGGAGCGTCAGATGCGGGCAATCGGCGGTGGCACGCAGCTTGGCCACAGTCGGGTGGCGCTCGGTACGCAGCCAGACCTCGCCGGCTGCTTGCAGTATTTCCCAAGCCTCCCGTGTCAGGTGGCGCGGAGCTCCAGGTCCAAGGCCAACAATGGTGATGACGCCCATCCAAACCCTCCAACCATACGCAAAAAAGGGGCAAGGCCGTGCTGCCCTGCCCCTGAGTATTCGCGTGTCCGTCTGTTTCTTTGCCTACCGCTTTGTGTACTGCGGCGCTTTCCTGGCCTTTTTGAGTCCGGGCTTTTTACGTTCCTTCACCCGAGCATCGCGTGTGAGAAAGCCCTTCTGGCGCAGAGTAGGCCGCATATCGGGGTCTATTTTGAGCAACGCTCGCGCGATGCCCAGCCGGATCGCTCCAGCCTGCCCCTTTATCCCGCCGCCCTTGACCAGAACGCTGATATTGTAGCGGCTCTCCATCCCCGTCGCCTCAAGCGGTTCTGTGAGATGAATAACGTCCATCTGCCGGCAAAAATACTCTTCGAGCGGTCGCTCGTTGATCACGATAGAGCCTTCACCGCCGGGAAAGAGTCGCACCCGCGCCGTAGATGCCTTGCGTCGTCCCACTGCTTCAAAATATTCCACTGCCATCTCTCCTATCCTTTTAATTCCAACGGTTTGGGCTGTTGCGCCTCGTGGGGATGGTCTGGACCGGCATAGACCTTCAGTTTCTTGAACATCCGCCGACCCAGGCGGTTACGCGGCAACATGCCCCGCACAGCGTACTTGAGCACCCGTGCAGGGTGTTTCTCGAGCTGCCCGCGCAGCGAGATCTCTTTGATACCACCCGGATAGCCAGAATGGCGATAGTATATCTTTTTATCCAGTTTGCCCCCGGTCACGTGAATCTTTTCGGCGTTGACGACGATCACATAATCGCCAGCGTCGACCGAGGGGGAGTAAATGGGCTTGTGCTTGCCGCGTATGATGTGTGCAATCTTACTCGCCAGACGGCCCAGGGTCTGCCCGGTGGCATCTACCACGTGCCACTCTCGTTGGATATCTTGCGCTTTGGTTACAAAAGTCTTTTCCACAGTCTCAAAACTCCCATCCAAGCCTAATATGTCACTTCCATCAGACACAATCCATGTGGAGGAGCGGTCTGCCCAGCTCGGCTGCGCTCACGCGACGCCAGCACCTCCACAAACTGTTCCACGCTCATCTCACGGCGCCCCACCTGGAGCAACGTACCGACGATGCTGCGCACCATCCGGTAGAGAAAAGCATTCGCCTCAATTTCAAAGGTCATCCGGGGTGGCTCCCCACCCCACCCGGCTGCCAGCACCCGTCGCACGGTGACGTCGCCTTGCGGCGGCTGCCCAAAGGCGGCAAAGTCGTGCTCGCCCACCAGAGAACGAGCCGCTTCCTCCATCGACACCCGGTCCAACGACGTGCTCACGTGCAGACTGTATCGGCGATTCAGCGGACAGCGCAACGGCGCGTTATAAAGTGTATACCGGTACCGTCGGCTGCGAGCATCATAGCGCGGATGAAAACTCGACGCCGCCTGCCCCAACTTCTGAACAGCGATATCGTCGGGCAGAACCGCGTTCATCGCTCGCTGTAGGTCATCTATGCCATGCCGCCAGGCGGTATCGAACGCGATGACCTGACCTACCGCGTGCACGCCAGAATCGGTGCGACCCGCCGCCAGGACAGTGATCGTCTCCTGGGTCACCTGCGCCAGCGCCATTTCGAGCGCCTGCTGCACCGTCGGCCCGTTGGCCTGACGTTGAAACCCTTGATAATCTGCCCCATCGTAAGCGACGACCGCCCGCACCCGCATCGTCGCCGTGCTACGTTTACTCCTCAACCAGCTCCAGTAAAGCCATCGGCGCAGCGTCGCCCTTCCGCGGCCCCAACTTGTAGATACGAGTGTAACCGCCCGGCCTCTCCATATAACGCGGCGCGATCTCGTCGAAGATGATTTCCAGGACGTCTATCCAGCGGCCGTCAATGCCCTTCACCCAGCGGTTTATACGACCACTCACCAGACGACGTGCATGAACGGCGCGACTCGGATCGTCCGCCTCTGCTGCCAAGCCCCGCTTTGCCAGCGTGATCAGCTTCTCCGCATATCCACGGATCGCCTTGGCCTTGGCCACAGTGGTCTCGATGCGACCGTGGCACAACAAGGCCGTCGCCAGGTTGCGGCGCAAGGCCCTGCGATGTGCGCCAGAGCGGTTCAGTTTTTTGCCTGCAACACGATGTCTCATTTCTCCCCCTTCCTCAGCTCTCGATATCCTTCAAGTAGCCTTCTTCACGAAGACGCATTCTCACTTCCCTCAACGATTTTGCTCCGACGTTACGGACGGCCAGCAATGCGTCCTCTCCGCCGTCCTTCAGCATCTCCACAACCTCGCCCACGCTTTTGACGCCAGCGCGTCTGAGCGCGTTGAACACGCGCGTACTCAGATCCAGTTGATCGAGAGGCATTTCGTACATCTCGTCTGGCAAATCTTGCTCTCCCTCAGCCTCCGGCGGTTCCGCGCTCGCCTCCTCCAACGTGAGGCCCGCGATCAATCGTATATGCATCAGCAAGATACGCGCCGCTTCCTTGAGTGCATCGAAGGGTTTAATCCGACCATCGCTCCAGATCTCGAGCGTCAGACGGTCATAATCGGTCATCTGCCCCACCCGCGCCCGATCCACATCGAAAGCAACGCGGCGAATGGGGCTGAATATGGCATCCACGGGCAACTCGCCGACGAGCAAATGCCCAGGCTCTCTTTCATCCGATGGCCGATACCCCCTGCCATGCTCAACGGTGAAATCAATGTCGAGAGAAGTATTCTGGGCGTCCACGGTAAAGAGATAAAGATCGGGATTTAGAATTTCAATCTCCGGCGGAGCCATAATATCGCCAGCCGTAACCGTGCCCTCGTTCTGTACGTGCAGAGACATGTGCATCGCTTCATCCCCCTCCATCTTGAGGCGCAGTTGTTTGACCTGCAAGATGAAGCGCATCACGTCCTCTCGCACGCCTGGAATGGCCGTGAATTCGTGCGGGACGTCAGAGATGCGGATCGAGGTCACAGCCGCGCCAGAAAGCGATGAAAGCAACACCCGTCGGAGCGCATTGCCCACTGTAATTCCAAAACCGCTCTCCAAAGGGCCGATCACAAATCGCCCATACATCTGAGAGATTACGTCTGTTTCAACTTTTGGTAGTACTTGAACAGCCAACCATCGCCTCCTTTTCTAGCCCTTGGCCTGGATAGAAAATGAATGCGCTGTTGATGAGGAACAAAACGAAAACCAGGAACCAAGCCATTGTCCCAATAACATCCCCAAGCACTCTGGCCGGATCTAGCGTGAATAGTGCTCCACAATCAATTGCTCGTCCAACGCCGTGCCGATTTCTTCTCGCGTTGGTTCCTTCAGCATTCGCCCCGTCATCGCCGCTGCATTCAAACTCAGCCAGCCCTGCACACTTCCCTCGTCCAGGTCCTGGGCCCGTTCCTTGAAGTAGGTGCGCTTGCGGCTCTCCGGTCGCACCGCGATCGTATCCAGCGGCTTGACTAGGTAAGACGGGATCTTGGTGCGACGCCCGTTGACGACAAAATGGCCATGCGACACCAATTGACGCGCTTGTGCTCGCGAGTCAGCAAATCCCAGCCGGTAGACGATGTTATCCAATCGCCTTTCCAGCAAAATGAGCAGATTCTCACCCGTGAGGCCGGGGCGACGCTCTGCCATTTCGTAAAAGCGCCGGAATTGGCGTTCCAGCACCCCATAGATGCGCCGCGCCTTTTGTTTCTCACGCAATTGACGTGCATAATCAGACTGGCGGCGACGACGGAAGCGAGCCGCCCAACCGTGGTCGCCCGGCGGGTAGCCGCGCTTGCGCTCAAAGGGGCACTTGGATGAGAAACATCGCTCTCCCTTCAAGAACAACTTTTCCTCTTCACGACGGCACAGTTTACAAACTGGACCGGTATATCTCGCCATACTCTTTACTCCTCTGTTTATCCGCTCGTACCTCGAGGGAAGTTAGCTACGTTCGGCGCCTCTTGGGCGGACGACAGCCATTGTGCGGGATCGGAGTCACGTCAGTGATCGAGAGAATCTGCATGCCCGCCGCTTGAATGGCGCGAATGGCCGCCTCTCGTCCAGGGCCAGGCCCTTTGACAAAGATGTCCACTTCAAGCATGCCATGATCTCTGGCATCCCCGGCCGCCTTTCTAGCAGCCTGCCGCGCCGCAAAAGATGTGCTCCTGCGCGCTCCTCTGAAACCAACCGTCCCGCTGCTGGCCCAATTGACGACGTTCCCCTGCTGATCGGTCATCGTCACGATCGTATTATTGAACGTGGCATGAATGTGGACCTGCCCATGCGGCACATTTTTTCGGACCCGACGTCGTCTCGTTCGTTGCCCTCTAGCTGCTTTAGCCATCCACTCCTCCCTACTACTTTTTCTTCATCCCGCGTCTTCGCCCACGACCCGGTACCGTCTTGCGCGCCCCTCTACGGGTACGCGCGTTCGTGCGGGTACGCTGACCACGAACGGGTAAATTGCGCATGTGGCGTATGCCCCGGTAGCACCGGATGTCTTTGAGGCGTCGGATGTTCATCTGTACCGCGCGCCGCAAGTCGCCCTCGACCATGTAACCCCGGTCAAGCGTCGCGCGCAGTCCGGCAATCTCCGATTCTGTCAGGTCTTGGACCCGGGTGTCGGGGTCTACGCCCACTTCGTCCAGAATTTCGTTGCTCAAGGTACGCCCGATGCCATAGATATACGTCAGGCCGATCTCTACTCGTTTGTTTCTCGGCAAGTCTACACCTGCAATACGTGCCATGTTTCCCCCAAAAAGATTTCGAGATTTGGAGATTCGAGATCTGGAGATTAAGCATCAACAAATCTTAAATCAACAAATCCAAGATCCACTATCCTTGTCGCTGTTTGTGCTTGGGATTACTGCAAATGACGCGCACCACGCCACGCCTTCGAATAATCTTGCACTTTGGACAACGTCGCTTTACCGAAGCTGATACCTTCATCTCTCTCCCCCTATCAAGCTACTCACCGTCTAAGCGTGTCAAAATATCCGCCTCACCGTTGGTGATGGCGATCGTATGCTCAAAATGGGCGGTCAATTTTTCATTGCACGAAACTACCGTCCAATGATCGTCCAGAACCCGCACCCGAGGATCCTCGATCAACACCATCGGTTCCAGCGCCACAGTCATCCCCTTGCGCAAACGTACTCCCTGCCCCGGCTGACCAAAGTTTGGCACCTGGGGGTCTTCGTGCATCTCGCGCCCAATGCCGTGTCCGGTGTATTCGCGCACAACGCTGTACTTGCGGCTCTCAATGTGAGACTGGATGGCCGCAGAGATGTCGCCCAAACGGTTGCCTGCTCTGGCCGCAGCGATCCCGGCGTCGAGCGCGCCTCGCGTCACCTCAAGCAGCTTTTGCGCAGCCGGGCTGATCCGCCCCACCGGGATCGTGATCGCCGCATCGCCGTGATAGCCATCCAAGATGGTGCCCACATCTACAGTGATAATGTCCCCTTCCTGCAAGATGCGCGGACCCGGGATGCCATGCACCAATTCTTCATTCACCGAAGCGCAGATGCTGGCTGGAAAAGGATTTTTACTGCCAGGCGGGTATCCTTTGAAGGAGGGGATCGAATGGTGCTTGCGCACAATGATCTCGTCCGCCCACTCGTTCAGCTCCGCCGTCGTAACGCCTGGCGCAACCCGCTCGCGCATCGTATTCAGCACCTCGGCCACGACCTGGCTGGCCCGGCGCATTTTTTCAATCTCGGTATTCGATTTCAGCGTGATCAACGTCCGCCCCCCCAGAGCAGTTTTAAGGTCGGATAGTGTGCCTTCCACCAACCTACTTGATAAACCCCTCATAGTGACGCATCAAGAGTTGGGCTTCCAACTGACGCATCGTATCCAGCACCACGCCCACCGCAATCAACAGACCCGAAGAGCTGATGAGCAAACTGCTGGTCGGCATAAACAGGCCCACGATAAAGGGCAAAACCGCCACGCCACCCAGGAAGAGCGCCCCCACCAGCGTGATACGCCGATAAATGGCGTTGATATAATCGGCCGTTCTCTTACCTGGCCGGACTCCGGGAATAAAGCCCCCCTGGCGCTTTAAGGCACCCGGCAGATCTTGCTGTTGAATCATCACATCCGTATAAAAGTAAGTAAATCCCACCACAAACAGGAAATATATCACGCTGTACCAGGGAGCCCGGGTATCAAAGAAACTCACGACGCCATTCGCTATCCGGGCCGCCAGCCCCTCGCCGCCGACGAAAAATTGCGCGATCATGCCGGGAAAGGCGAGGAAGGATTGGGCAAAGATCAACGGGATCATCCCGGCGGTATTGATCCGCAGGGGGATGTGGGTGCTCTGACCACCGTACATCTTGATGCCCCGCACTCGCTTGCCATATTGCACCGGAATCCGTCGCTCCCCCTCTTGCACGACGACAATGACGAACATGGTGATGGCCATGATAGCCAGAAAGATGCCGACCATCAGCACGCCCATCCCCACGCCGCCGCCCTCCATTCCCTGGGCCTGGGTCCAGGTGCGCAGAATGTTCTGGGGCATGCCGGCCACAATGCCGCTAAAGATAATCATAGACAGCCCGTTGCCAATGCCCTGCTCGGTGATCAACTCGCCTAGCCAGATGGCGAACATCGTTCCGGCCGTCATCGCTATCAACACCGAGATGGTAGGCAAAATAGTCTCTGCGCTAAAACCAAAGTTGGGCAAAACAGGCGTCGTGGCGCTGGCATTGATGATGCGGATCTGCCCAATCGCCTGCAACAATCCCAGGGGAATGGTCAGGTAGTACGTCCACTGATTGAGCTTTTGCCGCCCCGCGTCCCCTTCCATGGCCAGCCGTTCCAGGGCCGGGATGATGGGTTGCAACAACTGCATGATAATGGAAGCGGTGACGTAAGGATACACGCCGTTCGCCATGACCGAGAAACGCGCCATAGCCCCACCAGAAAGCATGTCCAACAGATCGAAAATCTGCCTGGCCCCGCCAGTCAGTTGTTGAAGCGCCTCTGGGTTGACTCCCGGCACCGGCACGTGCGCTACCAGCCGGTAAATGACCAGGATCAGTAATGTATAGAATAACTTGCGCCTCAGATCCGGCAAGTTCATCGCGTTTCGTACGGCCTGAATCATAGTTTCATTCCCCTGTTCATAGTCAGTAATCAGCAGGCGGAGCTAGCGGGTTCGATAGCCGCCGCGCTGCCAGGGCAGCTCTTCGATCTCTCCGCCAACCGCTTCGATCTTGGCCCTGGCGCTGCTCGAAAATCGGTGCGCTTTCACCACGAGCGGGCGCTGTAGCTCTCCGCGCCCCAGGATAGCCACCAACTCGTCCGCCCGCTTGATGACGCCAGCTTCAACCAGCGTCTCTGGGGTAACTTCCGCCCCCTCCTGGAAACTCGCCAATCGCTCCAGGTTGACCGGTGTGAAGTGGACACGCCAGGGATCCTGGAAATCTGTACCGCGCGGTTGGGGCGTCCTCTGCCACAACGGCGTCTGCCCACCCTCAAATCCCGGTCGCACGCCGCCGCCGCTACGGGCGTTTTGCCCTTTGGTGCCTCGTCCGGCTGTCTTGCCCTGTCCCGCAGCGCGACCCCGTCCCACTCGTCTCCGTTTTTTCTTCGCTCCCGCAGCGGGTTTCAATTCATGCAACTTCATTCCCTTGCCTCCATCGTCCCGTTGTTGGTAATTTCCTCTACGGTCACCAGGTGTTTCACCCGGTCGACCATTCCACGGACGATCGGCGTATCCTTCCGTTCCACCGTCTGATGCATCCGGCGCAAACCCAACGCCTGCACGGTGCGTTTCTGACGGTACGAATACCCAATCGGGCTTTTGGCCAGTGTAATACGCAACTTGTTGCTCATCGTCCTCGACTCCAAAATGGCATGACCTTTTCTTTGGGCACGCCCCGCGCGCGGGCCACGTCCTCCGCGGTGCGCAGCCTGTACAGTCCATCCAACGTCGCCCGCACCATGTTGAGCGCATTGGCGCTGCCCAGCGACTTGGTCAGCACGTCCTGTATGCCGACGGCCTTTAGCACCGCACGCACGTTACCGGCGGCGATCACGCCCGTACCGGGCGCGGCTGGCTTGAGGAGCATCTTGGCCCCCCCGCACTCTCCGATCACCTCGTGGGGGATCGTGGAATCCATCAGCACCACCGGCTTCATGTTGTTTCGCGCTCGATCCATTCCCTTGTGGATCGCATCGGGCACACCGCGCGCCTTGCCGATCCCCATACCCACTCGCCCGCGATTATCGCCTACCACGGCCACGACGCGGAAGCCAAAACGCCGGCCACCCTTGACGACCTTGGCGACTCGCGTGATATCCACTACGTGCTCATCAAGCTCGTCTCGTTCTTCGAATTGCGCCATTCTGCCTCCATCCTCACTTAGAAATCAAGTCCACCTTCACGAGCAGCATCCGCCAAAGCCTTCACGCGACCGTGGTACTTGTATCCACCGCGATCAAAGACTACCTGCTTGACGCCCTGGCTCAACGCGCGCTCCGCCAAAACCCGACCCACCACCCGCGCCTGTTCGCTCTTGGACAGCCCTTCCAGTTGCGGCCGGACCTCTGGGTCGATGGTCGAAGCGGAAAGCAACGTGTGTCCCTTCCCATCGTCGATCACCTGAGCATAGATGTGACGCAGGCTGCGAAAAATATTCAGGCGCGGCCGTTCCGACACGCCAACCACGTGCTTCCGCACGCGCCGATGTCGCTTCAAACGAGCCGCCCGACGGTTAATTTCTGGCATATCCTATCCTCAATTCACCAACTAGACTATCAATAAGCGCCGATCTTGCCGGCCTTGCCCGCTTTCTGAGGCACGTGCTCGCCGACGTAGCGAATGCCCTTGCCCTTGTAAGGCTCCGGCGGTCGCCAAGCACGGATCTCTGCCGCTGTGCGTCCGACCAGATCTTTGTCCATCCCGCTTATCGTGATGACTTTTGTACGAGCCTCAACCTCAAACTGGATTCCCTCCGGCGGGCTGATGCGCACCGGGTGCGAGAATCCCAGCTGCAAATCCAGGCTGCCGTCTCCCTGCAACTCCACCCGATATCCCACGCCCTGGATCTCTAACTGCTTCTGAAATCCCTCCACTACACCGACGACCATGTTATTCAACAGCGTCCGGGTCAGACCGTGCAATTCCCGATGGCGTCGCTGATCGGTTGGACGGTGCACGCTCAACTGATCCTGCTCTTTGTCGAGCGCGATCTTCATATCGTGGTGAAACTGACGGGAAAGACTGCCCTTGCGTCCCGTCACCGTCACCTGATTACTACCTTGAATATCCACCCGTACTCCCTCAGGCAGAGAGATGGGCATCTTGCCAATTCGTGACACTACTAGCCTCCCTCGAAAATTCTCGGCTGGGCTACGCCGGGCCTACCAAACGTGACACAACATCTCGCCGCCCACGCCCAGGCGGCGAGCCTGTTGGCCCGTCACAACCCCCTTGGACGTAGACAGGATAGCGATACCCATGCCGCTCCGCACCCACGGTACCTCCGAAACGGGCGTATAGACGCGACATCCCGGCTTGCTAATGCGCTCCAGTTCCGTAATCACCGGTTTGCGCTCTTTTCTCTTACCTGCATACTTGAGTTTGAGGATCAGTTGCGGTTGTGGGCGCTCATCCGTCACGCGATAGTCCGCGATGAATCCCTCGTCCTTTAAAATTTTGGCGATGGCTACCTTCATCTTGGACGAAGGCATGCTCACACGCGCGTGCCCTACCATCAACCCGTTGCGGATGCGCGTCAACATATCAGCTATTGGATCAGATACCGTCATCGGTCAAAACCTCGTTTTCTTTGGCTTACGCCGCCTAAGCTTACGCCGCCTAAGCTTACGCCGCTTATGCTTACGCCGCTTATGCTTACGCCGCCTAAGCTTACCAGCTCGACTTTCTCACACCAGGAAGCTCGCCTCTCAAGGCCAGTTCCCGAAAACAGATACGACACAGTTGAAAGCGCCGCATATACCCTCGCGGACGACCGCACCGCTGACAGCGATTTCGCACTTGCACCTCGTACTTGCGCTTTTGTTCTCGTACAATCATACACTCTTTCGCCATACCGACTCCTTTATCCAGGCTACTGCCGACGGCGGAACGGCATGCCTAGTAACGCCAGCAACTCCCGTCCCTCATCGTCTGTACGAGCCGTAGTGACGATACTGATCTCCATACCACGGATCTTGTCGATCGAGTCGTACACAATCTCTGGGAACACGAGTTGCTCGTTCAACCCCAACGTGAAATTTCCGCGTCCATCGAGAGTGTCGTTGACACCGCGAAAGTCACGCCGACGCGGCAGCGCCACGTTGCACAACCGATCGAGAAACGCCCACATCCGCTCTCCCCGCAGCGTCACCTTGACGCCGATGGGATCGCCCTCCCGGACCTTGAAAACCGATATGGAGCGACGAGCGCGAGTGATCACAGGCTGTTGCCCGGTGATCGTCGCGATATCCCGCACCGTGTGATCGAGAGCCTTGGCATTTTCCAGCGCCTCGCCTACGCCGACGTTGACCACGATCTTTTGCAGGCGCGGCGCCTCCATAACGTTACGGTAGCCAAACTTTTCCATCAACGCGGGCCGAACTTGTTCTGTATAACGCTCTTGCAAACGTTGCATCAATCTACCTTCCTACTTAACTAATCGCTTCGCCGCACGCTTTGCACACACGCACCTTTTGCCCATCCTCCTGCCGCTTGAACCCAACGCGGGTGCGCTCATTGCAATGCGGGCAGACCAACATGACGTTGGAGATGTGGATCGGGGCCTCGAATTCGATGATGCCCGGCTGAATGTCACGACGCCCGGCACGCATGGGGCGCTGGTGCTTCTTAACAATGTTGATGCCAGATACGAGCACCCGATCCGCGCTCGGAAAAACCCGCTGCACCATGCGCCGATATCCCCGATAGTTACCCGAGATTACTTCTACTGTATCACCTTGCTTGATTCGGCTAGTCACCGTACATACTCCTTCGTGTGGTGTGGCTCTCCACACCTACAGTACCTCTGGGGCCAGCGAGACGATCTTCATAAACCCTTTTTCTCGCAGTTCGCGGGCCACCGGCCCAAAGATGCGTGTGCCCATCGGGTTGAACCCCGCCCCTTCCAAGATCACCGCCGCGTTGTCGTCAAAGCGGATGCTCGAACCATCGGGACGACGATACTCCTTGGCCGTGCGCACGATCACGGCCCGCACAATCTCGCCTTTCTCGACCTGCGCTCTCGGAGCAATGCGTTTTACGCTCGCCACGACGATGTCGCCCACGCTGCCGTATCTTCGCGAGGATCCCCCGGTCACACGAATGACCATCAGGTCACGCACGCCCGTGTTATCGGCCGCTCGCACCCAACTCTCTTGTTGAATCATCGCCCAACCTCCGTGTAGTCTTGGGACTCGTCCAGCGACACCTCCGACAGTGCAGAGCGCTTCAATATCTCCTCCACGCGCCAGCGCTTTTCACGGCTCAACGGGCGGGATTCTACAATACGCACGAGGTCGCCGATCCGGCAGGCGTTTTCCTCGTCGTGCGCCTTGTGCTTTTTCTTCAAACGCAATACTTTTTTGTACAGTGGGTGGCGCGCCAGCCGTTCGACCTCGACCACCACCGTCTTGTCCATCTTGTCGCTCACTACGCTGCCCACCAATCTCTTACGCTGTCCTCTCACTCTACTTCCTCCCCGACCAACTCGGCGATCAATTCACGCTCGCGCAGGATCGTCTTCATTCGAGCGACGTCACGCTTCACACTTCTTCTCTGGTTATGATCCTCCAGGCGCCCCAGATGCATCTGACGGCGCAGTGCAAACAGCTCCCGGTAGGCATCCTCCAGCCGGTTTTCTATCTCTTCGGTAGTCCAGGTTCGAATCTCTCGCGCTTCCATCAATCACTCTCCACCCGTCATCTCTTCTCGTTTTACGAACCGACAGCGAATGGGCAGTTTGTAAGCGGCCAGACGGAACGCCCGGCGTGCTTGCTCTTCAGACACGCCGCTCAACTCGAACATGATCCGACCGGGCTTGATCACGGCGACGTAGTGATCCACGTCTCCCTTGCCCTTGCCCATGCGCGTCTCGGCAGGTTTGACCGTGACCGGCTTGTCGGGAAAGATACGAATCCAATATTTCCCGCGCCGCCGCACGTGGCGCACGATCGTTTGTCGAGATGCCTCGATCTGCCTTGCTGTGATCCACGCCGGTTCCAGTGCCTGCAATCCATAATCTCCAAAGGCGACCGTGGCCCCCCGCGTGGCCTTGCCCTTCATCCGGCCGCGCATCTGCTTACGAAACTTGAAACGTTTTGGCATCAACATAGTCTTGCTCCTCAACGAGTCAGACAGTCACATCGAACTATCCAACGGTATTGCTAGACGACGAACGGCTCTGCCTGCTCTTCTTCCTCAGACAATACCTCACCCTTATAGATCCAAACCTTCACCCCGATGTTGCCGTACGTGGTATGGGCTTCATCCAGGGCATAATCAATGTCGGCGCGCAACGTCTGCAACGGCACCCGTCCCTCGCGCCGCCATTCCCGGCGCGCCATCTGAGATCCAGCCAGACGCCCCTTGCACTCGACCTTGACGCCCTGCGCCCCGGCGCGCATCGTCGCCGTCACGGCCCGCGCCATCGCCCGACCATGGTAAATACGTCGTTCCAATTGAGAGACGATGTTGTTCGCCACCAACCGGGCATCTAATTCCGGCTGCTCCACTTCTTGCACATCAATGGAGATGCGTTTATCTGTCACCTCTTCCAATTCCTGCCGCAATTGTTTGACAGCAGAGCCCTTGCGCCCAATGACGATACCAGGCTTTGCCGTCCAGAGGGTCACGGAAACTTGCTTCGGGAATCGTTCAATATCAATACGAGAAACACCCGCACGCGTCGAGACCGTATCCATGATAAACCGACGAATTTCCAAATCCTCGTGCAGCATGTCGGCGTAATCATCGTTCTCGGCATACCAATGCGATTTCCAATCACGGATCACGCCGATTCTGAACCCATAAGGATGTACTTTGCGCCCCAAATCCTTCCTCCTTACTCTATCTCATCCAACACCACGGTGATGTGCGAGGAACGCTTGCGAATGGGCCGCACGCGGCCGCGCGCGCCATACCGTCGCCGCCAGCCTTTTCCAGGCATCACACCTGGCCCTTCATCGGCCATGATCTTGGCTATGTACAACTCGTCACGTGGAATACCAAAGTTCTCCTCCGCATTCGCAATGGCGGAGTAAATCAGTTTCTGTACCGGAGTCGCCGCAGCGTGAGGAAGAAAGAACAGCATATCCAGCGCTGCCTCGACGCCCAACCCTCGCATCTGGTCGATCACCCGCCGAATCTTGCGTGCTGGCATCGGCACGTGTTTCGCCTGGGCCTTTATCTCAGCCATACCCTATCTCCTACCTTCGTTGTACTCCCACTCGACCTTTCTTTTCCCTTTTTATGTGACCTCGGAAGGTGCGCGTGGGAGCAAATTCACCTAATTTGTGTCCTACCATATCCTCTGTGATATAGGTCGGCACGTGCCGCCGGCCATCGTGCACGGCGATGGTATGCCCAACCATCTGCGGGAAAATCGTCGAAGACCGGGACCAGGTGCGGATCACCTGCTTCTCCCCTCTCAGGTTCAAGTCTTCGATCTTTTGCAGTAACTTTGGATCTATGTACGGATACCGTACCGCTCTCCTCGATGACGATTGTGCCATTCTCCGTCTCCCCTCTTTTTACTCTATCTCTTATCGTCGTCGTTTGCCGCGCCGGCGCACAATGTACTTTTCAGAATCTTTGTTGCGCCGCGTCTTTTTGCCCAGGGTCTTTTTTCCCCAGGGCGACTTGGGGCTTGGCATACCGATCGGCGTGCGCCCCTCACCGCCCCCGTGGGGATGGTCGCGAGGCGACATCGCCGAACCACGCACCGTCGGCCTCCACCCTCGCCAGCGCTTGCGGCCAGCCTTACCCAGCTTGATGTTGCCGTGTTCCACATTGCCGACCTCGCCAATGGTGGCCATGCATCCCCGCGGTACCATGCGTACCTCGCCGCTGGGCAGGCGCAGTGTCGCATACTTCCCCTCCTTGGCCAGGATCTGCACCGAGGTACCCGCCGAGCGGGCCAGTTGTCCGCCCCGCCCCGGGACCAACTCGACGTTGTGCACCATCGTCCCTGGAGGGATACGCTCCAGGGGCAGCGCGTGCCCCACTTCGATCTCGGCGTTCTCGCCGCTCATCAGCGTGTCGCCCACCTTCAATCCCAGCGGCGCGATGATGTACCGCTTTTCGCCGTCCGCGTAGGCCAGCAACGCAATGCGCGCCGAGCGATTGGGGTCGTACTCAATGCTCTTCACTCGAGCGGGAATATCCACCTTGTCCCGCTTGAAATCAATCAACCTGTACATGCGCTTGTGCCCGCCGCCCCGATGACGCACCGTAATACGTCCGTGCGTATTACGACCCGCGCGCTTGCGCAACGGGCGCAACAAACTGCGCTCGGGTTTGGTACGAGTGATCTCGTCTCCCGTCAGATCGGTTCGAAATCGCTGCCCTGGCGAAGTCGGGTTATATGTCTTTACCGCCATGCTATGCTACCTCCCATCGTGGTGTAGGCCCCTATGCGACTACGCCCTCAAACAAGTCCAGCCGCTCGCCTTCCGCCAAAGTGACCACGGCCTTTTTCCACGGCGGACGGTACTTTCTCCACCCCTGCTTGGCCGGCATAATCATCACGTTGACCCTCGCCACGTCCACGTCAAAAATATGTTCAATCGCCCGCTTGATCTCGATCTTGTTCGCATCCAAGTGTACCTCAAAGACGTACTGCCCCAACTCGGACGCTTGATAGCGTGTCTTTTCTGTATCAATGGGCCGGATGATAACTTCGTAAGCGTTCATCGTTCACCTTCAGTAATCAGTAGCCAGATGTCAGTAGTCAGTGTACTGCTATCCAAGAATATCCTCGATCACTTGGAGTGCATCCAGCGGCGCCAACACGTAATCATATCCCAATAAATCGCGGACGTTGAGATAATTGGCTCGCAACGTCTTGACCTGCGGCAGGTTATGGGCCGATTTCTCCACGGCCTCGTTCCGCTCCGACAGCAGGATCAGCACGCTCTGCCCCAGGCCCAAGTTCTCCAGGAGCGCGACCATGTCTTTCGTCCTGGGGGTTCCCATCTCTAGCGCGTCCATCACGACGATCTGATCCTCCACCGCCTTGATCGATAAAGCAGAACGTAGCGCAGCGCGTCGCATTTTGCGCGGCATCTTTTTTGTATACTTGCGCGGCCTCGGCCCGTGAGCCACCGCACCGCCGACGAACAGGTTGGCGCTGCGACTGCCGTGTCGCGCCCGCCCGGTACCCTTCTGGCGATACCACTTGGCCGTGGTGCGATTTACCTCGCTGCGCGTCTGCGCTGTGTGCGTCCCCTGGCGGGCGTTCGCGCGCTGGCGAACAAACGCTTGATGCATCAACGGCACGCTGATCGGCGCTTCAAAGATGTCAGATCGCAATTCGACATCGCCCGCCTTTTCACCTCGGATATCGTACACCGGAATAATCATGATTCTCCCCTCGGGGCCTCCCAACTATGCCTCACCTCGTTGCTTGGCCAACTCACCTGACTTGCGAGCCTGCTTGACGATCACCAGTCCCCCATTGGCGCCAGGCACACTCCCCTGCACGGCCAGCAAGTTCCGCTCCGCATCCACCAATTCGACGCGCAGGTTCTGGGCCGAGACGCGCACACCGCCCATACGACCAGGCATGCGCTGGCCCTTCCACACGCGAGAAACGTGGGTCGTCCCGCCGATAGAGCCTGGAGCGCGATGGCGGTCCGATTGTCCATGCGTCTTGGGGCCGCCCTTGAAACCATATCGCTTGACCCCGCCGGCAAAGCCGCGCCCTTTCGAGGTGCCTACCACGTCCACCTGGTCGCCCGCCTCAAAGACATCCACCAGGATGCGCTGTCCTTCCTCGATATCCTCCCGGCGCTCCCGGAAACGGAACTCGCGCAGGTGGCGCAACGGAGGCAACTGGTTCCGTTTCAGATGGCCTTTCTCGCCGCTGCTCATGCGCTGGGGCTTTACCTCTTCAAAACCTAGCTGAACGGCATGGTATCCATCCTTCTCCGGCGTCTTGATCTGGGCCACGTAACATGGACCGGCCTCAATGACGGTCACGGGGATGGCCTCACCGTGCTCGTTGAATATCTGTGTCATGCCGACTTTTCTACCCAGAATTGCCTTCACAGCATACCTTCCCATTCGTTAGTCAAGCAGTTGGACTCTTTGACCCAAGAGAGACAATTCTGGAGGAGAGAGCAGGTAAATCCCTGCCTCTCTCCTCCGCGTTTTTGCTCTTATGTCAACTTGCTTATAGCGTGATTTCGATGTCCACACCGGCTGGTAGATTCAGCCGCATCAAGGAATCGATCGTCTTGTCATCAGGCTCAATCACATCAATGAGCCGCTTATGCGTGCGGATCTCAAAGTGTTCATGCGAGTCCTTGTGGACGAACGTCGAACGGCGAACTGTAAACCGCTCGAGCTTGGTCGGCAGGGGCACCGGTCCTGCCACTCTGGCCCCTGTCCGCTCGGCGCTTTCCACAATGCGTTTAGCTGATTCATCGAGCACACGATGATCATAGGCTTTCAACCGGATGCGGATCCTCTGCTTTGCCATACTTCAATATCATCCTTCAAAAATTAGAACGTCGCCCTAGTCCAGGATCTCTGTCACAGCGCCCGCGCCGACCGTCAGGCCGCCCTCGCGAATGGCAAAACGGAAGCCCTTCTCGATAGCCACCGGCTCGAGCAATTCTATCTCCAGGTTGACGCTGTCGCCCGGCATGACCATCTCGACGCCTTCAGGCAGGGTGATCTCCCCCGTCACGTCCAGGGTGCGGACGTAGAACTGCGGGCGGTAGCCGCTGAAGAACGCCTTGTGACGCCCCCCCTCGTCCCGGCGCAGCACGTATACCTCGCTCATAAAGTGCTTGTGAGGTTGGATGCTGCCTGGAATCGCGATCACCTGACCACGCTGCACCTCGTCTCGATCGACGCCTCGCAGCAACAGGCCAGCGTTGTCGCCCGCCATCACCACGTCCAGCTTTTTGCGGAACATCTCCATATCGGTGCAGATGGTCTTGCGAGATTCTTCCTGCAAGCCGACGATCTCCACCTCGGTCATTGGCTTCATCGTGCCGCGTTCGACACGGCCCGTGACGACCGTCCCGCGGCCCTTGATCGAGAACACGTCCTCGACGGACATGAGGAAAGGCTTGTCCTCGTCGCGCACCGGCGTGGGGATGTATTCGTCCACCGCCCGCATCAACTCCCAGATGCATTGGTACTCGGGGGCATCGGGGTCGGTGCTCTCGCTGTTGAGCGCGTTCAGAGCGCTTCCGTGCACGATCGGCGTCTCGTCGCCGGGGAAGCCGTACCCGTCGAGCAGTTCCCGCAACTCAAGCTCGACCAGCTCCAGCAGCTCGGGATCGTCCATCAGGTCCACCTTATTCAAAAAGATCACAATGGCCGGCACGTTCACCTGGGTAGCCAGGAGGACGTGCTCCCGCGTCTGGGGCATCGGGCCGTCCGCCGCCGAAACGACGAGGATCGCCCCGTCCATCTGGGCGGCGCCGGTGATCATGTTCTTGATATAGTCGCGGTGACCTGGGCAGTCGATGTGAGCATAGTGCCGATTCTCTGTCTCGTACTCGACGTGCGCGATAGCTACGGTCAGGATCTTGGTCGCATCCCGACGGAACATTTTCGCATCGGCCCTTGCCACTTCGTCGTATGCCTGATACTCGGCCCAACCCTTCAGAGATAGCACTTGGGTCAGGGCCGCAGTGAGTGTCGTCTTACCATGGTCAATGTGGCCGATGGTACCCACGTTAACATGGGGCTTTGTACGTTCGAATTTCTCTTTTGCCATTTTTCGCTCCTTCCTCAATTATCATTTTAATACGTGCCAGCCTCCGCCCGCCTCAATCAAATAAGGCGATAGCGTCCATCCGATGCTGGTCCACTTCTGCATAATGATCGAATTCCATTGTAAACGTGCCCCGTCCCTGGGTCAAGCTGCGCACACTGGTAGCATACCCAAACATCTTGGCCAGGGGGACAAAGGCGTGTATCACTTGTATTCCTCCCGCCCGAGCCGCCATCTCTCGAATCTCGGCTCCGCGAGCGTTAAGGTCCGACATCACCTCGCCGGTATAGGTCTCTGGCACAACGACTTCCAAATCCATCAACGGCTCCAAAAGCACCGGCTCGGCTTTTTCCACGGCCCGGCCGAAAGCCTGGGCGCCGGCCACTTTGAAGGCCAATTCCGACGACGTGTCCTCATCCAACTCTGCATCGAGCAATCTGACCCCCACGTCCACCAATCTGTAACCGGCCAACACTCCACTCTCCATGGCCTCGCGGCAACCTCGCTCCACCGCCTCGACAAATTCCTGGGACAACTCCCAACCTCCCCCCCGTCGCGTGGCGTCTTGAAAGGAAAAATTGCCGCCCGCAGGCAGCGGTTCCACTTCCAGCCAAACCCGGCCAAAATGAGGCCGTCCCCCGGTCTGTCGGTCGAACAGTCCCTCGCCCTTGGCCCGCTGGGTGATCGTCTCGCGATAACTGACCCGGGGGCGGCTCACCCGCCCGCTCACGCCAAACTCGCGCATCAGCCGGTCGGTCAGGATCTCTAGGTGCAACTCGCCCATACCGGAGATGAGGGTCTGCCCGGTGTTCTCGTCCGTCCGCACGACAAAGGTGGGATCTTCTTCGGCCAGACGTTGCAAGCCCTCGGTCAATCGCTGTTCATCGGCTATCGTCCTCGGCTCGACCGCCACCGAGATCACCGGCTCCGGAAACGAGATCGACTCCAGGATAATCGGCCCGCTGGGCATGCACAACGTCTCTCCCGTGAAGGTATCTTTCAGTCCCAGCGTCGCGCCGATGTCTCCGGCGCTCAGTTCCTCGATCTCCTCGCGGCGATCGGCGAACATGCGGAGCAACCGCCCCACCCTCTCCTGACGACGTTTGGCGGTGTTCATCACCCGCGAACCCACTTTCACCTTGCCGGAATAGACTCGAAAGTAGGCCAGGCGACCTACGTAAGGATCACTTGCAATTTTAAAGACCAATGCTGCCAATGGTTCGTTCGGACTCGCCGGACGAGCCTCTATCTTCTGAGTGTAGGGGTTTTCCCCTTCCACCGGCGGGACATCCAGCGGCGACGGCAGATAATCCACCACCGCATCGAGCAAGGGCTGAACCCCTTTGTTGCGCAATGCCGTCCCACACAGGACCGGCTGCAATTGCCCAGATAGCGTCGCCCGCCGCAGCGCTCGTCGCAGTCGAGCCGCCGGGATCTCTTGCCTTTCCAAATAGAGCGCCATCAACTCGTCGTCAGTCTCGACGATCTGCTCCACAGCTCGCTCCCGGGCCTCGTACGCCTCAGCTTCCAGCTCGGGCGGCATCTCTATGCTCTCAGGCGAGGCCCCCAGTTCATCCGACCAAACGACGGCCTCCATCTCCAGGAGGTCAACCACACCCTGGAAATCGGCCTCGCAGCCGATAGGCCATTGGATGGCGACCGGGTTGGAGACCAACCGCTCGCGGATCGTCTGGACGGCGTGGGCAAAGTCGGCGCCCAACTTGTCCATTTTGTTAATAAAGGCGACCAAGGGCACGCCAAACGCTCGCGCCTGTCGCCATACCGTCTCTGACTGTGGCTCTACCCCGGCTACCGCGTCGAAAACGACGACGCCGCCATCGAGCACGCGCAGACTACGCTGCACTTCGGCTGTAAAGTCGATGTGCCCGGGTGTATCCACGATGTTAATCTGATACCGTCGCCTCTGGCGATCCCAGAAGCACGTCACCGCCGCCGCCGTGATCGTGATGCCTCGCTCCCGCTCCTGCACCATCCAATCGGTGACAGTCGTCCCATCGTCCACACTGCCCATCCGATGGGTCCGCCCGGTGTAGAACAAAATTCGTTCTGTCGTGGTTGTCTTTCCCGCATCGATATGGGCGATGACGCCGATATTCCGAATGCGTTCCAGTGAGATTCGCGTGACCATCGCTCAAGATTTGTTGATTTCAGATCTCAGGATTTGCCAGAAGGATCGCACGATGACATCACTCTGGCGCCTCTGGCGCCTCCCGCTGCGGTTGGCTAAATCTCCAAATCTTAAATCCGAGATCTCTACCACCGGTAGTGGGCAAAGGCGCGGTTGGCCTCGGCCATTCTATGGGTATCTTCCTTCTTTTTAAATGCAGCCCCAGTTTCGCGCGACGCGTCCAATACCTCGTTGGCCAACTTTTCGGCCATGGACTTGCCCGGTCGACTGCGAGCTGCGCTCAACAACCACCGCAAAGACAGGCTGGTCTGTCGATGTCGCGGCACTTCCATCGGAATCTGATAGGTAGAGCCTCCCACACGACGCGGCTTGACCTCCAGCACCGGAGTGACGTTGCCCACCGCCTTTTCCAGCACTTCCAGGGGCGGCTGCTTCGTCTGCTCCTCGATGATACCCAGCGCATCGTACATAATCCGCTGAGCGACGCTCTTCTTCCCGCCGCTCATAATCCGATTAATAATCTGAGCTACCCGAATGCTATTATACCGAACATCCGGTTTAACCTTCTGCTTGGGCGGACGATATTTTCGAGGCATAGTTCACTTACCCTTCATTCCTACTAGGCTATTTGGGCCGCTTGGTGCCGTACTTGGAGCGTTGCTGTGAACGATCCTCCACGCCCTGGGCATCCAGAACTCCACGGACAATGTGATAACGAACGCCAGGAAGATCTTTGACACGTCCACCTCGCACCATGACAACAGAGTGCTCCTGCAATGTGTGGCCCTCGCCGGGTATGTAAGCCGTCACTTCGATACCGTTCGTCAGCCGCACACGAGCGATCTTGCGCAACGCCGAGTTAGGCTTCTTGGGCGTCATCGTACGCACCTGCGTACACACCCCACGCTTCTGCGGCGCTCCGTCAGGTTGTCTGGTCCGCGTCTGCTTGAGAGAATTGGACCGATAGTGTAACGCCGGCGCTTGGGGCTTGCGGCGCTTGGGTTTTCTCCCCTTGCGAACCAACTGATTGATCGTAGGCACTTTTCTATCTCCTCACAAATTCAGACAAAAAGGCCATCATCCACCTTGCACCGATGGCCTCTTCAGACCAATAACTCCAGACTGTCAACAGGCAACAGGGGCTATGGCCGCTGCCTGACCCAACGAGCAAGTATTTTACCATGAAACTATCAAAAGTCAAACTGCCCAACACGTTCATCCCGCCTCGCTAATGCCCCAGGCTCAAAAGCCCCATACCCAACCGGGGAGGCCTGGTCTTTTCGTCATCCTTGCCAAAGGACAACACCTCACCATCCTGGGTGATCGCCTCGACGGCCAGCCCCAAGCTCTGCAACTCCTTGACCAATACCCTGAACGACGCGGGCACTCCCACTTCCTCGACCGGCTCGCCTTTGACGATAGACTCGTAAATCTTGACCCGCCCTTGCACGTCGTCCGATTTGACCGTGAGCATCTCCTGAAGTGCGTGAGCGGCGCCATACGCCTCCAAAGCCCACACCTCCATCTCTCCGAAACGCTGACCGCCAAAGCGCGCCTTGCCACCGAGCGGCTGCTGCGTCACCAGGCTGTACGGCCCCGTAGAACGAGCGTGCGCTTTGTCCTCGATCAGGTGATGCAACTTCATCATATAGATCACGCCCACCGTCACCGGTTGGTCATACGGCTCCCCTGTCTTGCCATCGTAGAGAGTCATTCTGCCCAGGATCGGCAGAGAGTCGGCGGTCTTGAGGCTAACCTGCGCGGCCAACGATTCCACCGCGTCGTCATCCAGATCAGCCACTTCTCGACCTCGATCTTCCAACCAGATGCGCAAGCAAGTCATCCTTGCCTTCCGATCCGCCTCTTCTTGTTCTTCCAACGAACGTGAATCATTTTCAAACACGAGCCGTTCATCCGGATCGTATCCTTGCTCCCGCAGCCACTCGCGCAGCACCACGCGCCGGGCATAGACGTGCTCCGTCGTCAATCGATCCACGTCATAACCGCGCTCGGCCAACCAGGCCACGATGTATAACAGTCGCGCCTCATCATCCGCGCCCAGCGTCTCCATGGGGTAATCCTGCGCCTTCAACCAGGCCCAGGCGCGCTCGGTAATCTCGTCCCAGGCGCGATCGATGAGCCAAGCTCGCGCCAACTCCGCCTCCACCTGAGATTCATCCGCTCCGTCAAACACCGGTGTGACGGCGCGAAAACCCAGCCGAGAAGCCGCCCATCCCAGGTGAGTCTCCATGACCTGACCGATGTTCATCCGCCCCGGCACGCCCAGCGGGTTCAATATAAAGTCAATCGGGGTGCCGTCGGCCAGGAAAGGCATGTCCTCGATCGGCACAACTTTGGAGATGACGCCCTTGTTGCCGTGCCGGCCGGCCATCTTGTCCCCTTCTGTGATCTTGCGCAGTTGAGCCACGCTGACGCGCACCATCCTTTCCACGCCAGCCGGCAGATCTTGGTGCTCCTCCCGATCAAAGGACTTGACATCCACGACTTTGCCGCGCTCGCCATGAGGCATGCGCAGACTGGAATCCTTTACGTCGCGGGCTTTTTCTCCAAATATGGCTCGCAACAATTTTTCCTCAGGGCTGAGCTCTTTTTCACCCTTGGGCGTGATCTTGCCCACCAGGATGTCCAAAGGCCCCACCTCCGCCCCGACGCGAATGATGCCCTGCTCATCCAGGTCCTTCAGAGCTGTATCGCCCACGTGGGGAATGTCGCACGTGATCTCCTCTGGGCCAAGCTGCGTGTTGCGAGACTCGATCTCGTGCTCCTCGATGTGCGCGGAGGTGAAATTGTCATCGCGCACCAATCGCTCGCTGATGAGGATAGCATCCTCAAAGTTGCCGCCCTCCCAGGAGAGAAACGCGCAGATCACGTTTTGCCCCAGCGCCAATCTACCTTTCTCGGTCGAGGAACTGTCGGCGAGTACCTGGCCCTTGCGCACTTGCTGTCCTTTGTAGACCACAGGTCGTTGGTCGATGCAGGTACTCTGGTTTGAACGCTGGTACTTGCGGAGAGCATAGGGATGCAGGTCGCTGCCACGACGAACCATGACCTTATCACCGATGACGCTGACCACCTCGCCATCCTCTTCTGCCAACATCACCTGCCCGGAATCACGGGCCGCTCGCCCCTCTACCCCCGTGGCTACCAGGGGGGTTTCAGGACGAATCAGGGGCACGCCCTGGCGTTGCATGTTGGAGCCCATCAAGGCGCGGTTGGCGTCGTCGTGCTCAAGGAAGGGAATCAGCGCCGCCGAAACGCCCACGATCTGGCCCGGCGCAACGTCGACGTAATCCACGTCATTCGACGCGACGAACAGGAAATCGCCCGCATAGCGGACATAGACGCGCCGATCCAGGAAATGCCCCCGCTCGTCCAACCTGACGTTCGACTGAGCGATCTGATAGCGATCCTCTTTATCCGCCGAGAGATGCACGAGCTCATCGCTTACCACCGGCACGATGGGAACCTTCCCTCGAAGGCCCAAGCCCACGATCTTTTCGGCCAGTTCGGACGACACGGTCTCTTGGGCTTTGACCACAACCTCGCCGTTATCGGGGTTGACCACATCCTTCTGCAAGATCTGGCCAGTAAGCTCCTCGACCGTCGGTTCTACCTCGCGGATAACCCGGCGATAGGGGGTCTCGATAAAGCCCAGGGAGTTGACGTGGGCGTGAGTCGCCAGCCGACCGATCAAGCCGATGTTGGGACCCTCCGGGGTCTCGATGGGACAAATACGCCCATAGTGGCTGTAGTGCACGTCGCGCACCTCGAAACCGGCGTACTCGCGCCGCAGCCCACCCGGCCCCAACGCCGAGAGGGTACGCTTGTGGGTCAGCTCGGCCAGCGGGTTCGTCTGTTCCATGAACTGTGAAAGCTGGCTGGAGCCAAAGAACTGGCGAGTGACGGCGACAAAGGGACGGATGT
This sequence comes from Anaerolineae bacterium, assembly GCA_034437455.1. Lineage (GTDB taxonomy): Bacteria > Chloroflexota > Anaerolineae > B4-G1 > B4-G1 > DAOTUB01. The sequence continues at coordinate 9,600 of DAOTUB010000120.1, read as the reverse complement.
TGATCAAGTTGACCGGCGTCAACGACTCGGAATCGCGGGTGGACATGCGATCCACGACGATCCGCTCCATACGCCGCAGGCCGATCCGCAGCTTGTTCTGGACCAGTTCACCCACGGTCTTGATGCGCCGGTTTCCCAGGTGGTCAATGTCGTCGGCGTCCTCAATGCCGTTATTGATGCGAATCATGTGCCGGACGATGGCCACCAGGTCGCGCTTGGTGACGGTGCGATGTTCGAGGTCCAGGTCAAAGCCCAGGCGCTGGTTCAGTTTGTAGCGCCCCACTCGTTTCAGATCGTAGCGGCGGGGGTCGAACAATTGCTCTTCCAAAAACTCGCGCGCGTTGTCCAACGTGGCCGGATCGCCGGGCCGCATCCGCCGGTAGAATTCCAGCAGCGCCTCTTCGGCCAGTGTGCGCCCACTTTGAGGTCGCCAGTCCGGTTCCTGCCGGAACGTGGTGGGCAAATACTGGTGGCCGGGGTTGCTATCGGCATCCTCGAACAGTTCCAGCAATTCCTCGTCGCTCCCGCTCACCAGCACGTCGCTTCCCATCAGATCGTCTACCGCCGCCAGCGCGCGCAACAAGATCGTGACGGGCAAAATGCGCTTACGGTTGAACCGGACCGTGAGATAGCCGGACTTGCGAGAGCCGAACTCCAGCCAGGCTCCACGATCGGGGATCAGCTTGGCCATGCAGAGCCGCAGGCCCGTCGAACGATCCTCCTCGAGGTCAAAGTAAACGCCCGGAGAGCGTATCAACTGGCTGACGACGACGCGCTCGGTTCCATTGACGATGAACGTGCCATTTTCGGTCATCAACGGAAAGTCGCCGAGAAAGACCTCTGATTGGATGATCTCGCCCGTCTCGCGGTTGCTGAGTACCACGTCCACGTACAGCGGGGCCGCATACGTGATGTCGCGCTCGATGCACTCGTCCCGCGAATATCGAGGCTCTTCGAAACGATACCCCAGATCGAACTGGGCTTTTCTCGCCTCCGAGCCAGGGAAGTACAGCTTCAGATTCCCGTTAAAGCTTTCAATGGGGGAAATCTCGTCAAATATTTGCGACAGCCCCTCGTCTTGCAACCAGCCAAAAGACTTGAGTTGCACTCGGATCAATGGCGGCAATCTCTCCGCGTCGGTTATACGTGCGTAGGATTTACTTCCCGTATAAATCATCGCCTGTTCCTCCCAGACTCAGAAGCGTCATTCGCAACACTCTAAAATTGCAGAATCACAATTATATCATGGAAAAGAACTTTGTCAAAATCCAAACGATATTTCGAAATTTCCCTGGCGACCCAACCAAGAGCCTTTGCACCTCCATCCCACAGGAAGTTTGTCACCCCAGAGAAGTACCAACAGTCACTAGCTATATTGGCGTTTTATATTATCATTGTCGTCGGAGGTGCGGTTACTGACATTGTTACTGACACCGACGCATCCCATCAGTACACTACACCTTTCCTCCTTTCCTTGGCAGTAGGCCCCCTGATGTCAGGGGGCCTACTTGTTACTCTCAAGAGCCTCCACAGCAAGTATACACCTTAACCCGTCACAGGGATACGATTTCCCAGGTTCAATCGCATCTGTACCAGCACACGCAGTTTCTGGAACCCAATGTCCTTCAACGCGGCGGTCAACGATTCGGTCGAGTTGGGCAGGAGCGTCTCGACTCTCTTTCTCGACGCGCCCCGCAGGCAGGCCATCCCTTTGTGCACCAAGGGGGCTTCAAACCGACCGTCACGTCCAGGGGCTACCAACACTTCGAGTCGGTCCGGATAATTACCGCGCTCGCACAAAGCCCGCACCGCTCCACAGATCGCCCCGTCCTCTTCAATCACCCACCAACTCTGACGCCGCCCTTCGAGCCAGTGTTCTAGAGTGCGCCGCCAGCCGGGACGATAATCCCTCTCCCGCAGATCCAGCAGAGGGCGCTGAGGCGCGGGAACGACAGCGCGCATCAATTTGACCAACGCTGCGCCATCGCGGCCACGCCCTCGACGCAACGCGGGCTGAGGCACTGAATCTCCATCCCACGATAGCCCTGCCGGACAGAGCATGTGCAACGTGCTGCCGACCTCCTGAAAGCCCAACCTCTCGTAAAGTCGGAGCGCTACCGGATTATCCGTCTGCACCTCCAGTCCCACCCAGCGCCCACCTCGCGCAGAAATCTCTTCCAACGCTGCCTCCATCAATTCGCTGGCGATGCCCTGCCCCTGCCAGTCGGGATGGACGACCACGTTGCCGATCAAAAAGCCTCCTCGCTGTGACGCGCGCCGCAACGAGACGTTGCCCACCACGCGCCCCTCCTCGACCCAGACCAAACCCTGCGCAATGCTCTCCCCACCCCACAGAGGCCAGAGCAATCCCCACAAAAAGCTCCTGCGGGCAGTGCGCCGCATCCCGGCCAGCACGACCTGGCCGGCAGGATCGAGCTTGTCCCCAAACGCGACGGCGATCAACTCGACGACGGGCTTGAGATCGTGATAGACATCGAAAGGGCGCACCCCTTTCTGGATACGCCTCGCACGCCACATCGCATCAAACACGGACCAACCTTCCTCTTTGCCCTACACCATCAATTGTCCTTCCAGATAACGCCGCAACAGGTCCAGGACGGCCTCGGCCGAGCGCGCCTTGTTCTCCCAGCGATCGCCGTTCCACACGTGCCGCTCCACCCACTCGTCATCCTCCGCGGCCAGCGCCACATAGACCAATCCCACGGGCTTTTCTGGCATGCCGCCCCCTGGCCCGGCGATACCCGTCACGGACACGCCGATATCCGCGCGCAGAGCGCGCCGCACGCCCTGCGCCATCTCCCGCGCCGTCTGCTCGCTCACCGCGCCGTGAGTGTAGAGGGTATCGTGCCGCACGCGGAGCAATTGCTCCTTGACATCGTAGGAATAGGCCGTGATGGAACCTTGATAGTACGCTGAACTGCCCGGGACGTTCGTGATGCGATGCCCAACCAGCCCGCCCGTACACGATTCGGCCGCCGCCAACGTCAACCCGCGCTGTGTCAGCAATCGGCCCACGAGTACTTCGAGATCGTTCTCCTGTGGTGGCTCCATCTATCCTCCAGTCAATGCAACAGATGAAAACAGATAAACAGATAGTCATCGCCCCTTCATCCAAAAACAACCACCCTGGTTCGCCGCCAGAAAGTATACCTCAGACCGAAGGGTTAAGCAAGGCAAGCAGGTGCATCTGTGTTTCTCCAGAATCCCTCCACCAGATCTTCATAATTCCTCCACATTGTTTCTGTAAACTGATAAAAAATCAGAAGGAGGAAGGAACAATGAACAAAAAATGGCGCATCATCGTAGCAACCGTCGTGATCGGAGGGTTGGGCTTTGCTGGTTGGCAGTACGTCGGGAGCCAACAACAGGCTCGGGTCGAGGCCCAGGAAACTATCGAGACAGCCATCGTCGAACGGGGCACACTGCGAGTCACGCTCGACGCGACCGGCAGCCTGGCCCCGCGAGCCGAGGTGTCGCTGGCCTTTTCGTCGAGCGGGCTGGTGGCCGAGGTGTTCGTCGAGGAAGGCCAGCAGGTGGAAGCCGGGGATCCCCTGGCCCAACTGGACACGGATGACATGGCGCTGCAAGCGACCCAGGCCGAGATTTCGTTGCGCGAGGCCGAACTGGAACTGGAGACGCTCCTGGAGCCGCCCGACGAGGCCGACGTCGCCACGGCGCAGGACGCGGTGGATCAGGCGGCGGCCTCGTTGCGGTTGACGCAGCTCGACCTCGACACCGCGCAGGATAGCGTCGCGGCGAACGAAACGTTGGAGGACGCGCAGTCGGCATACGAGGAAGCGCTGCACATCTACGAAGTGCGCCTGGATTGGTACGAGTCGGGCAAGGAGCCGGACTATTGGTTCGTGAACGATGCCCTGGAAGACCTGGACGACGCGCGACTGGCGCTGAACCGCGCCCAGCAACAGGCCGACCAACAGATCCAATCTGCGAGCAACTCCCTGGCCGCCGCCGCCGATACGTACCGCCAGGCGCAGAGCGACCTGGAGGAGCTGCTGGCTGGCGCCGACGAGAGCGATGTCGAGGCGGCCCAGCTTAAAATCGACCAGGCCAGGGCGTCGCTGGAGCAAGTCCAACTGCAACTGGAGGATGCCACGCTGACCGCGCCGATAGCCGGAACCATCACCGCGCTGAACATCCAGCCGGGCGAGATGGCCAGCGCGGGGCAGGCCGCCGTCGTGGTGATCAGCGACCTGTCGGTGCTGGAGGTCGAGATCAACCTGGACGATACCGACGTAGCACAGGTGAGCGTCGGCCAGGAGGCGCAGGTGAGCGTGGACGCCTTTCCCGAAGCCGATCTGACCGGCCAGGTGACGTACATCGCGCCGGTGGCCGAGGTCCAGTCCGGCGTGGTGCTTTACCCCGTGACGGTACAGCTTGCGCCGACCGAGCTCCCAGTCCGCGCCGGGATGACGACGGATGTGGAGATCGTCTCTGCCAGCCAGAAAGACGCGCTGATCGTCCCGCTGCGGGCCGTCCATACTGAGGGAGGACGATCCTATGTCAATCGGTGGGCAGGCAGTCGAACCGAACGGGTGGAGGTGGAATTGGGACTCACGACGGACACCAAAGTGGAGATCGCCAGCGGCCTGGCCGAAGGGGACGTCGTGGTCGTGGTCGCTGCGGCCAGCAAGGATGACTCGGATGGCTTCAGACCACCATTTATGGGCGGAGGAGACTGATATGATCGAGATCGAGAACGTCGCCAAAGTTTACCTGATGGGCGAGGTGGAAGTGCACGCCCTGCGTGGAGTGTCGTTACAGATCGAGCAGGGAGAGTGGGTGGCCATCATGGGGCCTTCTGGCTCCGGCAAGTCGACGCTGATGCACGTCATCGGTTGCCTGGACACGCCGACCTCGGGCGCGTACCGGCTGGACGGGGTGGACGTGAGCGGGATGGACGAGAATCAACTGGCGGCCATCCGCAACCAGCAGATCGGCTTTGTGTTCCAGACCTTTAACCTGCTCGCCCGCACCAGCGCGCTCAAGCAGGTGATGCTGCCGATGCAGTACAGTCGGAACGGGGGCCGAATTCCCCTGGCCGAGCGCGAGCGACGGGCGCGGAAAGCGCTGGAGATGGTGGGACTGGGCGACCGAATGGATCACCAGCCGACCGAGCTTTCTGGCGGGCAACAGCAGCGGGTTGCCATCGCCCGCGCCCTGGTCAACGATCCCTCCATCATCATGGCGGACGAACCGACCGGCAACCTGGACTCCAAGTCGGGCGCCGAGGTACTCGAGATCCTCCACCGCCTGCACGAGGAACGGGACATTACCGTGGTGATGGTGACGCACGACGCAGAGCTTGGCAGACAGGCGGAGCGAATCGTGCGTCTGTACGATGGACTGATGGAGACGAGACCATGATAGCAAGTATCGTAGATCTACTCGACAACGTGCGCGTGGCCCTGGACGGGTTGGTGGCGAACAAGATGCGCTCGGCGCTGACGATGTTGGGAGTCGTCATCGGTGTAGCGGCGGTGATCGCTTTGATGTCCATCGGTACCGGGGCGCAGGCCTCGATCACCGACCAGATCGCCAGCGTTGGCACCAATTTGCTCCTCGTCAGCCCCGGCGCGGCCAGCGACAGAGGGCCTGTGCAGGGCGCGTCGGGCAGCGCTGCCACCCTCACCTACGAGGACGCCCAGGCCATCGCCGATCCGGGCAACGTGCCCGACGCGGCGGTCGTCGCCCCGGAATACGGCAAAAATACACAGGTCATATTTGGTGACGCCAACGTCAACGGTGCGGTGACGGGCGTGACAGCCGAGTACCAAGAGGCCTTTGAGCTGGAGGTAGCAAGCGGCGCTTTTATCGAGGAGAAAGACGTGGACAAGCGGGCCAACGTGGCCGTGTTGGGCTACCAGGCAGCGCAAGACCTCTTTGGCGGTTTCGATCCCATCGGGCAAAAGATCAAGGTCGCCCTCTCTGGCGAAAACGGCGGGCGGGTCTCTCTGACCGTGGTCGGCGTTCTGGAGGAAGAAGGGGACTCGCTGACGAGCAGCACGGACGACACGGTGTTCGTGCCCATCTCGACCGCCCAGACCAAGATCTTTGACGGTCGCAACGCGCGGGGAGAGTTACTGGTGACGCGGGTCAACGTGGCAGCGGCATCGGAGGAGCAGACGACGGCGGTCGAGAATCAGATCGAGGCGTTGCTGCGCAGCCGCCACGACCTCGACCCGAACGAGGAGGCGGACTTTAGCGTGATGAACCAGGCCGACATGCTGGAGATGGCCAGAGAGATCACGGGCATCCTGACGGTCTTTTTGGGAGCTATCGCCGGAATCTCGCTCGTGGTGGGCGGGATCGGCATCATGAACATTATGCTCGTCTCGGTGACAGAGCGGACGCGCGAGATCGGCCTGCGCAAGGCGGTGGGCGCGCGCAAGGCGGACATCCTGACCCAGTTCCTGATGGAGGCGGTGGTCTTGAGCCTGGTGGGTGGGCTGCTGGGCATCCTGATGGGCGCGGGCATTGCCCGGTTGGTGGATATGACGGGGCTGATAAACTCGCTGGTTACATCCGATTCGGTGTTGATGGCGGTGGGCTTTTCGCTCGCCGTGGGGCTGTTCTTTGGCATCTATCCCGCCAACGAGGCGGCCAAGCTGAACCCCATCGAGGCGCTGCGATACGAATAAATCCGATGTTATGTAGCCGCGTTTTCCATAACGCGCCACCGTTGCGCGGAATGGAATCCGCGGCTACTTTGTTCTACTCCACACTATCTCCACTCGTTCTTCATCAAATCTTAACAATCGCGTGCTATATTGAGGCTGAAAACACAGATGCAATGGGAGAAGCGGAATGAGAAAAGGCAACATCTGGATCAGTCTATTTGTCGTGCTGTTGTTGGCAGCCGGGGGCGGCTATGCTGCTTACAACACGCAGCGTGAATCGTTAGCCGAGGAACCTCCAGAGCCGACGCTGGAGACGGCGACGGTGACGCAGGGGGACATCGTCATCACGGCGGACGGCAGCGGTGAGCTTGTGCCCGCGACGGAACAGGAATTGACCTTCCGCACCGGCGGCGTGCTGGCCGAGATGTTGGTGGACGTCGGCGACCAGGTGCAAAAAGACGAGGCGATGGCCCGGCTGGAGACGGACCAGTTGGAACGGGCCGTGGCCGAAGCCGAGGTCGAGTTGGAACTGGCACAACTTGAACTGGCCAATGTCCGGGAGGGGCCAAGTGAAGCGGATCTGGCCGACGCCCAGGCTGCCCTACGCGACGCCCAGGTCGGGCTGTCGCTCGCGTACGAGTCCTACAGAAAGGCGTCCGACTCGAACCTCGACGCCGCAGTCGAGACCACCAAGGCCGACTTTGACTGGTGGGTGGGATATTATCAGAGCCAAAAGGCCAAGTACGAAAAAGGGAATCTCAGCCAGGCCGACCACGACTGGGCGATGAACGCGATGATCTCGGCGGAGGGGCGCTGGCAAAAGGCGATCAACGACGCCAAGGCCGAACAGACTCAGGCGAGCAGCCGAATCGCCCAGGCCCAGAACGCAGTCTATCAGGCCGAGGAGAAACTGAAACTCCTGGAGAGCGAACCGCTCACAGATACCCTGATGCGGGCGGAACTGGCGGCGGATCAAGCGCTGCTGGCGCTCGAACAAAAGCGCACCGATCTGGAAGCGGCGCAGCTCTACGCGCCCTTCGACGGCATCGTGATGGACGTTATGGCGACGGTCGGCGAGCAAGTGGGCGCGAACACGGCCATCCTTTCCCTGGCCGACTTTCACGAGCCGCTGGTGCGCTTCTGGGTGGAGGAGTCGGACCTGGGCAGCGTCGCGGTGGGCAAGCCGGTGAACATCGTCTTTGAAGCGTTCCCCGACGATACCTCCACCGGGAAGATCATCCAATTAGAGCCTGTGCTGGTGACGGTGGACGGCGCGTCGGCCGTCCAGACCTGGGCGAGCGTGGACCTAGGCGATCAAGATACCCAGCTCCTCTCTGGTATGACGGCCGACGTCGAAATCATCGCCGCCGAGGCCAGAAACACACTGCTCGTGCCGGTGGAGGCGCTGCGAGAGACGTCGCCGGGCCAATATGCCGTCCTCGTCGTCAAGCCTGACGGAGAACTGGAGATGCGGACGGTCGTGGTGGGGTTGAGAGATGTCGTCAACGCCGAGATTCTGGAGGGACTGGAACTCGGAGATGTGGTGAGCATAGGGAAGGCGCAGTAATGTTTCGCAAAAAAGGTTTTTGGATTGGGTTCATTCTCGTGCTCGCGCTGGCGGGCGGCGGTGGATACGTGTACTATAACACCATCTACCTGCCGGGCCAGGCGCCGACCGAGCCGACCATCGTCACCACCCAGGTGAGTCGTGGCGATCTGGTCGTCTCTGTCAGCGGGTCGGGCACGTTGGCTCCGGCCTCCGAAATTGACCTGGGGTTCCAGGAAGGGGGCTATCTGGACGAGGTGCTGGTGGAAGTGGGCGACCAAGTACAGGAAGACGACGTATTGGCCCGGCTGGAGGCGAGCGACCTGGAGCTGGCCGTGATCGAGGCGGACATCAGAGCGCGCGAAGCTCAACTCGACCTGGCCGACGCCAGCGAGGGCGCTACCGACGCCGAACTGGCGAACGCCGAGGCGTCCTTGCAGAGCGCGCAAGCCGCGCTCACCCTCGCCTGGTACGATTACGACAGCACGCAAAACTCGGACCTCGACGCCGCCGTGCGCTCCTACCAGATCCATTTCCAGTGGAACGCCAACAAGTACCAGGAGCTTGAGCAGAACGGCGCCAACCCGGACCGCCTGGAGGACGCCTGGAGCGACCGGGTCGAGGTCGAGGCGGATTTTAATGACCTATTGCAACAGGCGAACATGGAGCAACTCGACGTCTGGAACCAGGTGGATCAAGCAAAGAACAGGGTCTATCAATCAGAGGAGAATCTGGAGTTGCTCCAGAGCGGCCCGGCCACGGATACGATCATGCGAGCCGAACTGAAGGCGAACCAGACGGAGCTGACGCTCGAGGAAGCGCAAGAGGACCTGGAGGCAGCCGAGTTGCGCGCGCCGTTTGCGGGCACGGTCGTGGAGGTGACGGCGATACCCGGCGAGCGCGTCGGCACGGCCTCGATCATCACCCTGGCCGACCTGGAGGAGCAGTTGCTACAATTCTGGGTGGAAGAATCAGACATGAGCGGCGTGGCGGTGGGCAACCGGGTGGAGATCATCTTCGAGGGGCTGCCGGACGACACGTTCACCGGAGAGGTGATCCGCATCGACCCGGCGCTGGTGAAGGTGGATGGCACACTCGCCGTGCAAGCCTGGGCGAGTGTGGAAACGACCTCCGATTCGGCCCAGCTCCTCGGCGGGATGAACGGAGAGGTCGAAATCATCTCCGCCGAATCGAGGGACACACTGCTCGTGCCGCTACAGGCGTTGCGCGAGTTGGGATCGGATCAATACGCCGTCTTTGTGATTCGGATATTACCCCAAAAATCTGTACCAGTAGGTAATGTGGAAAGTTGACCTCTTCTGGCAAGTGTGGGATCATCAAGTCATGTACAGAGGAGGCCAAAATGGCAAAGCGATATTCGGCGAAGATCAAGTT
>DAOTUB010000119.1:0-17903 GCA_034437455.1 Anaerolineae bacterium | reverse complement strand
TTTTTTCTCCAGACTGTATCTTTTCAATAAAACGGGGCTATGTAGCCGAGGTTTCCATACCTCGCGGGCCTGCGCGCTATGGAAAGCGCGGCTACGTCGAAAGCTCCCCAGACTTTTGAATTATACCCGAATAAAGACCGTCTTGACAGAATTCTGCATTGTGGTAGAATTCACCTCGATCAATGCAAAATCAGGACAATAACGATGAAACTTTCTTTACTCACAACCGGTAACGCCAAGCGACGAGCCCGAGAAGAGCTAGACCACCCATCTGGGTAGGCCTGTATCGGGCTGTATTGACCGAGAGTTTGTTCAGAGCCAGTCTCCAGAGGGAGGCTGGCTCTTCTTTTTTGCGCGATGGATTCCCATCGCGCTTTTGCTTTACCTGGCCGATTCATATCACATTCAGGAGGAGAAAATGAAAGGCAAATTCGATAAAATAGTTCTGGCATACTCCGGCGGGCTGGACACCTCGGTCATCGTGCCCTGGCTCAAGGAGAAATATGGCTGCGAGGTCGTCACCTTCACCGCCGACCTGGGGCAGGGAGACGACGAACTGGTCGGGCTGGAGGAGAAGGCCATCGCCAGCGGGGCCAGCAAGGCCTACGTCGTGGATCTGCGCGAGGAATTCCTCACCGAGTACGCCTTCCCCACCGTGCAGAGCGGCGCGATCTACGAGCGGCTGTACCTGCTAGGGACATCGTTCGCGCGCCCCGTCACCGCCAAGCACCTGGTCAAGGTCGCCGAGCAGGAGGAGGCCGACGCGGTGGCTCACGGCTGCACCGGCAAGGGGAACGACCAGGTGCGCTTCGAGTTGACGGTCAAGGCGCTCAATCCATTTCTGCACACCGTCGCCCCGTGGCGCGAGTGGGACATCCGCTCCCGCGAGGACGCGCTCGCTTACGCCCGTGCCCACGGCATATCGGTGGCGGCGACGGAAAAATCGATCTACAGCCGCGACCGGAACATCTGGCACATGAGCCACGAGGGCGGCATTCTGGAGGATCCCTGGGCCGAGCCGGAGGAGGAGATGTTATGCCTCACCGTCCCTCCAGAGGCCGCCCCGGACGAACCCCAGTACCTGATCATCGACTTTGAGCAAGGCACGCCGGTGGCGATTGACGGCCAATCGCTTGGCCCGGTCGAACTCCTCACCCAACTCAACGAACTGGGCGGCGCTCACGGTGTGGGTATCGCCGATATGGTGGAAAACCGGCTGGTGGGGATGAAATCAAGGGGCGTGTACGAGACGCCCGGCGGCACCATCCTCTACACCGCCCACCAGGGGCTGGAGTCGATCTGCCTGGATCGGGAAACGCTGCACTACAAGGAAGTGGTGGGCCATCGCTTCGCCGAACTGGTCTACTACGGCCAGTGGTTCACCCCGCTGCGCGAGGCACTGGCAGCCTTCGTCGCCAAGACCCAGGAGCAGGTGACCGGCACGGTGCGCGTCAAGCTGTACAAGGGTAGCTGCACGGTGGTAGGCCGCAAGTCGCCCTTCAGCCTCTACCGCGAGGATTTCGCCACCTTCGGCAAGGACGACGTCTACGACCAGAGCGACGCCGAGGGGTTCATCAATCTGTTCGGTTTGCCGATGAAGGTCAAGGCGCTGATCGATATGGAGAACGGCCACACGGCAAAACTGGCGGCGCCTGACTATAGCATCTTTAAGCGGGACTAGTACTACAACGAGACTTTGAAGCACTCGTCATTCCGAGCGAAACGAAGCGGAGTGTAGTGGAGTCGAGGAATCTCCGTTTTCGCAAGCAAAGCGAGCCGCGGAGATTCCTCGACTCCCGTTGGTCGCTCGGAATGACGCAAATCGATGAAATCTCGTTGTAGTACTAGTTGGGGAGTAGGAAGTAGGGAGTAAGGAGTAGGGGGATATGGCGCTTTGGGGAGGACGTTTTGCGGCAGAGACCGACGAGTTGATGAAGCAGTTTGGCGACTCGATTCGTTTCGACCGGCGGCTGTATAGGGCTGACATCCAGGGCAGCATCGCGTATGCTGGCGCGCTGGCGCGAGTGGGGTTACTCGCTGCCGAGGAGCAGGACCAACTCGTCGGTGGGCTGGAGCAGATGCGCGCTGAATTTGACGCCGGTGCTTTTCAGATTCAGTCGGGCGACGAGGATATCCACACCGCCGTCGAGCGGCGGCTGGGCGAGTTGGTGGGAACGGTCGCGGGCAAGCTGCACACCGGACGCTCCCGCAACGACCAGGTAGCCACGGACCTGCGCCTCTACCTGCTGGACGAGATGGCCTCGCTGCAAGAGGCACTGATCGAGTTGCAGGAGGCCGTCATCGAAAAGGCCGAGGCTCACCCGGACATCGTCATGCCCGGCTACACTCACCTGCAACAGGCGCAGCCTCTGCTTTTTAGCCACTGGCTGATGTCCTTCTTCTGGAAGTTCCAGCGTGACGGCGAGCGACTGGCAGACGTAGCGCGGCGTACCTCGGTGCTGCCGCTGGGGGCGGGGGCGCTGGCGGGGAATCCGTTCGGCATAGATCGCCAGTCGCTCGCCGCCGAGTTGGGTTTCGCCGCCGTGAGCGAAAACAGCGTGGACGCGGTGAGCGACCGGGATTACGTCGTCGAGTTCCTGGCCTGGGCCGCGCTGGTGCAGGTGCACCTCAGCGGCCTGGCGGAGGACCTTATCCTGTGGGCCAGCCGCGAGTTTGGCTTTGTGCAGGTGGCCGACGCCTACTCCACCGGCTCCAGCCTGATGCCGCAGAAAAAGAATCCCGACTCGCTGGAACTGATGCGCGGCAAGAGTGGGCGGATGGTGGGCCACCTGACGGGCCTGCTGACGACGCTGAAGGGATTGCCCTCGTCCTACAACAAGGATCTGCAAGAGGACAAGGAACCTCTCTTTGACGCGATTGACACGCTCAAGATGGAGTTGTTCATCGCCGCGGGCGTCGTCCGCACGCTGACGGTGAACGGCGCGCGCATGGCCGCCGCGCTGGACGACGCGCTGCTCGCCACCGACCTGGCCGATTACCTGGTACGCAAGGGAATACCCTTTCGCGATAGCCATCACCTCTTGGGTCAGGTCGTCCGGCGCGCCGAGGAATTGGGCATGTCACTAAAGGAACTCAATCTGGCCGAATATCAGGCCATCCACCCCACCTTTGCCGAGGACGTGTACGAGGTCTTTGACTTTCGGCGCTCGGTGGAGGCGCGGGACGTAGAAGGGGGCACAGCGCCGTCAGCGGTGCGTGTCCAGATGGAGCAGGCAAAAAGAGCATTGATAAACAACAATACGGAGGTTACATCGTGATTACATGTCCAGAATGTGCAGCAGAACTAGACTTGGCTCCCGACGTGGAAGAGGCAGAGATCGTCGTCTGCCCTGACTGCGGGGTTGAGTTGGAAGTGTTGAGCGTGGATCCAATCGCGCTCGAGTTGGCCCCAGAGGTAGAGGAAGATTGGGGAGAATGATCAATGAACAATGAGACAATGAATAATGGTATCTTCTCAATAAACCGGGGGCTTGTTCGTAGTAGGCGCTTCAGCGCCCCTAAAAGCGCACTGAAGTGCGCACTACGAACAGATTCACCCCAAGTTATTGAGAAGATACGAATAATGAACAAATGGAGGCCAGGAAAGAAATGGGGAAGTAAAGATCGGTATGCTCTGTTCCAGGGTGCGGGTCGAGGAGAAATTGCTTTTCGCGGCCCTGCAAGAGCGGGGAATAGATTACGAGCGCATCGACTCGCGAGACGTATCCTTCGACCTGAACGGCGCTGGCCTCCTCGAGTACGACGCCGTGCTCGTCCGCTGCCTGAGCCACTCGCGGGCCTACTACCTGACCCGCTGGCTGGACAATCTGGGAGTGCCAGCGGTCAGCGCCCATCGCGCGGTAGCCACGTGCGGCGACAAGCTGCTCACCAGCGCTGCCTTGCAGGAAGCGGGCGTTTCTGTCCCGCGCACCGTGATCGCCTTCACTACGGAGGCGGCGCTGGAGGCCATCGAGGAGCTGGGTTACCCGGTGGTGACGAAGCCGCTGCACGGCTCGTGGGGGCGGCTGCTCTCGAAGATAAACGACCGCGAGGCCGCGGAAACGATCCTGGAGCACAAGACGACGCTGGGTGGGTACCAACATTCGGTCTTTTACATTCAAGAATACATCGAAAAGCCAGGGCGCGATATTCGCAGTTTCGTCGTCGGCGACGAGACCGTGGCCGCCATCTACCGCAGCTCGCCGCACTGGATCACCAACACCGCCCGCGGGGGGAAAGCGTCGAATTGCCCCATCACCCCGTAGGTGGACTACATCTCCCGCGCCGCAGCGCGGGCGGTGGGAGGGGGCTTTCTCGCCATAGACATCTTTGAAGCGCCAGATGGCCGCCTGCTGGTAGGCGAGGTCAACCACACGCCCGAGTTCCGCAACAGCATCGCGCCCACCGGGGTGGATATTCCAGCCAAAATCGTCGCATACTTGTTGGAGGTTGCTGAAATGAAGCAAGCGGGGCGATAAAAATCGGTGTGCTCTGCTCTCGCGTCCGTCTGGAGGAAAAGCTCATCCTCCAGGCGCTGCGAAAGCGGGGTATAGCGTTCGAGAGGATGGACGTTAGACAGGTCATCTTTGACCTGGACGGTGCAAAGGCGAGAGACTGCGACGTCATCTTGATTCGCTGCGTGAGCCATTCTCGCGCGCTCTATGCGGCCAGGCTCTTGCAGATGCAGGGCGTCAAGACGGTGAGTTCTTACGAAACACTCGTTACCTGCGGAGACAAGGTGTTGACGACACTTGCTTTCCTTGAGAACAACGTCCCTACTCCGCGCACTGCCGTCACTCTTTCGGAGGAATCGGCGCTGGCGTCCATCGAAGAGATCGGCTACCCGGCGGTCCTAAAACCGCCCGTCGGCTCCTGGGGCCGGCTGATGGCAAAGGTCAACGACCGCCAGGCCGCAGAGGCGCTGATCGAACACAAGATGCACGACGCAAGATGCAGACATCAAGAGGCTACTTTTTACATTCAGAATTATGTCAATAAACCAGGGCGCGATATTCGAACGCTCGTGGTGGGGGATGAGACAGTGTATGCCGTCTATCGCAACTCGCACCACTGGATCACCAACACGGCGCGGGGCGGCGACACGTCTAGTCTTCCGCTCGTGCCTGGAGATGAAATCGACCAGCTTTCTCGCACCGCCGCCCAAGCCGTGAGAGGAGAGATCGTCGCGGTGGATATTCTAGAAGCCCCAGATGGTGACCTCCTGGTCAATGAGGTCAATCACACACCAGAGTTTCACGGAGCAATGCAGGCCACTGACATAGACATTGCGGGAAAGATGGTGGATTACGTACTGGAAATTGCAAAGGAGGAGATATGATTCGAGCTACTATCGTCGGGGCGTCAGGCTACGCTGGAGGAGAATTGCTCCGGCTGTTGCTGGCCCATCCAAATATGGAGGTGATGCAGATCACCTCAGAGACTTACGCCGGGCAGTATGCTCACTTTGTCCACCCCAACCTGCGAGGGAACACCAAGTTGCGTTTCAAGCGGTTAACCGACTTGGATACATGCGACTTGTTATTCCTGGCTCTACCCCACGGCCACGCGATGGAGCGGATCGTGGAATTCGAAACAATGGCCGAGCGGATCGTGGACCTGTCAGCGGATTTTCGCCTGCGCGATCCGGCAGACTATGTAAAGTGGTACGACCGCGAGCACCCCAACCCAGACTGGCTGGCCCGCTTCGTCTACGGTCTGCCAGAGCTACACCGGGAGGAGCTGGCAGGGACAAAGTACGCCAGTGGCGTCGGGTGCAATGCCTCGGTGACGCTGCTCGCCCTGTGGCCGCTCTACCGGCGCGGGCTGGTGAGAGAGACGGTGGTCGAGGTCAAGGTCGGCTCCTCTGAAGGGGGCAACAAGCATAGTCCCGCCTCTCATCATCCAGAGCGAGCCGGGGTGGTGCGTTCCTACAGCCCCGTCGGCCACCGTCACATCGCCGAGTTGCTCCAGGAATTGGAGATTAAAGATGGTGGACTATATTTCTCCGTCACCTCGGTGGGGATCGTGCGCGGGGCGCTGGCGACTTGCCATTGCCTGTTGCGCGAGGAGTTGGACGAACGGGAGGTATGGGGTTTTTACCGTGAGGACTATGGGAACGAGCCGTTCGTGCGACTGGTCAGATCGAGGCGCGGGATCCATCGCTACCCGGAGCCAAAGATTCTGACCGCATCCAACTACTGCGACATCGGCTTCGTCGCCGACGCAGGCCAGAAGCGACTGGTCGTTATCGCTGCGATTGATAACCTGATGAAGGGCGCGGCGGGCAGCGCCGTGCAAGCAATGAACGTGATGTACGGATTCCCAGAGATGCTAGGGCTAGAGTTTCCCGGACTACATCCGATATGAGTCGGTTATGTTTGAGCATCTTATTCCTGTCGCTCGGCAGCGCGGCGGTAGACCTCGAATTTGGCCTTTTTACCGATGGCTACCACGGTTACTTGTTTAGTATCGTCGTCCAGGCGATACACGATTCGATAACAGTTGCTGGCAAAATGGAGGGAGCGATACCTTGAGAGATCGTAGCCAAACTTGTGACCCAGGGGCCTGCCTCCTGAAGGATGACTTTCCAACTTGCGCAGTTGCTTTAGCGCCAGGATACGGAGGCTGTGATCCAGAGCGGCAAAGTCCTCCTCAGCGAATCGAGTCAGTTCGACGGTATACGCGGGGCTCATCTCAGTTCCGGTACATCGTACCTGGAGGCCAATTCGTCCAGGCTGACGCGGTAACCGTCGTCCCTGCGTTCCCGCTCCGCCAGTGTGAGCGCCAGAACCAGGTGCTCGACCTCTTCCTCCAGCTCCAGCAACCGTTCATACTCTTTGATACTGAGGAGCACGCCTTCGAGCCGATTGTTGCGTTGAATGAACCATCTCTTTTCAGGGAGACGATCCAAAAGTCGCGGCAATTCCTTGGTGGCCTTTGTGCTAGTGATGAGTTCATCTGCGGTCAGGGTCAATTTAGCCATCTTCCCTCCAATGATGAGGATAATCTTTAGGGTAATTATACGTATCATTTTCAGTATTGTCAATCTCGTTTTCTTGAGGAGGTAATGATGCTTGTTGTAAAAGCAGGAGGCAACGGCAGTCTGGACATCCAGGCTGTGTGCGCCGACATTGTCGAGTTGGTACAGCAGGGCGAGCAAGTGGTGCTGGTACACGGCGGCTCCCACGAGACGAACGTCATTTCGGAAAAACTGGGCCATCCGCCCCGTTTCGTCACGTCCATCTCGGGCCACTCCAGCCGCTACACCGACCGCGAGACGCTGGAGATTTTCACCATGGTCGTGGTGGGGCGGATCAACAAACTACTCGTGGAACGATTGCAGCAGTTGGGCGTCAACGCGGTCGGCCTTTCGGGGTTGGATGGGCGTCTGCTGGAGGGCAAGCGCAAGTCCGTGCTGCGCATCATCGAGAACGGCAAGCAAAAGATACTGCGCGGCGACTATAGCGGCAAGATCGAGCGGGTCAACGTCAGGCTGCTGAATGATTTGCTGGAGGCGGGCTACGTGCCGGTCGTGGCTCCCTTGGCGATCAGCCACGAGAGCGAGGCGCTGAACGTGGACGGCGACCGGGCGGCGGCGGCCATCGGCTCGGCGCTGAAGGCGCAACAGGTGATCATCCTATCCAATGTGCCGGGCCTGTTGCGCGATTTCCCCGACGAGCGCACGCTCATCCCTCACATCCCACTGGCGCAGGCTGAGGCGCACCTCGACCGCTACGCTCAGGGGCGGATGAAGCGGAAACTATTGGGCGCTATCGAGGCGCTGCGCGATGGCGTGGGGCAGGTGGTCATCGCCGACGGACGGGTGGCTCAGCCGTTGCGCCGGGCGCTGGCCGGGCACGGGACGGTGATTGGATAGGATATAGTGAGAAACGGAGGAACGATGATGACGACGAAAGAGATCATGACCCTTGAGGGGCGCCACGACAGCGACCTCTACCTCAAGCAACCCCTGGTCATCGTGCGGGGGGAAGGAGCCCGGCTGTGGGACGCCGACGGTCAGATGTACATCGATTGTATGAGCGGCCACGGCGTGGCGAACATAGGCCACGCGAATCCCGTCGTGCTCCAGGCGATAGAGGAACAGGCACAGCGACTAGGCGTCTGTCCCAGCGGGTTCTACAACGACCGGCGCGCCCTGTTGCTGGCCAAGTTGGTCCGCATCACCCCGCCAGGGTTGGAGCGAGTCTTTATGTGCAATTCGGGGGCCGAGGCAGTGGAGGCGGCGCTCAAGTTCGCACGAGTGACCACGGGGCGAAAAAAGACCGTGGCCGCGATGCGCGGTTTTCATGGGCGCACCTTTGGCGCGCTTTCGGCCACCTGGAACAAGCAGTATCGCGAGCCGTTCGAGCCGCTGGTGCCCGGTTTCGAGTTTGTGCCCTACAACCGGCTGGAGCGCATGGAGCAGGCGGTGGGCGAGGAGACGGCGGCCGTCATCCTGGAGGTGGTGCAGGGCGAGGGAGGCGTCATCCCCGGAGACGGCGATTACCTGCGCGGCGTGCAGACGCTCTGCCAGGAGCGCGGGGCGCTGTTCATCGTGGACGAAGTGCAGACCGGCTTTGGGCGCACGGGGCAGATGTTCGCCTGCCAGCACTATGGCTTGCAGTCCGACATTCTGTGCGTGGCAAAAGCGATCGCGGGAGGCTTGCCGATGGGGGCCACGCTCATCGGCCCGCGCGTGGGCGAGTTGCCCAGGAAGGGGCACGGCTCTACCTTTGGCGGCAATCCCCTCGCCTGCGCGGCGGCTCTGGCGACGATCCACTATATCGAATCCGAGGGACTCTCCCAGCGGGCAGCCCAGCTCGGAGAGCAATTGATGGATGGACTGAAGGCGATCCCCTCGCCGCTGGTGCGAGAGGTGCGCGGGCTGGGGCTGATGGTCGGCGTGGAGCTGAAGGAAAAATCTGGTCAGTACCTAGCCGCGTTGGTCGAGCGTGGGGTACTGGCCCTTTCTGCCGGGGCGACGGTGATGCGCTTCCTGCCGCCATTGGTGATCGGCGAGGAGGAGGTAGACACAGTGGTGGAGCGGGTGGCGGAGGTACTGGAGATTGGGAATTAAGATATCCTCGTCACCATCCACCGTTGCCCCTCCGAGCCTCGGTATTCTCTGGGAGCCTCTGGATCGGAGAGATCAGGGGTTGTCGCTTACGCAAAACCCCGGTTTCTGCTACAATAGCCAATCTCGCTCACCGATGGCACGCTAGAGGGATTGTTGCGATGGAGGAACAGTGATGAGAGACGCCACCCTGTGTTTTCTGATACGAGGGGATCCACCCACCGAGATTCTCCTGGGCTTCAAAAAGACCGGCCTCGGCGCGGGCAAGTACAACGGTTTCGGTGGAGGGGTCGAGGCGGGGGAGACAGTAACAGAGGCGACTGTCAGAGAAGTGCAGGAGGAGATCGGCGTCAGAATCGCTGAGAAAGATCTGCAACACGCGGGCCAGTTGACCTTTCTATTCCCGGCTAATCCTAACTGGAACCAGGAGGTGCACGTCTATCTGACCAAAACCTGGGACGGCCAGCCGGTAGAAAGCAGGGAGATGGCTCCCGCCTGGTTTGCGATTGAAGAGATTCCTTATGAGCGCATGTGGGAGGATGACTGCCAGTGGCTTCCTCGCGTCCTTGCAGGGGAGCGGATACGGGGCTGGTTCACGTTCGAGGAAGATAACGAAACCGTCGCCACATCGAAAGTAGAAACGTGGGACGACGACAGTCAATAACAAGAGTTATACGGTCAATAGCGAGCCCGTCGGTTGAGTAGCGTCAGCGTATCGAAACCAGGGCGAGCGGTGCTTGCAAGAGATGAACGAAATTGCTTTCCTGGAAGAGCTCGTGTCTATCCCCAGTCTGTCCGGCAAAGAGGACGCCGTGGCCGAGCTCCTGGTCGAGCAGATGGCAGCGTTAGGTTTCCAAACACATCGAGACGATGTGGGCAATGTAGTGGGGAGGGTGGGAGATCCGAAGGCTACGCACGAGATCGTGCTCCTGGGACATATGGACACTGTGCCGGGCCTCGTCCCTGTGCGGCAGGAGGAAAATCGGTTGTACGGACGGGGCGCGGTGGATGCAAAGGGGCCGCTGGCGGCATTCGTGCTGGCGGCAGCGCGGGTGGCTCCCCGGTTGAGCGGCACTCGCGTGCTGGTGATCGGGGCAGTGGAGGAGGAGGCGCGCTCGCGGGGAGCGCGTCATCTGGCGCACGTGATGTCGCCGCCGGATTGCGCCATCATCGGCGAGCCGAGCGGCTGGCAGGGGATCACGCTGGGATACAAGGGAGCGCTGAGCGTCGACTACCGACTGGCGCAACCATCTAGCCACGGCGCCAGCGGGCGACCAGCTCCGGCGGAGGAAGCGGTGGCCTTTTGGAACCGGCTGGCGGATTATGCGTCGTCGCTCAACGGAGGCCAGGCCTACCGCTTCGACACGCTGGACCCTGCTTTGCGGACCATCCACACCTTTGGCAATGGGCTGGAGCAAGGGGTAGAGATGAACATCGGGCTGCGACTGCCGCCGGGGACCGATGTGGCGGATTTGCAGCGACGGATGAGGAACTGGAGCAACGGGGCCGAGTTGACCTTTCCCTACAGCGAACCGCCTTTCTGCACTGAGAAAAACATCCCGCCGGTGCGCGCCCTCTTGCGGGCCATCCGCACCGAGGGTGGGCGACCCCGGTTCAAACTCAAGACGGGCACCTCGGATATGAACGTCGTCGGCCCGGCATGGGGCTGCCCCATCGTGGCCTATGGGCCGGGCGATTCGTCGTTAGATCACACCCCGGACGAACACATCGAGATCGACGAGTTTCAGCGGGGGATCAACGTGCTGACCGGGGCGCTGGAGAGGCTGGCTGACTGATCTATTTGAACCGAGAGAGCAACTCGTAGGTGACGACCGGCTGCTCGCGGCCCTTGACGCGCATCTCTTTGTAAAACATAGCCTCGACCGAATCTTTTACGACCTCATACACCGCCTCGCTCATCAGCACTTTGCCGGCGGGGGTGTTCTCCTGGATGCGCTTGGCTAGGTTGACCGCGTCGCCAATCGCCGTGTAATCCATGCGGTCAGACAGGCCCACGTTGCCCACCACGGCGTCGCCCGTGTGCAAACCCACGCCAAAGCTCAAGCCGCGCTCCTCGCCCAGGCTGTGATGATAATCGGCAATGACACGCTGCATGGTCGAAGCAGCGCGCACAGCCCGTATCACGTGATCCTCCTGCTTCAACGGGGCGTTGAAAATGCCCATCACGGCGTCGCCCATGAATTTATCCAACGTTCCCTCGCACATCAGGATTGCAGCGGCGGCCATCGAGAGGTATTCGTTCAGAGTTTCGACCAACTGTTCAGGCTCCAGGTGTTCACTGAACGTCGTAAAGCCCCGGATGTCGGCAAAGAGCACGGTGATTTGCTGGCGCTGTCCGCCCAATTTCAACTCCGACGGATCGGAAGGTAGGCGGTCTACGACGGCGGGGGATACGTAACGCCGGAACATGTCCTGCACGGCTCGCAGGCGCTTGGTCTCGGTCGTGTCGTCCATCACCAGGGTCACGCCTTGCGTCTGCTCTTGAGCGTCTTTGAGAGGAGCCAGGTTGACGTTCAGGTTGACCTCGCCCCGTTCCGGCAACTCGGATACGATCTCGTAATCGGTGATCCGGTCCTCGCGAGTGAGCACATTGTCAATCAGGTTAGGCAAGGGGGTATTGGTCAACGAAGGCAACACAATGGTGTAGGGCCTGCCCGTGCAGCCATCTGGCAAGTCCAGGATCACCTCGGCAGCTTTGTTAAAGAGCGTGATCCTGCCGACTGTATCGGTGGTGATGACGCCGTCTACCATGCTGTCAAAGACATTGTCCATCAGGTTCTTCATGCGGGTGATCTCTTCCAGGTTGCGCTGCAAGTGATCAACCAGGGTAGCATTTTCCAGGGCCAGGGCTGTCTGATCGGCCAGGGTGACGAGCAGGCGCAGGTCTTCGGTGCTGTAACGCTGTTTCGATCTCTTGGTACCCAGCGCAAAAAATCCAAGCAGTTGTCCCTTTTTGAGGATGGGGATGAACCACTCACAGTTCAACGTTTTCAGGGCCAAACGTTCTTGCTCTGGCACGGACTTGAATTGGGGAGAGATGTCAATAGTGTACTGGGCCAGGGGTTGGCTCTCATCCACCAGGCGGCGGATGAGGGGAGTATCTTTGGTCAACGACAGGGTCTCGGAGGAACGTTCGTTGTCCGAAAGAGGCAGAATGCGAAAATGAAGCTGCTCGTCGGATTCGGTGTCGAGCATGAGCAACAACCCCTCGTCAATTTTCAACGCCTTTTTGATATGGGTCAGGGCCACGTCGGCCAACTCGTCGAGATAGAGGATGTTGCTGATGGCCTGGCTGTAGTCGTGGATCACTGTCTGGTAATCATAGTGCTGGCCGAATAGGATGCGGTTGGTCAGACGACGGCTCACCCGGCGAATCGGCGTGTACACGACAGTCAAGAGCACAGCGGTCACTGCCGCGCTCAAGAAGACTGGATCAAAGAACCGGCTGAGAAAGGTCGCGGCCAAAAAGTCGCCCAGGGAGATCTGGACCAGGTAAATACCGGCCAGGTAAACGGCCACCGTCACCAGTACGACGACCAGCGTACTCGTCGCACGGCGCAGATTCGTCTCCAGATCGGGCAGATCTTCTATCGCTACAATGTAAGCAGCCAATCCGCTACCCAGGCAAGTGATGATCAAACCAACCATTCCCAAAGGTCCCCATAAAAACAGAAACATCCCGTAGCCAGTGGCGAGGAATATCGTGGCAATGAGCAAGTATCGAATCCTGTTTTTGTGGGCAGGGCTTTGGGCACGGAATTGTTGGACTATGATGGTAACAAAGGTCAATCCCATGAAGAGGGTCCACCAGGCATTGGCCAACACGGCGCTGACGTTTTCGGCGTTCAACCATCCAGCACTCCAGGCGAATGCTTCGGCGGGAAGAAAAAACCAGTCCATGTCCAGACTGACCGTCAGCGCCAGGCCAATCAAACCGATCAACCAACCCAGCGGCGCTACCCAGGATTGTTGTAGACTGACACGGACAAAGAGCCAGTACGTGATGCCCAAAACGATCAACCCGTAGGATGCCAACTCTGTCCAGGCCAAGCCGGGTAGCCCTAGTGGCACATTGCCAACAGCGATCACAGCCAGGATAATATTCCACAGGGCAGTCAAAAGCAGATAGGCGATGAAGAAACGGGACGAAGCGTCGTAGCCACCCCTGCGCCGAAACGTAATGTAAAGGCAGAGTACCAGGTGGAGCAGGACAATGTCTAAAGGAAGCATCGCTTCGTTAGACAAGAATGGGGTATCGAATATCATTGTTGTCTCTCCGTTCATCGAACTGGGTTGGTATGTGAACTTGACAAAAAAACAGAGGGCAGCCAGCCGCCCCCTGTCTCTCATGATCCATGATACATCACAAGACCAATTTTGGCAATAGGAGCTGTTGGCTACGATTCCGCCAGTGGTGATGGAGGTAATCAGAATTTGTTTGACAAATCCCATCCTTCATAGTAGGATGCTGCTCGTGTTTTGGAATTTTGGAGGAGGTTCGTTATGAGGGAATACCGCATCGAAGTTTCACCAAAGAACGCGCGCGACAGCCGGGCCGTGGAGCTGCTCGCTCAGATCGCCCGCCTGGGGATCGAGCACGTCCAACAAGCCCGGGTGAGCGACATCTATTTCTTGCGCGGCGATCTCTCGCCCGCCGAACTGGAGCGCCTGGCCGAAGAACTCCTCGCCGACCCCATCGTCGAAACCTACCGTTTAACCTCCCCCCCCTTGGGGGGGATTGAGGGGGGGAATCTAGTCATCGAAGTCGGCTTCCGCCCCGGCGTGACCGACCCCGTCGCAGAAAACCTTCTCCAACGCGCCCACCTCCTAGGCATCGGCGCGGTCGAGGCGACCAGCACCGGCAACCGGTACACCTTCGAGGGCGATCTCTCGACCGACGACCTGCATCGCATCGCCCGCGAGATTCTCTGCAACGACGTCATCCAGACCTACGCGCTGGGCGTGTTGCAACCGGCCTTTGTGCCCCGCGCCGAGCCCTCCGACGAGATCGAGATCGTCCCCCTGCGCGAGGCCGACGACGAGACGCTGGCGCGGATGAGCGTCGAGCGCGTCCTCTTTCTCTCCCTCGAAGAGATGCAGGCGATCCGCGACGAGTTCCGCCGCCTGGAGCGTGACCCCACCGACGTGGAGCTGGAGACGCTGGCCCAGACCTGGTCGGAGCACTGCCAGCACAAGGCGTTCAAGGCGGAGATTCAGTACGTGTGCTCGGGGGGGATGGAACGGGTTTTACCGGCAGGGAGTAGGGTTTCGTCGCCTCGTGAGGCGACGATTACAGGGCTGTTGCGGTCTTATATTCGGGCGGCGACTGAGCGATTGGAGCCGGGATGGGTGCGGTCTGTTTTCGTGGACAATGCGGGGATCATTGATTTTGACGACGAGTTCGAGGTCTCTTTCAAAGTCGAGACGCACAACCACCCTTCGGCGCTCGAACCGTTCGGCGGGGCGAACACCGGCATCGGGGGCGTCATCCGCGACGTCATCGGCGTCTCTGGGCGGCCCATCGCCTGCACCGACGTGCTCTGCTTCGGCCCGCTGGATATGCCGCGGGAGGAGATGCCGGGCGGGATTCTCCACCCCCGCCGCATCGCCCGTGGCGTCGTCGCCGGGATCGAGGACTATGGCAACAAGATGGGCCTCCCCACCGTCTCGGGCGCGATCATTTACGACCCCGGTTACGCGGGCAACCCGCTCGTCTATTGCGGCTGCGTCGGGCTGGCGCGGAAAGGGCAGCACAAGCGCGATCCGCGACCGGGCGATCTCTGCGTGACGCTGGGCGGGCGCACGGGGCGGGATGGGATCCACGGCGCGACCTTCTCCTCCGCCGAGCTGACCCACGAGACCGGCCAGACCGTCGGCAGCGTCGTCCAGATCGGCGACCCGATCACCGAAAAGGCGACGATGGAGGCCGTCATCCGCGCCCGCGACGAGGGGCTGTATCACGCCATCACCGATTGCGGGGCAGGCGGCTTTTCGTCGGCGGCGGGCGAGATGGGGCGGGAGGTCGGCGTGGAGGTGGAGTTGAGCGACGTGCCGCTCAAGTACCCCGGCCTGCGTCCCTGGGAGATCTGGCTTTCGGAGGCGCAGGAGCGCATGGTGATGGCGATCCCTCCGGAGAATTTGGACCGCTTGCGCGAAATCTGCGCGGAGCTCGACGTCGAGCTGACCGTCATCGGGCGCTTTACCGGCGACGGACGGCTCCGCGTGCGGTACGACGGCCAGCTCGCCGCCGACATGGATATGGATTTCGTGCACGACGGCTGGCCCCGACCATGCTTGCAGGCCGAATGGTCGCCTCCCGCTTTCCCTGAACCGGACATCACCCCACCGACCGATCTCACGCCCATCCTGCTGCGCCTGCTGGCCCACCCCGACGTCGCCAGCAAGGAGCCGGTGATCCGCCGCTACGACCACGAGGTGCGGGGCGCGACGGTGATCAAGCCGCTCGTGGGCGTGGAGGCCGACGGCCCCTCCGACGCCCCGGTGCTGCGCCCGCTGCGGTGTCGTGGGGTGGCCCACGCCACCACACGGGAGACAAAGGGCTGGCAGGGGATGGCGCTGGGCTGCGGTATCAACCCGCACTTTGGGCGCTTAGACCCCTACGCGATGGCCTGGGCGGTGGTGGACGAGGCGGTGCGGAACGTCGTCTGCGTGGGGGCCGACCCCGACCGGATCGCGCTGCTCGATAACTTTTGCTGGGGCAACCCCGCGCTGCCCGACCGGCTGGGCGGGCTGGTGCGGGCGTCGCAGGGCTGCCACGACGCGGCGCTGGCCTACGGCGCGCCCTTCATCTCGGGGAAGGACAGCCTGAACAACGAGTACGTGGACCCCCAGGGGGAAAAGCGGGCCATCCCGCCCACGCTATTGATCTCCTCGCTGGGCATCGTCCCCGACGTGCGCAGGGCGGTGACGATGGACCTGAAGGACGCGGGCAACCTGCTCTACGTCGTCGGCAAGACGCGGGCCGAGCTGGGAGCTTCGCTCTACTACCGGCTGCACGGTGGGCTGGGGAGCGGCGTCCCCGCGCCAGTTCCCGACGGCGTCGAGACGATGCGCGCGCTGCACCGGGCGATGCGCGACGGGCTGGTGCGCGCTTGCCACGATATGAGCGAGGGCGGGCTGGCGGTAGCCGCGGCAGAGATGGCCTTCGCCGGGCGGCTGGGGCTTGAGCTGGAGTTAGCGTCGCTGCCGCGCACCTCTGATGTGGAGACGGATGCGGTCGCGCTCTTTGCCGAGAGCAACGCGCGCTTCCTGGTCGAGGTTGCGCCTGATGATGCGGCTGCCTTCGAGGAGGCGTTAGCGGGGCGGCCTGTGGCTCGGTTGGGGCGAGTGACGAAGGATGGCGTTTTGCGCGTGCGTGGGTTGCAGGGGGATGTGGTGATCGAGTGTCCCATTGATGATCTTCTTCGGGCTTGGCAAGGGACGGAGGTGGTATGATAGATGCGTATTGTAATCGCTTGAGACAAGGATGACTTGACCGGTAGAATACACTGAGCGCACTGCCATCTGATATTCGGAGCAAGAGAAATGGATCTTGACTACCTTATCTCCCAGATGACCGACGATGCACAGAGAATCCGCGCCCTCGTGGAGAACGTCTCCGATCACCAGGCGCGCTGGAAACCCGATCCCGCTTCCTGGTCGATCCTGGAGGTGATCAATCATCTGCTCGACGAGGAAAAGAAGGATTTCCGGGTTCGGCTGGACTTGATCCTGCATCGTCCGGGCGAACCCTGGCCCGGCATTGACCCCGAAGACTGGGTGACAGAACACGAGTACAACAAACGAGACCTCGGTGAATCCTTGCGGGGCTTTCTTGCGGCCCGCGAGGAGTCGCTCGCCTGGTTGCGAGGTCTGGCGTCGCCAAACTGGGATGCGGCCTACGATGCTCCATTTGGGTGCATCACCGCCGGGGACATATTCACCGCCTGGGTAGCGCACGACCTGCTGCATATCCGGCAGTTCGTGGAGCTGCATTGGGCCTACACGGTGATGAAAGCGGCTCCGTACCAGGTGCGCTATGCCGGACCCTGGGAGTGAACGAGCGGATGCAATGGCTTTTTATTCCGACGTGGGTGTAGCGCCCGGTTCGCAAGTGCGGCTGGTTTCGAGAAACGCCCGGCCCTTTGTCAAGTGGGTGGGTGGCAAGCAGCAGCTTCTAACTCAGTTCGAGACGTATTTTCCGGCCAGCTTTCGCAGATATTTTGAGCCTTTTGTGGGCGGCGGGGCGGTCTTTTTCCATTTGTGGAATACTGGGAGACTGCCCAACCAGGTATTCTTATTTGATAACAACGACGAGCTAATTAACGCCTACTGTGTTGCCAGAGACCAGTTGGAGGAATTAGTTCGCCTTCTGTCCGTTCACAAAAAGCATCATCGTAAGGAATACTATTACAAGATTAGAAGATTGGATAGACAGTCCGTGGAGTTGAGCGACGTCGAAAGGGCTGCCCGCACCATCTATCTAAATCGAACGTGCTACAACGGGCTATATCGCGTCAACAGCCAAGGGCAGTTCAACGTTCCAATGGGGAGTTACAAAAATCCGAAAATACTTTATGAAGAGGTATTACAATCCGCAAGTGAGGCACTTCAAGGTGTAAGTATCAAAGCTAAGGATTTTCGCGAGATTGTCGGCCTGGCTCAACCGGGAGACTTTTTCTGACACTGTTCGATTCTAGTGGATACGAGGCCGCCTCAGCGGCCAAAGTTAGGACGCGAGTTGGTTCTGGGTCAAGTGAGGAACACTCTTGACATATTCGACAATGGCACCTTGACAATTTAGCCAAAA
>DAOTUB010000118.1:0-12297 GCA_034437455.1 Anaerolineae bacterium | reverse complement strand
TTTTTTCTCCAGACTGTATCTTTTCAATAAAACGGGGCTATGTAGCCGAGGTTTCCATACCTCGCGGGCCTGCGCGCTATGGAAAGCGCGGCTACGTCGAAAGCTCCCCAGACTTTTGAATTATACCCGGCAAAGTTCGTATATTTGACAGACCCCGAAGAAAACATCATCGAATTGCAGAGCTGGTCGTAAGTGAGCGTTCGCACAGGTTTCCAGGCCAAGCCGTGCGCGCCAAGATCGCCACTAACTATTGAAGAAAAGTTGCCAGTGCCGAGAGAGCGATTAAACCCGCGGTCAAGATCAGCAACCAGCGGTTTTCGTTGATTGCCTGGCGCCATTCTCCGGGTCCAGGAACGAGAGGAAGTAGCGAGGTGGGCAGCGAACCGGTGTGGAACATCTCGCGAAACACGGCGATGTTCGGTGGGCGCAGATCCGGGTGCATAGCAATGGCGGTCAGGATCGCGCGCTCCATGGCGGGCGAGATGTATGGATTGATAGTTCGTGGGGGGATCAGTGCATTGGGATCGAGGAAACGCTGTTTGGCGTCTTCTGGAGGGCGATTGGTCAGCAGATGGTAAAGCGTAGCACCGAGCGAGTAAATGTCGGAGCGCACGTCGGTGTGGCCGGTGTCTCCGCCATATTGCTCCAGCGGGGTGTAGGCCACGGTGCCCCGGCCTTGCAGCACGGTGACGGTGCGAGCCTCATCCGTCGCCAGCAACTTGACCAACCCAAAGTCAACCAATTTGATCAACCCGCCAGGCGTCAACTTGATGTTAGCTGGCTTGATATCGCGATGCAGCACCTGAGGATCCTGGCTATGGAGATATTCCAACGCGCTGCACAACTGCTCGGCCCACTGGAGCACCCTGCGCTCCTCAATAAACGTTCCCTGGCGTTGATTATCTTCTACCACCTGGCGCAGGTCCTGGCCGCTGACGAAATCCATCACCAGATATTCTCGCGGCCCCTCGGCGAAGGTGTCGGAGACTTTGGGAAGGTTGGGATGATCCAGGCGGGCGAGTGTGGAGGCTTCGCGGCGAAATTGTTCCCGGGATTGAGCCAGTGCCTCTGGGGTGGCGTCGGGATCTGGTCGTACTTCTTTGATCGCGCAGATGCGGCCTTCTAAACGTAGATCGTCGGCGCGGTATACGGCTCCCATGCCGCCTTGGCCGACGACAGCGTTAATTCTATACCGCCCGCGTAGGACGGTTCCAGGTTCAAGCAGATAGGCCACGATATCATCTTACCTTGTTGCAATTATCTTTCATCATAAGTGAGAACTTGAATTCTGTCAAGGAGGTTGTGATGGTACGACAAGAGTTGCCAATGATCATTGTGTATGAAGGAGAACAGGAAGGGCAGCGATGGATCCTGGATCGGGAGCGGATCACCATCGGGCGGACGTCGGATTGTGATATTGTATTGGCAAAGCGTCAGGTCTCGCGCCGCCACGCCCAGATCGAGCGGGATGACGACGGTTATCTGTTGCGCGATTTGGGGAGCAAGAATGGCACGTACGTCAATGGCAAAGAGGTGCGCGATACCCCGTACCGTTTGCGAGATGGGGACGAGATACAGATCGCATTATACATCAAGATGGGCTTTGTAGGAGCCGATGCGACGCTGCCGCTGGAATTGACCGGCCCTAGTAGAGGTCTCCATATCGATCGCTTGGCTCGCCGGATCTTTATCGGCGGACAAGAACTGATCCCGCCTCTTTCTCCGGCGCAGTATCGGCTGCTGGAGTTGCTACTCGACTATGAAGGCGAGGTTGTTTCGCGGGATACGATCGTGACGACTGTGTGGTCCGAGGAAGAGGCGATGGGCGTCTCTGAGCAGGCCATTGACGCATTGGTCCATCGCTTGCGAGATCGCATTGTCGCCATGGATCCAGATCATGACTATATCGTTACTGTGCGAGGGCACGGGTTTCGTCTGGATAACCGATAAAGCCGTTCAAGCCTTTCAAGCAGTGGAAAGACGCGGTAATCGAATGGTAAACGTGCTTCCCTTTTCGAGTGTGCTCTCTGTTGTAATCTCGCCGCCATGGAGGTGGATCAATTCCTGGGCAATGGCAAGCCCCAAGCCGGATCCCTGTTGTTCCATCTTTTCCCGGCCAATCTGGCGAAATCGCTCAAAGAGGTGAGCGAGATCACTGGAGGGAATGCCCACTCCCTCGTCGGACACGATCACCTCCACCCATTTTTCTACAGAGCGGGCCTCGATCGTTACCCGTCCTCCTATATCACGAGAAAATTTGATCCCATTCTCCATCAGCCGGCCCAGGGCGTCTACGAAGAGTGGTTGGCACAGTCGCACCGGGGGTAGATCTGACTCTACATTTACTTCTAATGTCACATTGAAATCCGTTGCTTGCTTCTCGTACTTTTTGACCGTGCGTGTGATGACCGTCGCCAGATCCTGACGTAGAGTGACCAGCGCGTCAAATTCCTCCTCCGTCCGCCCGGTATCCAGCCGGATCAAGAGTAGGAGATCCTCTACTAGCTGGGTCAGCCGGTCGGCGCCCCGTTTGATCCCAGTGAGAAATTCTTGCATGGCGTCGGGAGAAAGGGATGAGGCATCCTCCAACGCCAGCTCGGTGTAACCACTCACATACGTCAGGGGAGTACGTAATTCATGGCCGAGCATGGTGATGATCTGTTGCTTGAGCTGATCGAATTCCACATTTGTGGCTTCCTGAATGGTCTGGGCGCGCATCAGGCGGGCGCGGACCGCCACCGTCAGTTCCTCGGGGTCAAAAGGTTTGGTGATATAGTCCTCTGCTCCCAGTTGCTTCCCCTTCAGCACTTCTTCCTGCTCCGATTTGGCAGTGAGAAAAATGAAAGGGATCAGCACCCACTCTGGACGGGCGCGGACTGTCTCGTAAAGGGTATACCCGTCCATCCGTGGCATCATGATGTCTGCCACGATCAGGTCGAGCTTGGTTTTCTCCAGTACTTGCAAAGCCTCTACTCCGTCGCCGGCGGTGAAAACTGTGTAGCCTTCTCCCTCCAGGATCGTCTGGATAGCCGCTAGCATTGGCTTGTGATCTTCTACGACCAAGATATGTGATCTACCCATGTTTTTTCTTCCCTCCAAAAACCTTGGCAGCAGTTGGCGGCCCACAAACAACGATGACCGACCGCCAGCGGCTAGGGACTAATCCGCCAGTGGCAGCCAGACGGTGAATGTGCTTCCCTCACCGATTTGGCTGTCCACGGTCACCTGCCCTCCGTGCAATTCCACGATGTCTTTGGCAAGCGCCAATCCCAGGCCCGTGCCGGATATCTGCATCTGTTTGGGTCCCTCCCCGCGAAAGAATCGATCAAAGATATGGGGGAGTTCCTCCTCTGATACCCCCATCCCTGTATCTGTCACCGTCGCCGTGGCCCAGGTTCGGCCTTCGGTTTCCTCCTGTCCTGTGGAGATTACTACCCTGCCTCCCTCTGGCGTGTATTGAATGGCATTCTCCACCAGGTTGCTCAACACCTGAGCGATTCTCTGCGAGTCCACCAGTACCTTCAGTTTCATCTCTGCCAGATGATGCTCCAATGTCACCCCCTGTTTCTGGCCCAGTGCATAGTAGTTAGCAATTGTCATCTCGGTCAACTCGTTGAGAGAGGTCAGTCGGGGCTTCATCTCCAGCCGTCCGGCGTCAATGCGCGAAATTTGCAGGATATCCTCGATTATTTTTGCCTGGTGGTCCGCTTCTTGCGCCATGGTGTCCAGGTATTCTTTCCATCGCTTGGGTTGTTGTTTCATCAAGTGTGTATATAATTTGATCACCGTGATCGGCGTGCGCAGTTCGTGCGAGACGTTGGACATGAAGCGGGACTTCATCCGATTTAATGCTTTGAGATGGCTCACATCGTGGATCGCCACCACTGCCGCTGCTGTTAACCCGGGTTCTGCGATAGGCGCCGCTTCTAGTTCCAGATCTAATCCCGTCAGTTCCAAGACGGTCTCTGGTTGAGTCTCAGCGCGTCGCGCCAGATCCTGCGCCGTCTTTTGCAGCAGGGCGGTGTCCTCCGGCGAGAGCGTGCGGGTGAGCCAGGATTGGGCGACCGGGTTGACCTGTAGTATCTCTCCCTCTGCGTCGGTGACGATAATGCCATCGGTCGTGCTGCGCAGGATCGCCTCCAGGCGGGCGTACTGGGCCTGGAGTTGAGCGGTGCGTTCCTCTACTCGCTCCTCCAGTCGCTCGGCGTGCTCTCGCAGCCTCTCGTGCAGGCGAGCGTTCTCGATGGCGGTAGCGGTGTGAGCGGCAAAAGCCTGGAGCCGCCGGGCGTCAGCCATGTCGAATTTTCCTCTCTGGGTCCCATTCACGTTCAAAAAGCCCACGATCACGTCGCCTATCTGAATGGGGGTGGCCACGTAGGAGCGCAGCCACTCCTGATCCTCCTCATAGACCCAATCCGGATCGGTCGTCGTATCTGGCACGACGGTCGGTTCCCCTGTCTGCACCATTTTCACCAGGCTGGGATATCGGGTGATAGGACGGGAAAAATCGGCGCCCTGGTCCTTTGTGCTCAAGCTTTCGTACCCGCGTTGGCGGACCACGCGGGCCTGGTCATTTTCGATCAGCATGATGTTAAAGTGATCTCCGGCGACGACCTGTTCCACCTGCTCCAGGATGCGTTCGAGCACCTGATCGGGATCCAGGGTGCTGCTGACGGCAGAGGCAGCCTCCTTCAATGCCTCGGTCAGTTGTCGCTGTTCCCTCTCTGCCTTGAAGAGACGACTATTCTCAATGGCTACGGCGATCTGATCGGCCAGGGTTTCCATGGCCGCGAGGTCCATCTCGTCAAAGGCGTTGGGCCGAATTTCCTGAACATCGAGCACGCCGATGACCCGCTCGCCCAGTTTGAGGGGTACGCACAACTCTGCCCGGGTGGGCACTTGTTCTGAAAAGCCGACGACGTAGCGTGGGTCCTGGCTCACCTCGTTGACCATGAGTGGTTGGCCGGTTTGGGCTGCCCAGCCGATCAATCCCTTTCCCACGTCCTGATAGTAGTCTGGCGGTCCGATGTCCTCGAACCC
This sequence comes from Anaerolineae bacterium, assembly GCA_034437455.1. Taxonomy (GTDB): domain Bacteria; phylum Chloroflexota; class Anaerolineae; order B4-G1; family B4-G1; genus DAOTUB01. The sequence continues at coordinate 7,257 of DAOTUB010000118.1, read as the reverse complement.
ACCTGCTATGGCTTGCTCCCCCAGCTTGCCAGTGGCTTCGTCGAGTTGGAGAAGAATCACGTTGTGGTACTCGAAGCCTTGCTGAATGGCGATGACGCTCTCCTGTAAAAGCTGGTCTGGGTCCAGGATCGAGACGGCTTTCCGGGCCACCTGGTTGACCACGGCGAATTGAGCAGCTCGTTTCCGTTCCGCTTCGTACAGCCGCGCGTTTTCGAGAGCCACGGCAGCCTGGTTGGCAAAAGTGGTCAGCAGGGAAAGTTGTCCGTGAAAAACGTGGGGCTGAAGGCTGTGCACGAACAATATGCCCAATATCTTTTCCTTGGCCTGGATGGGCACGGCAGCGAAGGAACGGATGCCCGCCGTCACAAGGACTGGGTTAGCTTTTATCAATTCCCCGTCGGGCAAGCGGAGCGAGGGACTTGTTACTCCTTCGTCCGAGATCGTGTCCACGAGTAGTGGCCGTCTACTGTCTAACACGTAGCGGGTGGTGCCGTTGCCACGGATGCGCTGTGTGATAGGGGAGATGCCGCGAAAATCTTCAGTACCCAGCACTGGCTTTCCCTCTTCGTCCACCAGCACTACACTGGTAAAATCTGATTTGACCACGGATCCCGCTAATTCTACGATCTGCTCCAGCACCTCTTTTACGTCCAAGGAGGAAACGACCGCTTGCGAGGCGCGATTGAGCTTGGTCAGGCTCTCCAGGTGATCTTGCGCCTCTTCGTACAGCCGCGCCTTCTCGACTGCCACGGCCACCTGGTCGGCGATGGTGGAGAGCAGGAATTGCTCCTCCTCGCCGTAGGCATGGGGATGGTAAGCCTGCACAGAGATGACACCGATCACCTGCTCGCCGATCCGCATCGGCGCTCCCAGCCAGGATGCGACGGGTTTCATCGTTCCGAATAAAGTCGGCGGGGGTAGATGGTGTTGCTCCTGTTTGTAATCTCGAATGAGCAGCGGTTTCTGCCCGGCAATGACCAAAGAGGTCCAACCAACGTCCGCAGGTTGCTGCGATGGAGGCTCCCGTATCCCTTCGTCAACCTGGAGGCGCAAGCTCAATTCATTCGTCTCACGGTCATACAGGGCGATGAAGAAAGCGTCGGGTTGGAAGACGGCGTCGACTTCCTGGTACACGGTCTCCAATAGATCGTCCAGTTGGAGCGTGGCGCCGGCGGCCCGGGCGACGCGGTTGACAACTGCCAATCGCTCGGTCTTGTTGGCTCTTGCCAACGCTGCGATTTGTTCTTGCTCTTGATTTTTCAGCTCTTGGGGTGTTTTATCCACTGCCTCTGCTTTTTGTTTGATCGACAATGTCGTGCAGCACGCCAGCGCCGCCGACACACTGGTTGTCAAAATTGGGCATAGCGCATGAGAGTTGTACTGCCAGATCACTGGTCTCCTTGGGATCAGGCAGGTCATTTTTGTCAGAAAAAGCTCCGTTGAGGTTTTTCGCTGACGAAACCGATCCCAGTATAACACAACTGCTAACGGCTGGCAATAGCACTTTTGGCACAAGTTTTGAAAGATGATGAGTGTATTTTGCTCTGTTGTCACCGAGACTTTTGCACTAACGAAGCGTGGTGTATAATATCTGTCAGGACCAAACGTAATAGGAGGTGATGGTGATGCAAAAGGTCATCAATTTTTTGGTTGGACTATTGACAGGGGCTGTGGTGGGGGCTACGGTTGCATTGTTGCTGGCTCCCGATGCAGGCTCGGAACTCCAGAAGCAGATGCGTGCTCGTGTGGAGGGGCTAATCGAAGAGGGGCGACGGGCTGCCGATGCTCGTCAGGCCGAACTGGAAGCCCAACTCGAGGCGTTCAAGCGCGGCGCGCCGGTTACTATCGAGACCACGTCCGAGCAGCCACGATCATAGGCATTTCAGTTGCTCATTCGTGACCGTTCACCAGGGCAAAGAAACCGGGTTTTTTCGCCAGCAAACTATCCAAGTTTACAAAAAGCTCTCACGACAATCGATATTTCGCTCGAGATATCTGAAAACCCGGTTTCTGGTACATTCTCTGGACGCTTATGCTCATCCTTGCAAAAGTCACCAATAATCCTGATTGATGGGATAATTTTCTGTAGATGAGAGTGCTCTGGATCTGAGACTGGCGTTAAATCCTGGCCAGGATTCCTTTATCTTTCAATCACCAGTTGGTAGGGTGCTGGCTGCTTGGTGAGGGGTGCCAGCCCAGAAAACACGAGCACTGCTTCGCGCCAACCCTCGCTGCCCAGCGGTATGGTCCATTCCGCGGTCTGATTTTCACTCACAGGTAGGCGTTCGACCGCGACCGTATTCCCTATTCCAATGAGGAGCGCCAGGTAGCGCTGGGGCACAAAGTTGTCACTGCGCACAAACCCAGTTGCTTCCCAGCCGCTGCCCTCCTCCTCTTGATCTTCGGTGTAGCCAATCTCGGGGATGGCAATGCCATCGATCACAAAACCCTCCCCGGTGATCGACTCGTCGGTCAGATATGCAAAGCGCACCTGTATTTCTTTTCCTGCAAAGGGTGAAAGATCGATCTCTTCCTGGATCCATTCCGGCGGGGCGCCGCTTTTGCCCGTGTAATTCCATCCTGGCGGAGAGAGGATCTGCCATTGCTTGCCGCCATCCGTGCTGACCTCAACGGTGGTATAGTCATAGCCCGGCTCGATATCGTACCATGTCCAGTAAGTCAATGTTGCTCGCTCAACGCCAGAAAGATCGAACGGACGGGTGAGTGTAGTCAGCGACTCGTCGGCGCGGTTCGACCACCAGAAGGATCGCTCGCCCTGGGGCGTGTCCCGACGGGGAAGCGTGTTCAACAGGGATGTCTGTGTCACCCCGGTAAAACGGACGTGGAGATCAGCGTCGCTCTGCAGCAAAATATAGTCCGCGCCAAACTGTTGGACAGAGGTATCCATGGTGACGGGGTAGTTTTCATATAGGGCCGCAAGCCCAGGTTGGGCTAGCTCCGGCGTGGCAGGGCTGTAGCTGCTGCCCAGGTCTAGGAAGTTAGCCGCCAGCCAATCGGCAAAGAATCCCTCGAAAGTGATCCCCTCATCCAGCTCAGCCAACACGGCATCGAACCCGGCGACGCCGTTGAGTGGTTCGGCGGTTAGCGCCTGCGTGCCTGCATCGCCAAAGCGCTCGTGAAAGTAGGCGGCAAAGAGAAAGGCTGCTCCTCGTTGAGCCTCCTCATTCTTCCAGGCGGTGAGCGATGTGCCCGGGTGCTCCAGGTAGGCCCGTTCTGGGGCGCCCGTGTCGAGTTTGTTCAACTGAACGGCCAGTTCTGCAAACCCCTCTTTCACCCATCGTTCCTCGTTGCGATCCTGGAACCACTGGATGAGGCGCTGGAACTGGCGAGCCAGCAAGGCGTAGTAGGTGGGACTCGCTACGTTGACATAGTCCAGACTGACGACGATCATCTCGGCTTCGTTGGAGGAGGTATATTGGGTGCGAGGGAACTCGTCGGCGCTGGAGGTGTAGCCGAGCACGTTCTCGCCTAGGTCGGTGGCGTGCAGGATGTGAATGTGCGGGTCGTTATCCACGCCCGGCGTCCACTCGGAACCGAAAGCGGCGCGGGTGGTGGAATATACGACGGTCTCGAAAAAGATCGTGGCCTCCTCCAACTTTCGCACGTCGTGCCACACTCCTTCTTCGACCCACATGGCGGCATGGTCTGTCTGCGCGCGCAGGCGGGCGGTAATCTCGCGCCGTTCCCCCGTCATGCCGTCGGCGATCCAGAAGGTGCGGATGGCGTTGGGCACCCGGCGCGGTGGTTTGGGGTTGACCACGATGTAGTCAAAAGGGCGCGGCGGTGGCTCGACCAGTAACACGTCAGGGTTTGCGGGTTCGGTATCAGGGATAGGAGTGGAGAGGGGGCTGATGAAAGGCGTAGGAGTCGCGGTAGCGGTGGGTATTGGTGTGGGAGAGGGTGTGTGCGTGTGAGTAGGCGTTGGCGTGAGCATAGGCGTTGTTGTAGCGGTGAAGGTGGGTGTGGGTGTGTAGGTGGGGACTGGCGTGGGCGTCGGTGGATTTGCGCACGCTGCCAGGATCACCAGCGAGGCGGCGAGCAGCAGATAATGTGTGCGTGTCATCTACTCGCTCAACGCTGCTTTGACCAATCCCTCAAAGAGATAGCGCATCACGGAATGGCTTTCGACCATCGCCTCGGGATGCCACTGCACGCCGACGCAGAATGGATGATCGGGATTCTCCAGGGCTTCGACGACCCCATCGGGGGCGCGAGCGGTGATGGTCAACCCTGCGCCCACGGCCTTGACCGCCTGATGGTGGGCGGTGTTCACGCCCAACTTGCCGGCCCCGACCAGTGCAGCCAACCGATTGCCTGCCGCCACCTCGACGGTGTGATCTACCACATCCATGGGGCGTCCAGTGGGGCTGCTGTGAGAGAGCGCATGAGGGACCTGACTGGGAATGTCTTGAACGAGTGTGCCGCCGGTGGCGACGTTGAGCACCTGGATGCCCCGGCAGATCGCCAGCAATGGGAGTTCCTCTGCCAGCGCCCACTGCGCCAGCGCGAGTTCCATTCGATCTCGCTGTTCGTCCACGCTCTGGAGCAGCCCACTATCCTCCTCGCCAAACAATGCCGGTTGGACGTCTCCCCCACCGGATAGGATCAGGCCCTCAAGGCGCTCAAAGATGACGCGCAGCGGCGCCGTTTCCAGATGCGGCGGGATGACCAATGGGGCACCTCCGCCCCATGCCACAGCCCGAACGTAGGTCTGGGGTGTGGAAAAGAGAGGGGCGTTGGATGGCGCAGAGTAGGCAGCACTGCCACTGATGCCGATGATGGGAAGGTTCATGACGGTTGGCCTCCTGTGAAAGATACATTCGGCTCCAGTTTACCACAGGAAGGTAATAAGTCAAAATCACTGCGGTGGTACAAAGTGCTCAATTTTCATCAGCGAGACTACATTTTCAGGATGCGTTGGAGTGGTTGCCAGGCGCTCTTTGCTCTCCGGGCGGTACATTCCCACTTGGACTTTGTACTTGCCCGGAGGGATGTCGGACAGGTCGAACACGATGTAATCGCGCACGTACTCGCCGGCTTGCCAGGCCTCGGTGGGATATTGCCATTCGCATGGCACATAGTCTTTCTGGGTGACAAACTCGCCCGTGGTTTCGTTGATGAGATGGATAAATATCTTGTAAGATGCGGATGGATGCTTTAGGGCTTTCCAGTAGAGGGTGGATCGTAAAGATGTGTTGGTTTGTACAGCATCATAGCCGACAAGGGCGATTTCGGCCCCATAGATGATATCAAGGTAGTGGCTGGGTGTTGGCGGATCGAATTGACGTGGCAATGCCTTGACCTTTACATTGCCGGCAGGAACAGCCGAATTTGCCAGCGTATCACGGTCAGTGACAGGGTGATAGAAGATGACTTGATGGTCACCTGCTTTGGCGAATGGAGGCACCTGGACGAGATAGACGGTGAACAGCAGGCCGGGTTCTATGTAGTCGCCTTCTGGCACGTTGAGAACGCGGTAATCGCAACTCTCCTGCAATGGCTCATTCTCTTTGTCGAGCAGAGCGATACATAGGATGTTTTGAGAATCGTCCAGTCTACTCGATACAAACCAGTGCGTCGGTAATTCCACCCACCCGGTTTGGACTGTCTGTGTGGGTATGAACTGTGTCTGAACGAGTTGGACGTTGTTTCCGAGTTGTGGCGCCTGTGACACGGCGCTTTCCAGTGCAGTTGGATCGGTCTGATAGACGATGACCTGGTCATCCTCGTGGTATGGGGACACGATCAGCCAACGTCGCCAGGCGGCTATTTGGCTTTCGGTGAGAAAATCACGGTGCAGGATCAGATAGCAAAGATTGGCCTGATGGAGGGCATCTAGCTGTTCTGAAATATTTATGTCTTCGTATGGTGGCAATCTGCTGTTGTGCCAGTCCAGGTGATTCAGTAGAGGAACGCTGGCTATGAAACTGGAGGCTTCTCGCGGAGGACGAGAGACGTGCCCTTCGACCAGGGGTTTTCTATGGGTAAGCTGGTAAAGCATGTACTGTTCCTCGGTCTGTCGGTTCATTGGGATCTCGACGATGCCGAACTCCTCCTCTTGCTGTGCCAACTCGCTGTACCAGTCAGGAGTTGATAGCGATAAGCGCGGGAACGGGTATATGGCGTACTCGAATAGTACCAGGCCGATGGTGGCTGTACATAAGATGATCTGGGTAGCCGGCTTGTGTTTACGCCATAAGTGTGCGCCGCCCAGCGCCGCCAACATACTGAAGGGGATTGACAGCAGGACGTTGAAACGTTGTGGATAGCGAAGGACAGGGGTAATGATTCGCTTATAGATCCGGACGTAGGGGAGCGTGAGGATTTGTCTCGTTCCTATCACCAGGACAGGGCCTAGCGCCAGCGCCATCAATACAACAGTGAGTAGTGCCCAGATGCCTCCCTGTCTCCATCGTCTCGCGGCTCCCCAGAGACCCAAGATTAGCACCGTGTATCCGACAAAAGATATATGAAACTGCGCGCTGAAGGGACTATCATCCAGTTTTTCTCTCAACAATTTTCCCCATAGTGGGTGAAATCCGTTGGGAATGAGGTAGTACATAGGATCTGCTTGCCCAGCACCAGACTCGAAATAGTTGGTGAATAGATCGTTGGAACGGGCTTGTGTGGATTGGTACCAGAGGAGTGGGGCAGTAAATGGCATCAAGATCATGCAAGCAAGGGCTATAGCGAGCGTTAATTGGCCCAATAGCCTCAAACATTTGAATCGTTTAGACGCGATCAAAAGATAGAGAGTATAGGGACCGATGAGAAAGAAACTCATGAGCAAGAGTTGAAGGCGGACCACACCGATGAGACCAATGAACAAGGCTGAAAAAGCCAGGTCTTGCTTGTGCCCTTCCAATATCAGGCGTCTGATGTGCTTTATGGTCAGTGGAATGAACCCAATCACGACTAAATTGGGATGGTGCAGATGCGTTGTGATGAACGGCCAGGTCATACCGATCACGCCGGCCAGGAATGAGGCGCGTTCAGAATCAACGAGGTCTCTGGCAAGCAGATGGACGGCGTATCCATTGAACGCCAGCAATAGCAAGACGGTTACTGTGTATGCCGCGGCTGAGCCGAGAAAGGGCTTGAATAATAGCAGCAATTCCAATTATGAGGTTGAATCGCTAGTTTATGTAAAATCGAGTGTCATTATCGACCAGAAGCACCAGGCTAGCGTGCTCTTTTCAATTCGCTACGTCGGTCAAGCGGTTGTGAATTTGTTCC
>DAOTUB010000117.1:0-19194 GCA_034437455.1 Anaerolineae bacterium | reverse complement strand
TTTTTTCTCCAGACTGTATCTTTTCAATAAAACGGGGCTATGTAGCCGAGGTTTCCATACCTCGCGGGCCTGCGCGCTATGGAAAGCGCGGCTACGTCGAAAGCTCCCCAGACTTTTGAATTATACCCTATCAAGCGTACTACTTGACAATCAGGGCTGATAGTGATAGTCTATGGCATGTCACTACTGTAGCTCTCGCAGGATGGGCTATCTGGAAAAAGTTGTATCATCGTGCGAGCAGTCAACGTGACCCAACATTGTCAAGGTTTAGGCAGGTGTTCTAACCAACAGAACAAATAGAACTGTTCTGAGAACACTTCTCTTAATTCAAGGGCTTTACGTAACGCTCTGCCTGTTTCATCGTTATACACGTAAAGCCCGATAAAACCTAGTGTGCTTATGACGGGGAAGGCAACGACAAGCAACGAGGGCGAGCTCGTCCATCGGGCCATACAGAGAGATGCTGAGGCATTCGGCGATCTGTATATGCTCCATCTCGACAAGATATACCGGTACATCTTTTACAAAGTAGGCAATGAAAGGGAAGCAGAAGACCTGACAGAGCAAGTTTTTCTGAATGCCTGGGAGGCCATAGAGGGGTATCAGCAAAGAGGGTATCCCTTCTCCTCATGGCTGTACCGCATTGCCCACAATGTAGTCATTGATTACTATCGTACCGAGAAAGAGGAAGAGCCTCTGGATGATGTGGCCTTTACCTTGGCTGACAATAATTTAAAGCCGGAGGAGTTGCTGGTCCAAAAAGCGGAGGTGACGCGCCTTCGCGAAGCTATTGCTCAGTTGCCGGAGAAAAAGCAAGAGTTGATTCTCTTGCGTTTTGTAGAAGGTCTGAGTCACGCTCAGGTAGCGGAGATACTTGGCAAGAGCGAAGGCTCTTGTCGCGTTATGCAGCATCGGGCTTTGTCTGCCCTCAGCGAGATCCTGGGAGAACATTGACGAAATGGCCAGAATAGAAAAACTACTGGCTCAATGTTTGGATGACATAGAGGCAGGCAGCAGTGTAGAAGAAATCCTGGACCAATATCCCCAACAACGGGAGAAATTGGAGCCTCTTCTTCGCACCGCGCAGCGAATGCATTCAGTACCCCAGGTGATCCCTTCCTCGACCTTCCGAAGCGTGGCCCGCACTCGGATGCTCAATGTGATTCAGGCCAGGGCGTCGGCCAAGAATCGGAACACCCAGGAAAATAATCTTTCCTCCAGTCATGTGTGGCCCCGCTCGAGCATCAGCTCTGCGAGGGCCATACCTTTACCTATCTTCCGTTTTGCCACGGCAACCGCCCTGGTTTTCGTCCTGCTTGTCATCGGTGGGCTTTTGCTTCGCTCCTGGCTAGGCGTGACTGTCGCCCGGACTGCTACTCTGACTGACGTGAGGGGCGTGGTGCAGGTTTTGCCGGCCGGTCACGACACCTGGCAGACGGCGAAGACGGGGGACCAGATCGCCCCTGGCGACCGCGTCCGCACCGACAGAGCGGACGCCACGCTGATCTTTTTCGACGGCAGCGCCACCAACTTGGCGGCCAAGACCGAGTTGATCGTGTTGCAACTGAGCAGTCGGCGAGATGGTCACAGCAAAGTGATCGCCCTTTACCAGCAAGTAGGTCGTACCTACAATCGCGTGCAACGACTTCCCGATACTGCCTCTCGCTTTGAGATCAAGACCCCCTCTGCCAGCGCCACTGTGCATGGAACCGTGTTCACTGTAGAAGTGCTGCCTGGAAACGCTACGCAGGTAGCAGTGGGAGAGGGAAGTGTTGAGGTCACGGCCCAAGAAGAGACCATCATTGTGCCGTCTGGCGAGGCGACCACTGTGCAACCCGGTCTGCCGCCAGCCCTACCGATTTCAGCGCCTACGCCCTTGCCTCCAGCGACAACCGAGCCGCCAATATCAGGAAACACACCCGAACTGACCGATACGCCATCTCTGATCAAGACGCCACAGCCTATTCAGTCGCCGACACACACGCCGCACTCGACCGAGACACCAACGTACAATAATACACCACAGCCAACTTTGACGCCAACACCCACACCATTTCTGATCCGGACACCCACCCCTACACCATCTCCAACTTGGACGCCAACACCATCCTCGGTTAGGGTGCCAGCACGCACGCCGCGCTCAACCAACACGCCGACACGCACACCGCGTCCAACCGACACGCCGACGAACACGCCGCGCCCAACCAACACGCCGACACGCACACCGCGTCCAACCTGGACGCCGACGAACACGCCGCGCCCAACCTGGACGCCGACGAACACGCCGCGCCCAACCTGGACGCCGACGAACACACCGCGTCCAACCGACACGCCGACGAACACGCCGCGCCCAACCTGGACGCCGACGAACACGCCGGTCCCAACCAACACACCGACAAACACGCCGGTCCCAACCAACACGCCGACGAACACGCCGGTCCCGACCAACACGCCGACGAACACGCCGCGCCCAACCAACACGCCAGATCTGACCAAGACGCCACAACTGCAGTAAAACCGATCTCGTTTGCTCGAAGAATTAAGGATTACTTGTAACAAAATTCGGTCAATCTCGTTATACAGGTTGGAAATAGCATTCTACAAGACGGCTGTGTACTTTCCTTTGTCTTTTGTCGACTATCCATTCGACAGAGATTTGTGAGACCAAAATCACGATCACCACAATGGCCACCAGAGCAAGAAGGCCACTCTTGCGAGGCCAAATAGGCAAGTACGCAGCCGGTCTTTGTTTTCAACTAGAACAGTCAGCATACCGCCGACGTGAACAGCCCTGCACTCGTGCGAATAGCAGGGCTGTTTCTTTCTCATGTGCAGGCGCCTGGACGTTGCCTTGCTTTAGAGCGACGTTACGGTAACTTGCGCTCGGCAGCGCGTCTTTGCAACCTGCACGCCCAAACCACTGCCATGATGCCGATCCCTATACTGCCCCCTATACTGCCAAGCTTCAAAACTGAATCAGGCCGCGACCACAACGACGCGTCTGCCAACTTGGTATAGCCGCCGACAGGATACACGACAGTGAGAGTGACCCAGGCTGTATCGGTCAGGGGTCCAATGACACCATTGGCATTGTCGCTCATGGTGTAGGTGAAAGCAACGGTATAGGGTATGGTGCCGGTGTAGGGAGTAGGTTGTACATAGGTCACTGTGGTGTCGTTGCGAGTGACGCTACCGGTGATCGGTTGGCCGACTGCGACCACCGTGAAGTTGGCAACATCGCATGCATAATGGTTATTGTCCTCGTCGTTGTTCAAGACGTGGATGACTCGGGGCATACCTACGATCGCGTAGACTATGTCATCATTGGCGATCGGAGGAAGATTCTTCTCCACATAGACGGTGACGTTGGCGGTGTCGGTCAAGGGACCGCCGGTGCATACGCTGCACACCTCGTCTATTATGGTGTAGGTAAAGGTAGCGATGCCGGTGTACGTGGTGGATGGCGGCGAATAAGTTACGCCGCTGACGTTGTGGGTCATCGTGCCGGTGGACGGTGTACTGACCGCGATGATCTCGAGGCGCTCTCTCTCGGGGTCGGTATCATTGCCTAGGAGATCAATGTTGCGTGTCTCTCCTCGGTGCGTGCAACCCTCGTCGTCCCTTGCATTGGGTGGCCGATTGACCGGCCTGGGAATCACGTCAACCGAGGCCATCGCGCTACTGCTCAACTGGACGGGGTTGGAGCCTTTCGTCTCGCCTGTGGCCGTCGCATAGTTGATAGTATCTTTGTGCAATACTGCTGAACAGGAATAGATCCATTCTTCATCCTCGTCCAACTCGCCGTCGCCGTCGCCGTCGCCGCGGATAAAGGTTACCGGATTGCACGTATCATCGCTGACGGCTATGTTCGACAACGGTTCCTCACCAGAGTTAATCAACCAGTAGGTATATACTACTCTTTCGCCCGGATAAATGACCGTGGGAGCGACACTCTTGGTGAGATTCAGACCCGGGCTGGTCCAATTGATCGCGCCGGGAGTGGGCGCGCCGCTGTCTACGCCACACGTGTTCTCCCAATCGGTCGAATTGTCCTCATCCGTACCCTGCCGATCGCGGCCTAGCGTATCCCCGGTCAACGCGCTCGTCACATAGTCGCCGTCAGGCCACTGACCAGCCGCTACGGCCAGGTCATCAGCCGTTTCGTCGCCAAATACGCCGTTATCATCCCATTGCACAAAGTCAATCAGTGTGTTCGTATTGAACTGCGACGAAGCAAACAGGGATAGCCGATCCTCGGCATTGTTCAGTCGACCCGACGATCCACTTCCCGCATACAGGTCGCTTTGGTTATTGGTCCCATCCTCAAGATAAATTACCACGTAGCTATCCACGGGCAGCGCCAGATCGGCCCCCGCTACTTTCGGGATGGTGTACTCAAAATCGCCGCCATCGGTCAACACGATTCCGGTTAACACGACCTCCGTGTCGCCAGTATTGTACAATTCGATCCATTCGTGGTCGCTGCCAGGGGGACGGACCATCACCTCATTGATGACCAGATCCACTTTGCGCACTTCGTCGTCGCCCACTTCCACCACGACCACGGCGACATCCTGACTCGTGTAGCGCTCACCGACCAGGGGGTCTGGAGCGTCAATCCCGCTGGTGCTCGCCACGCTACGCAGCCAGCCCGTGATCGACGACGTGGCGGCAACGACGAACTGATAGGAGACAGCAGGCATCATCGTCACACCGTGCTTCCAAGTCAGCGTCCAGGAGCCATCGGGGTGCTGCGTCTCGGTCACGACGGCGGTGGAGAGTATTTGAGCCGGCGTGTCATAGCTACCGGTGATGTACTCCACGCCGGTGGGGATTTCTATGGTGGTAATCGGATCATACAGCGCCGTTTTTCCCGTCCACACGTCGGCGGTGAACGTGATTACTTTCCCGGCACTCCGCCGATAGTGACTGGGCAGATAAATCACCGCTGGATCCGGATAGCGGGTAGGCGTCGCGTAGGCCATCCAGTTGTCGTTCCAGTTGGTGTTCATCACACTGATGTACTTGTCCGATTCAACGATGATGTACGGTCCTTCCGGCCCATCGGTTACAATCGACCCTGGGGTTCCTTCTGGGCCATTGCCGTTGTTGATACTCTCCCAATCTTTGGTGTCCAGGGCGATGTCGTAGTAGCCCCCTTTGCCCGCCACGGTGTTCGACACGGTGTCCGACACAGTAAAGCGCTGCCAGATACGACCGGTCATGATCTCATTGATCACCACGCCCTGCTGTGGACCGCTGCCGTCACCGTTGTAGGCTTCATTCTCCTCGCCAGGGCTGCCCCAGTAGGCCCCCAGGTTATTGACAGTGTTAGCGTACAGGGTCGAAGCATTGACCCAATTGTCGCTATGGTTGGCCGGTTCGGTCGGCGTAATGCGAGCCATAGCGGTGTAGACGCCATGACTGGCCCAGGTTTCATCGTAACTGAAAGTATCACTGTAAGCTATACCACCGGTCAGCACACCCTGCAGCGTCAGTGTGTCCTCACCGTTCCCTAGCTTGAAGTAGGGGTACCGGTCGCCGTACACAAGATTGGCCGTGGCCGTGGTCGCTTTCTGATGATACTCCAGCAAATAATAGTCCTGGGGAGCGATGGTGCCTGTGAGTACAACCGACTTGGCACTTCCGTTGGTCAGCGTCCAGCCATTCAGGTCAACGGTCTCGGTAGTGGTGTTGTAGAGTTCAATCCACTCTCCGTAAGCATCGGAGTCATAAGCGATGGCGTTCGTTGCTTCGCTGGCAAAGACGTATAGATGGGTGAGTTGAATCTCACCGCTGCCAGTTTCCAGGTTTGGCTCATTCCCCGGTGGTCCCAGATAAGCCTCAAAACGCCGCCCTTCGATGCTCGTCTCTGGCGAAAGATACGTAGCAATGTCCGAGGTGCCGTAGATGCCGGTCTCGAACCAGTTGGTCTCAAAGACAGAGACGTCCGTCGTCGCTAGAACTTTAAAGAAATAATAGCCCTCCCCATTTTCATTGTAGCCCAATTCATCGCCGATGAGTTCCAGATGGCCGTGTGGCCCCAGATGGGCACTGTATACGTTATCCCACGTGGAACTGATGGTGTCCCAGCCACATACAGACACGTCCGCGCCCTCGTCGTAGGTGACAATGCGCAACTCGCGCTCTTCGTCGCAGATGCCGGCGCTGCACTCTGAGCTGGAATCGTGTGGAATGCCAAAGTAGAAGGTGCGTCCGGTCGAAGAGCCGTTCTTGCCGGGCACGTAGACGCCGCCGTCTCGCCGCCCGATTGAGGCGTGTCCCAGCATGCCGTACTGGAGGGTGACTTTTTTGTTCGCCAGGAGATGATAGGTATGTCCCACTTCCAAAGTGATGGCATGGTATTCGCCAGTGCTCAGCGTAATTACTTTTGTCACCGTGATGCCGTCGGTATCACTCACCACGCTGGTCTTGCCGGATGTATCGATCGGCTGCGTATCGGTCATATTGGTCACGTCGAACAATTGCATCTGCGTATCGTCGGAGTAGGCGATGATCTCGGCTTGAGGGACCCGCCCCGACGTATAGAAGGTGTTATTGAAAGCATAGAAATAAAAGTCGGCGCCAATCATGGTGTTGTTGGTTGCCGGCACGAAATCGTGCGCCCAGAGGCTGGTGGTAAAGTTGCAGACGATGACCGGCTTGTCGGCCTGTACTCGGAAATAGTCGCCCCGCGCAGCCTGTGGCCCATCGTTATCGTCTATTGCCCCTTCCCTGATGTAGATCACGTAACTCTGGCCCTCGTCCAGTACGCCTGTGTGGGTATCGTCGTCGTCACCGTCGGCAGCGTCGTCCACAATGTTCACCGTGGTGCCATCCTGCACGGCTGTCACCAGCAAGCCAGCGGCTGGGAAACCAGGCGGCACGTACACGCCGAACATGGTGCCCGCCCCGCCCGCCGCCTGGACAAAGCTCACCGGCCACAACGTAGCCATCAAGATCCATCCAAGGACAATGCCAAATATAGCCAAACAACAAAATCGCCAGTTAACTTTCATTTAGAGATTGCCTTCTCTCTATCCAAGGTGTATAAAATAGAACGAAGATGTGGTCGCCGGGTTACAACTTGAAGTTAGTATACCTCTATTGAAGCGAAATCACAAATCGGGCGTCAGTTTGAATGCTGACGCCCGATGGTTTGTGTGAGGGCTATTGGCGTTGATATGGCTTCCTGGATTTTTTCGACTTGACGGTTTCCTACAACTGATGTTCCGTCCGGGCGATGATCTCGTCCTGCAACGCCTCGCTGAGATCGCAAAAGTAGTCGCTATAGCCTGCCACGCGCACGATGAGGTCGCGATACTGCGCGGGGTTCTGTTGTGCAGCGCGCAGCGTGGCGGCGTCCACGACGTTGAACTGGATGTGGTGGCCGTCCAACTTGAAGTAGGTACGTATCAATTGAACAAATTTATTCAGACCATCGTCGCCCTCAAGTACCTGGGGCGTGAACTTTTGGTTGAGCAGCGTCCCCCCGGTGCGGACGTGATCCATCTTGGCCACCGATTTGATCACCGCCGTCGGGCCGCGCCGATCCGCGCCCTGCACGGGCGAGATACCCTCGGAAAGGGGCGTCTCTGCCATTCGTCCATCAGGGGTCGCCCCGATCACCGAGCCAAAGTAGACGTGCACCGTCGTCGGCAGCAGGTTGATACGGTAGGTTCCGCCGCGAGTGTTCGGGCGCCCGTCTATGGCGTTAAAGTAGGCATCGAACACGGCGCGCATCACGTCGTCGGCATAGTCGTCGTCGTTACCGTACCTGGGTGTCTTGTTCAGGAGCATCTGGCGCAGCCGCTCGCGCCCCTCAAAGTTATCTCGCAGGGCGGCGAGCAGCTCTTCCATCGTCAGGTTTTTCTGGTCAAAGACGTGATATTGGATGGCGGTCAGCGCATCGGCCATCGTGCCCAGGCCCACGCCCTGGATGTAACTCGTGTCGTACCGCGCGCCGCCGTCATGATAATCCTTCCCCTTTACGATGCAATCATCCGTCAGCAGCGAGAGGAATGGCGCGGGGATGTAGACGGCGTACAGCCGCTCGACGACGTTGTTGCCCCGGATCTTGGTGTCTATGAAATAGTTCAACTGCCGTTCGTAAGCCGCGAACAATTCCTCAAAGGTCTCGAACCGCATGGGGTCCCCCGTCTCTAATCCAATTCTCTGTCCTGTCCGAGGATCGACGCCGTTGTTCAACGTGATCTCTAGCACCTTGGGCATGTTGAAATAGCCCGTCAGATTATAGTTTTCCTTCCCAAACGCGCCGGTCTCGACGCAACCGCTGGTGCCGCCGCAGCGCGCGTCCACGACGGACTTGCCCATGCGGACCAGTTCCTGGACCACCACGTCGGTGTTAAAGACCGAGGGCTGGCCAAAGCCGGTGCGGATGATCTTGGCCGCCCGCTTGATGAAGCGGTCGGGATTCTTCTTGCTGACCTGGATCGAAGAGCTGGGCTGCAACAGCCGCATCTCCTCGATCACGTCCAGGATCAGGTAGGTGACCTCGTTGACGCCGTCGGCGCCATCGGGTCTGACGCCTCCGGTGTTGATCTGGGCGAAATCGGTGTACGTGCTGCTCTCCGCGGCGGTCACTCCCACCTTGGGCGGCGCGGGCTGATTGTTGAACTTGACCCAGAAGCATTGCAGCAGTTCCTCGGCCTGCTCGCGGGTGAATCCCTTCTCGTAAAAAGGAAACAAATGCTGATCCAGCTTGCCGGGGTTGAAGGCGTCCCAGGGGTTCAGTTCGGTGGTCACACCCAGGTGGACGAACCAGTAATACTGCAACGCCTCCCAGAAATCGCGGGGGGCGTGCGCGGGAACGCGCGAACAAACCTCGGCGATGTGTTCCAATTCCTGCTTTCTCCGGGGATCCGCCTCCTGCTGCGCCATCTCCCGCGCTTTTTCCGCGTGCCGTTCTGCAAAGCGGATCAGGCCGTCGGCGCAAATGTCTATCGCCCCGAGTTCCTCTTGTTTGTCGTAGGCCTCCGGATCGCCCAGGTAGTCGAGGCTCTCCAGGCTCTGCCGAACGTCCTGCTTGAAATCGAGCATCCCTTTGTGGTAGATCTTGTCGTCCAGGACGGTATGACCGGGGGAGCGTTGTTCCATAAATTCGGTAAAAACGCCCGCCTCGTACGCCGCCTTCCACTCCTCTGTCATCTCTGCAAAGAGGCGCTCCCGCATCGTCTTCCCGCGCCAGAAAGGAATGATGGTCTCCTCGTACACTCGCCGGGTCTCGGGACTGACCCTGAAAGGTATTTTTTCTCGCGAATCGAGGATGTCCAGGTCCTCCGGGCTGTGGCAGCACAGTTCCGGGTACGTCGGCGCGGCCTTGGGGGCCGGGCCTTTTTCGCCGACGATCAGTTCACCTTCGTTGATACAGATCGTCTTGTGCTCCATCAAATACTGGAAGGCCAATGCCCGGCGCATGGGCGCGGACATCATCTGCCCTTCGGTCTGCCGGTAAAACTCGGTCAACAACTCTGCACGCTCGGATGAGATGGAAGGCGCAGCCTCCAGGCTTTGCTGTCTCAACCGGGCGACTCGTTCACTCATCGTCATCGCGTCAACCTCCTACTTTTACTGTCGGCCACCCTTGCGAAGGTTGCCTCACAAACCTTCGCAAGAGTTAACCACCTATTTTGACGTGCAAGCCAAACTCGCGCAGGATGTGCGCGATCTCGGCTAATCGCTCGTCCGAGGGGGAACGAGCTTCTGGTAGATCATATACTTTATTCAATCGTTTGTACTTTTCCACGGCGATGTGGTGATAGGGCAAGATGTCCACCCGGTTCAGGTGGGGCAGGGCTGCCGCGAACTCGCCCATCTGTTGAATGTGCCCGTCGTCATCGTTTATCCCTGGAATGATGGGCGCTCGCAGGAAGATGTCGTGTTCCCGCTCCGAAAGCATCTGCAAATTTCTCAGGATCAACTCGTTCGACACGCCGGTGAACTTTCGATGTCTGGCTTCATCCATCAATTTGAGATCGTAGAGGAACAGATCCACGCGCCCTCGAATTCTATCCAGGATTTTCCAGGGCGCAAACCCGCACGTGTCCACGGCGGTGTGAATCTCTTGCTCCCGACAGGCCTCGAGCAGCGCGAGTAAAAAGTCAGGTTGGGCCAGAGGCTCGCCACCTGAAAAGGTCGCGCCACCGTCGAATTCGTCGTAGAACGGAACATCCTGCTCGATCTCGGCCACCACCTGTGCCGCCGTCATCTCTCGCCCCACGATCTCGCGCGCCTCCGCGTAACAAACCTCGACGCAAGCCCCGCAGAGCGTGCACTTTTCCACGTCGGTGGATGGGCCATCCTCCCAGGAGATCGCGCCTTGTGGACAGACCGGTAGACAGGCCCGGCACCCAATACAGCGGCTTTTCCAGACCATCAATTCCGGTTCTCGAATCTGGCTCTCGGGATTATGACACCACCGGCAATTAAGTGGACATCCCTTGAAAAAGACCGTGGTGCGAATTCCCGGTCCGTCGTGGATGGAGAATTTTTTTATGTCAAAAACGATCCCCGTAATCATAATGGTGTGATGGCATTGTGAGCACGCGGTTAGCAATAAAAAAGACCAAGTTGATAGCATGCCCAACCCTATTATCGTTGTTTTTTGCGTTTTGGTCAACCGGCCTCATATCCAGAGATATTTTTCTCCTGGCGCTGCAATGATTCCCAGGGTTATTTTTGCTCATTGGTCTTCGTCTGCTATAATACAGAGAAATAAGATTTACGGATTTGAGATTTGGAGATTGGAAAGGCTGTGCGAAACATGGATGAGAGATAAACTATGTTTGTAGAGTTGCGCTGTCTGTGGTAAATCTACCAATCTTGAATCAACAAATCTCAAATCACCGTAACTTGTCATGTCGTGGGGGGTTTTTATTACGGTAGCAATTGCGACGTACGATAAATCTAGGAGGTATCTATGGCTTACAACTGTGTGGTGTTGGTCAAGCAAGTGCCCGACACCGCGAATATCACTGGACAAGCGATGAAAGACGACGGCACCGTGAACCGAGCCGCGCTGCCGGCCATCTTTAACCCCGAAGACCTGAACGCGATGGAGATGGCCTTGGAGATCAAAGAACGACACGGCGGCCAGGTGACGGTATTGACGATGGGACCCACGCGGGCGGCAGAGATATTGCGCGAGGCGCTGTATCGCGGCGCCGACCAGGTGATCTTGCTCACGGATAGAAAATTTGCCGGATCGGACACCTTGGCCACGTCTTATGCGCTCAAATGCGCCGTCGAGCAGGTGGGAGACTATGATCTCGTCTTTTGCGGGCGGCAGGCGATAGACGGCGACACCGCTCATGTCGGCCCACAGGCGGCCGAGAAACTGGGGTTGCCGCAAATCACGTATGCGGAATCGATCCAGTCGCTGCAAGGGAACGAGATCGTCATCCAGAGGGCCTTTCCTTTGGGCAAAGAGACGGTGAAATGTACGTTGCCCTGTCTGTTGACCGTCGTGGACTCGGCCAACCAGCCCCGTCCTCCCTCGGTCCGCAGGATGCTCGCCTGCAAGCTGGCGGCCACCCCGCTTGAATATGCCTCTCTGCTGGAACAGTGGCCCGAATTCGGGACGGAAGAAGTGTTGGATAGTTACTTGACTGAGCGAGGACTAAAGATCCCCGTCTGGACCATCGCTGATGTGGGCGCTGACGAAGATAAGGTGGGTTTGACGGGGTCGCCGACAAAAGTGCTCAAGATCGAGTCCGTCGTGCTCGAAACGAGCGAGAGTAAAGAGATTTCGGCCAACTCAGAGGGCATTTCCGCGCTGATACACGAGTTGGCTCAGGAATATATTTTGTGAGGGCATGAATGAATAGAGAAATCTGGATTTTCATCGAACAAGAGGCCGGAGATATCGCCGCCGTCGGCCTGGAATTATTGTCCAAGGCACGGGAATTGGCTGCCAGGCTGGACGGTCAGGTTTGCGCCTTGCTGCTCGGCCACGGGATCGCGGAACTGGCCGACGCGGTTATCCACTACGGCGCAGACAAGGTGCTGCTGGCCGACCATCCCGAGCTGGAGATGTATCGCACGCTGCCCTACGCCAGAGTCGCCGCGGAGCTGGTGCGGGAGCGGCAACCTTACATCTTCCTCCTGGGGGCCACGCCCATTGGGCGCGACCTGGCTCCGCGCATCGCCAGCGCCACGCGATCCGGGTTGACCGCCGATTGCACCTCGCTGGAGATCGGCGATTTCAAGTACAGAGACAACGTGTACGTCGATCTATTGTACCAGATCCGGCCTGCCTTTGGCGGCAACATCATCGCCACCATCGTCAATCCAGAGATGCACCCGCAGATGGCGACGGTGCGCGAGGGCGTGATGAAACTGGGCCAGCCGGACGAGGCGCGCCAGGGCGAGATCGAGCGGATCGAGCCAACGTTCGACGAGGACGACCTGGTGCTGCAAGTCCTGGAAAGAGAGGTGCGGCAACCCGCTTGCGACCTGAAGGGCGCTTCCGTCATCGTCGCCGGCGGCGCGGGCGTGGGCAGCGAGGAGAATTTTCAGCTCATCCGCGAGCTGGCCCAGGCGCTCGGCGGCGATGTGGCGGCCTCTCGCGCCGCGGTAGACGCCGGTTTCATCTCGCACGAGCACCAGGTGGGGCAGACGGGCACGACCGTGCGGCCCCGATTGTACATCGCCTGCGGCATTTCGGGTGCCGTACAACACCGTGCTGGGATGGATCAATCGAGCAAGATCATCGCCATCAACACCGACCCCGATGCCCCGATCTTTCAGATCGCGCATTACAAGATCGTGGGCGACTTGAACAAAGTCATCCCCTGGATGATCCGCGCTCACCAAGAAAGCGCCAAATAGACCACTTTTGTAGTGACGACTTTAGTCGTCCTGGTACAAGCGCGACTCAAGCCGCTACTACAAAAATAGGGAGAAATAGTATGACAGAGAATTTCTTTACCGACAACCTTGATTTACAATTTCACCTGGATCAGTTAGATCTCGGCGAGGTCATCGAGATCCTCGAGGATGGCTACCGCTACCACGATGAATACCCGGCCGCGCCGCGCAACTATGCGGATGCCAAAGACGGCTATCGGTTGATGTTGAACGTATTGGGCGAGATCTGCGCCCAGCACGTGGCTCCACGAGCGGCCGAGGCGGACGAGGAGGGGGCGCAGTTCCACGATGGAAAGGTGGCCTACCCCGCCGCGACGCAGGAAGCGTTGGAGCTCCTCCGCCAGGCCGAACTGATGGGCACGATGCTGCCCCGGGAATACGGCGGGCTGAACCTGCCCGAGACCGTTTTCCAGATGATGATCGAGATCATCTCTCGCGCCGACTCGGGCCTGATGAGCATTTTTGGCCTGCAGGAGATCTCGGCGACCATCGCCGAGTATGGCGACGAGGAGATGAAGGCCCGCATCCTGCCCCGCTTCGCCCGGGGCGAGGTGACCGGCGCGATGGTGCTCACCGAGCCGGACGCCGGCTCTGACCTGGGCGTCGTGCAGACCCGCGCCACCTACGACGAAGAAGCGGACGTGTGGCGGCTCAATGGCGTCAAGCGGTTCATCACCAACGGCTGTGCCGACATCTTGCTGGTGCTCGCTCGTTCCGAGGAGGGAAGCACCGACGCTCGCGGACTCTCTCTGTTCGCGGTAGAGGACAACGAGACGGTGCGCGTCCGCCGCATCGAGAACAAGATGGGATTCCACGCCTCTCCCACCTGCGAGATACAGTTCTGCGACACGCCCGCGCAACTGGTCGGCAAACGCCGCTACGGGCTGATCCGCTACACCTGGGCCATGATGAACGGAGCGCGGATCGCGGTCTCGGCCCAGGCGCTGGGCATCGCCGAGGCCGCTTACCGCGAGGCCTACAAATACGCCCAGAAACGGATCCAGTTCGGCCAACCGATCGGCGAGATCCCGGCGGTGTACCGCATGCTCCTTTCGATGCGCGGCGAGATCGAGGCGACGCGGGCGCTGGTGTACGAGGCCGGGCATTGGGTGGATCTGAAAAAAGCGTACGACCAGTTGGAAAAGAGGAGAAAACTCGACACCGACGAGCGCAGGCGGCTCAAGCAGGCCGACCGGTTGGCTTCGGTGTTGACGCCGCTGGCCAAGTATTACTCCACCGAGATGGGCAGCCGGGTCTGTTATAAAGCTATGCAAGTTCACGGCGGCGCCGGCTATATGCGCGAGTTCAACGTGGAGCGTCATTTCCGTGATGTTCGCGTGACCAGCATCTACGAGGGCACCAGCCAGCTTCAGGTCGCGGCGGCCACAGCCGGGTTGCTGGGTCACGCCCTGGACGATCTGTTTGACGAGTGGAAGGCGCTCGACTATGGCGCGGAACTGGATGATCTGAAGGCCCAGGTCGAAGAGGCCGCCACGTTGTTCAACCGCTGCATCGATCATCTAAAAGAGCAGCAGGAAGATCGCGCGTTGGTTGATTACTACATGGCGGACGTGGCCGATATGGCCGTGTACATCATCAACTGCTGGCTGATGCTGCAAGATGCACGCGAGGCGGAGCGAAAGCCGCTTCGCTTCCCGTTTCCAGTAGAGCGGAAGCGAGAGATGGCCCGCCTATACATCGCCGAGACAATGGCCAAGATCCGGGGGCGGGCAGCGATGCTCCAGGCCGTAGACCCGACCCCGCTGCAAGCTCGCGAGACCGTCCTGGCTGAATCCTTTTGAGAGAATGAGTTTAGGTGCAACGCGCCTGCCAGGTGCGTTGCACCTCGTTCTCCAATGTTACACTCTGGACGCCGCGGCAAATCTGTGTTAGAATACCGCTCGTGCATTTCACTATTGGAGAACTGACGTGTTGCGTTACTTGCTTGTTATCTTAGCCTTGCTCACTCTGCTGACCCTGAACGCGGCGTCCACTATTGCATTGGACCTGCCCGATCCGGGATCGCCTCCCACGCGCACCGCCCCCACTCGCTACGTCTGTGTGCCCCATCTCCTGTGGCGAGACAGGGGATTGTGCCCATCCCACGGCCCCGGCACCACTGCCTATCGCATCGCCTCCATCCGCCTGCCCGACCCGCTGCCCGAGCTGCCCGTGATCGAGTTGCCCCACGACGAGGATGACGAACTCTTGCCCCATACCTACGCCTACGTCAAGACGCTGCCGCTGAACGTCTATCGTCATCCCCTGGAGGCCGCGATGGGGTTGCCGCCCGTGCGCGCCATGCTCTCCGGCGACTGGTGGGTCAGCCTGGACGGCCTGGTCGAGTACGAGGGGCAGCAGTGGTATCAGATCAACGCGGAGGAATTCGTCCCCGCCGACTCCCTGGCGCTGGCCAGCGGTTCTCACTTCCAGGGCGTCTATCTCACCGAGCAGCCCCAGCATCCCTTTGCCTGGGTCAACCGTTGGACGCAGGCCTCGGTCGTGCCCCAGGGCGCGCCCAACGAGGCCGTCGAGCCGCCTCAACGATACCAACGGGTCACGCTCTTTGCCAAAGAACAACGCGGAGACGAAATCTGGTATCTGATCGGCCCCGATCAGTGGATCGAGCAGAGCAACGTCGCGCGAGTGGACGTGAACCCGCCGCCACAGGAGGTCGGACCGGCCGAAAAGTGGATCGAGGTGGATCTGTTCGAGCAGACCATCGCCGCCTACGAGGGAGAGCGCATGGTCTATGCCACACTGATCTCCAGCGGTCGGACCGCCACCGCCACGCCGCCCGGTCTATATCGCGTCTGGTACAAATTGCGGGAAGGCAAAATGAGCAACCCCGACGTGGACGACGGCCATCCAGCCTGGTACTATATCGAGGATGTGCCCTGGACGCTCTACTTTCACGAGGGGTACTCGATCCACGCGGCCTTTTGGCACGACGCCTTTGGTTTCTTGCGCAGCCACGGCTGTGTCAACCTGGCTCCCCGCGATGCGCTGTGGTTTTTCAACTGGTCCAATCCGTTCGCTCCTGAAGGCGTGGATCAGATCTATATCACCGAAGGCATGCCGAGCACCTGGGTCTGGGTGCATTACACATCGCCCTTTGAGTGATGGGCGAAACCAGGCTGATTTGCCGATGAAACTGACGACGCTGACGCACCGCGCGCTGTGGTTGATCCTGCTCGCCAGCCTAAGCGCAGTACTGTTTGTGGCTTGCAGCAGCGTAGCCGAGCCTGAACCAACCCCCACGCCAACCCGCACGCCGCGTCCGCCGACCCCTGTGCCCCCCACGCCCACGCCGACTCCCGCGCCGACCCCTACACCGGCCTGGCCGGTGACCGTCTTTATCCCGCAGGGGTTACCCGCGCCCGCCGCCGACGCGCTGAAGGCCATTCTCGCCGATCATCCCGATCTCTTCGTCCAAACCTCTTCCATCGAGATCGCCGACGTTCAGATCGTGCAAAATGTCGGCCCCCAAGCAATTGGCATCGCCGAGATGGTCTATGCCGTTGTAGCTCCTTTTCCCACCCTCACCGATGAGGTGACCTGGACCGACATCGCCAGCAGTTGGAAAATCACACCGACGGGTTCTTTTGCCGGTCGGTCTCTGTTGGTGACTGCCGAGACCGCCGAGGTGCTGGCGACTGCAATGGGCCAACCGGGGAGCAGCGCGGTCGAGATCGTCCCGGCGGAAGAGATCGTGCAGCGTGCCTGGGGCAGTTCGGCCTGGGCCATCGTCCCTTTCGACCAACTGGAGCCGCGCTGGAAGGTGTTGCGCGTGGACGGCGTCTCTGTGCTCGATAAAGATCTGGACACTTCCACCTATCCGCTGGTCGTGCGCGTCGGCGTGGCCGGGATTGAACGGGGCGTCGTAAAACTCGAGGAACTATTGGGGCCCACGCTCACCAACCGAGATCCATCCAAGATGACGGTACTGATGATGACCGGGGTAACCGCCCTCACGCGAGCCACGGCCATGAGAATGGACCGTCACGGTGTGCTCTACCCTGCGGAGGACATCCGCGATTGGCTGGTCGAACCGGACATCACTCACGTCAGCAACGAGGTCTCCTTCGCCGAAAGCTGCCCCCCGCCGGGCGATTATTACACCATGGTCTTTTGCTCCAGCCCGCGATTCATCGAATTGCTGGAGGACGTGGACATTGACGTGATCGAGTTGACGGGCAATCACCTGCTCGACTGGAAAGTGGGGGCGATGGAACTTTCGCTGACGATGTACGACGAGCGTGGTATGCCTTACTTTGGCGGCGGGTGGAATCTGGAGCAGGCGCAATCCCCGCTCACGCTCACCCACGGCGTGCATACGTTCGGCTTTGTGGGCTGCAACCCGGTGGGACCGAGCTACGATTGGGCGACCGAGGATCGTCCCGGCTCGGCTCCCTGTGACTATGACCGGCTCCATAATCAAATTCGCGAGCTGCGCGAGCAGGGCATCATTCCTATCGCTACCTTTCAATACTGGGAATTCAACCAGTACGAGCCTACCTCCCGGCAGCGGACGGATTTTCGCGCATTGGCCGAGGCAGGCGCGGTCATCGTCAGCGGCAGCCAGGCCCATCAACCACAGGGCTTTGATTTTCACGCCGGGGCCTTTATCCACTATGGCCTGGGCAATCTGTTCTTCGACCAGATGCAATCGCTCCCGACCCGGCAAGAGTTTTTGGATCGGCACGTCTTTTACGACGGGCGACACATCAGCACCGAGATACTGACGGCGATTCTGGAGGATTATTCCCGTCCGCGTCCAATGATGCCCGACGAACGAGAGGCGTTGCTCAAAACGGCGTTTGCAGCGAGCGGGTGGTGAGCGACGAGTGAGTGAGAAACTTGTGAACTCTGCCAAACATCCCAGACCCATGGAATTCGGCTCCATGCCGCTCGACCCCATATACGCCTGGTCCATCGTGCTGGAGCCGGTGGAGGCGCTCATCGAACACACCTCCAATTTCATCGAGCAACTGGCCCAAGAGACTTACGAACGGGGCGAGGAATTCGACGACGAGGAACTGGAGCGACGCTTTCTCGCATTCTTCGATCGGCTGGCGGAGGAAGGGGCGCTCACCCGCCTGCCTGACGCGCCCCCGGAGATGGGACGCCGGATCCTGGGCCCCCGCCGTTGGCTGCGCGCTCAACGCATCCGCATCAACCGGCTCGTCGATTACTGGCGCGAGCAAGACGTGCGCGGTTAGCAGCGGTTAACCGTCGTTGTCGCCAGGCGTACCACACCATCCCCATGAAGCGCGCCGAATCCTTCAGTGGGTGAAAGTAGCTCACCTTGTCTATGCTGTAGATGGTACGGATGTCCACCCAGCCGATGGGGATCCCCTGGCAGACGGCCTGGATGATGACCTCGACCTCCAACTCAAAGCCTGTAGTCGTCAGATCGAGTGTTTCCAGGAAGCGACGGCTGTGCAGCCGAAAGCCGCTCTGGTTATCATAGATGCGCGTCTTGAGGACCCGTGAGAGCAGCCAAGAACCGAACGGATTGGTGAAAAAACGAGGGAAGGGCATTTGGCCAAAGTTGCGCTGCCCGATAATCAATTCCCCCGCGCCAGCCTGGTAGGCGGCCAGGAGCTTGGGAATGTCGGCCGGGTCGTGCTGACCGTCGGCGTCGAGGGTGAGGACGGCGTCACAACCCCGCTTCAGCGCCCACTCAAAGCCCGTCATCAGCGCCACGCCCTTGCCGCGGTTCTGCGGGTGGCGCACGACGGTAGCGCCAGCGGCCTCCGCCACGGCGGACGTATCGTCGTGGGAACCGTCGTCCACCACCAGGACCGGCAGATAAGCCAGGGTCGCCTTTACGATCGGCGCGATGCGAGTCGCCTCGTTCCACGCAGGGATGAGGGCAAGGATTGGAGTCCCATCCATCGAAATATTCCTCTGAGACGCACCTCGGAAACAAAAAACCAAGAGGCTGGATATCCAGTTTTGCCTCTTGGTCGAAACGCAACGGGTAGAGCGGGCGACGGGATTCGAACCCGTGACCTTCTCCTTGGCAAGGAGACGTTCTACCGGCTGAACTACACCCGCCTGAAGGTTTCGCTATTATACCATATGTTCCGAGGTAGGCAAGTCGGACGATCCTTGGGTTTTCGAAGCAGAACAGAGGCGGAAAATCAACCCCAAACCTCGTCCTCCGAATCTTGACAAATCTGATGTAAAATGGGGCATCTCACACAAGGAGGTACCCTATATGCACTCAAACTCACGAAGCGAGTGGCCCCAGCGCTGATTCCGAGGCCACTCTGTTCCAACAGGCGCAGGCAGGATGCT
>DAOTUB010000116.1:0-14238 GCA_034437455.1 Anaerolineae bacterium | reverse complement strand
CGGGTAAAGAAAGGCTTGTCTAGGACTTGAATCCTGAACAGAAAGGCCAAACCCCTATATATACCGGTTCGCCAAGCGAAGAACGTATATGTGGTGGTAGGCTAAAAACTTTTATCCAAAGTCCAAATTTCAAATATCAGGTCAATTACCTTATTCCTTATCAAAACGCATCTCCTATGATGATGTTAACAAAGCACGAGCACAACAGACTTGACATACCATTACATTTCCTCCAGCAATGAGTTAATAAAGCTGACAACTTTCGACTGGTCATAGTTTCCGGCCTCTCGGTGCAGAGTAGTATACCATGCCAGGCTGTATGAAGCTAGTCACGATTCTGTAGGAAAGCAGCCCATCGTCTTTAACAGACCACGAACGCCTGCCGCGCCAGCGCCTCGACGTCGCCCTTCGTCGCGGGGCGAGGATTCGTCCTGGCGTTGACGTTCGCCACCGCCCGCTCTGCCAGCAACGGCAGATCGCTCTCAGCGATCACCACGTCCGGCGCGGCCAACTCCGCAAACAGTGTCTCCACGTCGTCCCGCACGCGGTTGACCAGTGGCTCGATGCGGGAGAACTTGGCTCCCGGCTCGTTGAACGCTAACACCGCGTCCATGCAGCGCACCAGGATCAACCCGTGAGGCAGCTCGTGGTAGAGCCCGCCGGTGACGTTGCCGATGGCGTGCATCAACCCCAGACCGGCGTGCAGCATCGCAGCGCCGGTGAGCAGGCTACCCTCCATCATCGCCGAGCGCGCTTCCAACGAATGCTTGTCATTCGCATCGTCGCCCTGCTCCACCGCCGCGCGCAGATTGGGGGCGATCCGCTCCATCCCGCCCAGAGCCAGGGCGTCGGTGACGGCGTTGGCCGCGCTGGATAGATACGCCTCCAGCCCGTGGATGAAGGCATCCACCCCGGTGAAGAGCGTGACTCGGGGCGGCAGGCTCAGCGTCAGCTCTGGATCGAGCAGGGCTGCGTCGGGCTGCTTGGCTACGACGCTGTCCTTCTCGCGCGTCCTGGTGTTGCTGATGACGGCCCAGGGGGAAATCTCGCCGCCGGTGCCGGCGGTGGTGGGCACAGTGCAGAGAAAACCCGCGCCACACCGCTCGGCGATGACCTTGCCGGCGTCCATCACGCTGCCACCGCCGACGGCGAGCACTGCGTCCGCGCCGACCGCCTCTCCCCGCTCTGTTCCCCGCGCCACGGTCTCCCACGAGGGGTTAGGCTCTACCTCGGCGAACAGCTCCACTTGTTCCCAACCGGCTTTGCGCAATCGCTCGGCGATGCGCTGCGCCAGCGGCTCGGCCCACGCCTCTCGCGGAGCCGCCAGCAGCAACCGCCCGGCCTCGGATGGCGGCGTCACGTACTCACCGACCTGCTCGATCAGCCCCGGCCCTACCAGCGTCTTGGTCGGCCAGCGGAATTCGTACATCTCACTCTTTTCTTTCCACCAGCGAGCGCGCCAGTTCGACCGCCGAGGCAGCGTCCGGCGCATAACCGTCCACGCCGATTTTATCGGCAAAGGCCTGGGTGACCGGCGCGCCGCCGATGATGATCTTGACCTGCTCACGCACGCCCGCGTCCTCTATCGCTTCCAGGGTATCCTTCATACTCGGCATGGTGGTGGTCAGCAAGGCCGACATTCCGACCACGTCTGGCTGCTCCTTTCTGACAGCCTCGGCAAACTCTTCGGGTGGGATGTCACTGCCCAGGTCAACGACCTCAAAGCCGCCGCCTTCCAGCATCATGCCCACCAGGTTCTTGCCAATGTCGTGCAAGTCGCCCGACACGGTTCCCATCAGGACCTTGCCCATCGAGGTTGTTTCGCCCTCGGCCAACAGCGGGCGCAGGACGTCCATGCCGGCGTGCATCGCGCGGGCGGCGATGAGCACCTCCGGCACGAACAAATCGCCGGCCCGAAAATCCACGCCAACCTGGTCCATCCCGGCGAGAAGACCGCCCTTGAGTACCTCCTCGGCCATCATTCCTCCGTCGAGCGCCTTTTGCGTCAATTCAGCAACCGCCTCGTCCTCACCGTCGTACAGCTTATCTGCCATTTGTTCAAGTATGTCGCTCATTGTCTCTACCTCCCGGTATATTGGTAAATTGGAAAACTGGTAGATTGGTCAGCAATTCCCGTTTTGTAGCCGCGCTTTCCATAGCGCGTGCATTTTGCCACATGAAGCATCCTTCGCGATATAGAAATCGCGGCTACAACTCTCGTTTTTTCCCATAACGGGAATTGCTATAGATTGGTAGATTAGGCATTCGTCTCTCACTACCAATGCACCAGTCTACCAATCCTACTGCCTTTTGCGATAGTTCTTGATGTAGCTCATTGCAAATTCGTCTCGTCCCAGGAGCACATCCGTCGCCAGGACGGCCTCTCGGACGTGAGCCGCGTTGGCGATGGGAGCGTTGACGCCCTCCCGAATCGCCATGGCCAGAAATGCCCTGTTGATCACCTCGCGGTCCGGCAGGCCGAAGGAGACGTTGCTGGCGCCCAGCGTCATGTTGACGCCCAGCTCGTCCCTGACCAGACGGATGGCTTCCAGCGTGATTGACGCGGCTCTGGCATCGGTGCTGACGGCCAAGCACAGGCAATCAATCAGCACGTCCTCGCGGGGGATGCCCAAGGCCTCGGCTCGCTCGACGATCTTGCAGGCGATCTCCAGTCGCTTCTGCGGGTCGTGGGAGACGCCGTCGTCGTCCATACACAGACCGATGACGGCCGCTCCGTGCTCGGCTACCAGCGGCAGCACTCGGCTCAAGTTTTTCTCCTCGCCGTTGACCGAGTTGACCAGCGGCTTGCCTCGATAGACCTCCAACGCAGCGGCCAGAGCGTCGGGGTCTGCCGTGTCGATGCTGAGGGGTGCCTCTACCACCTCCTGCGCCATCTCTACGGCGCGGGGCAGGAGGACTGTCTGATCTACATCGACCGCGCCCACGTTCACGTCGATCACATCGGCGCCATCGGCGACCTGGGCCGCCGCCTCGTCCTTGACGATCTCGACGTTGCCAGCGATGAATTCGGCCGCCAGCCGCTCGCGCCCGGTAGGATTGATGCGCTCGCCGATGAGCACTGTCGGGCGGTCAGGCGCGATGCGGACGGCGCTCTTTGTTCCTTTGAGAATTGTTTCCATAACGTTTAATCTCCTCCATTGATTCTGGAATAGTCCATCTCAATCAGTACGTTTTACCTTTCCAAATTCATCAGCCGTAGAGACAACAGCCAGATGAAAATCCTCTCCCAGATCCGTGACCTCATAGTCTATGATCATCCGTTTGTACTCTGAAAAATATCTGTCTTTCCGTTCCATAAATTCGCTTATGATCGCCCTCCCATCTGCTCGCACTTCTTCAGGAAAGGCTTCAAGTGCCTTTTCGAGATGCGCCTTTCTCTCTTGGGCAGAAAATAAAGCCGTATTCCAGGCAATAATCGCCGTCGCCAGCAACTTGCGAAATGCTTCGTCCGTGTCCGCGAATTCACGATAGGGCGCAATAAATTCTTTCATTACTTCTGACATTTTGACGCCATCGCACTCTGCTCCCACGACCAACTTTTGATCGGGAAACCGCTGCCGTACTCTCCGATTCAAGAGCGCGGCTGCGTCTCGCTTCCGAAGACGACGCTTTCGTCGCTTACTTTGTGATGATTTCATATTTCTTCCATCTCCAGCCGTCCAACGGCTATGCGGCGCTACCTCTATCGCACACCAACTGTTTGAATACCATATTCATCATTTGGCCAGGACTCGACGGAACTCGACCAGGACAGACCTGGCCTCTATTCTTCTGGTGCAACGCCAGCACACCGAAACCCGAGGTAGAGGTTGCTAAAGTACGGGTAGCCGGGGCTGGGGCAACTGCGGTACGCCACGCGGACAGAGTTCCAACGATAGAGCCAGCCGCCCCCGCGAAGCACCTTAAACGCGCCGCTGTCGGGGCCAGATGGGTTACTGTACGGTGAGACGTCATAGTAATCACTCTGATACCAGTCGTCCACCCACTCCCAGACGTTGCCCGCCATATCCAACGCCCCGTAAGGACTGGCTCCGCTGGGGTAGCTGCCCACGCAGCGGTCCGCGTCATCGTGGTAGTTCAACCGCGAACAATCGGGCTCCTCGTTCCCCCAGGGGTACATGCGTGTGTCGCTGCTGCCCCGCACCGCGTACTCCCACTCCGCCTCGGTGGGCAATCTCCCCCCTACCCACTCACAGTAAGCCGCCGCACCGTACCAAGTCACCTCGATCACCGGGTGATCCTCGTACCCGACATCCGCCTGCCAGGCACCACCGCTCTCGTGGATATGCACATTGGGGGCATCGGCATCCAGCCAGGTGCGCTCCCCCTCTTCCTGGTTGCCCATCGCGTTCAGAAACTCGGCATACTGGGCATTGGTCACCTCGCATTTGTCTATAGTGTATGCGTCCAGGTAGACAGTGTGCAGCGGTTGTTCGTCGCCGTAGCAATTCTCGTTGGAGTTGCTATCGTCGCAGCCCATCTGGAACTCGCCGGCCGGGACGAGCATCGTCTCTCGCCCCTCGGTGGCGAGACACCCAGTTAGACCCCACGCCAATGTGGTCATAGTCATGAATGCTACAATCGCCAGCGAAACCCTACGCTTCATACTACTCTTTCCCGTTTGAATACCGTCCAACTACTTATCAGGCGGCTGTCCCAACAACGTCACCAACCACCGCACGTCATCAAGCTCCGCACAGCCCCAACAGGCCCCGCGCAGCGCGTCCACGCGGTCGGCGGCGAGATGGGCGCTGGCCAGACGGTTGAACTTGTCCGTCAGCTCGGCGTCGCTCAACGGATCGTCCGGGTCGCCGCGCGCGCCGCAGATTCCCGACTCAAAACGACTCCCATCCGCGCCATAGATAACGACCCGCGCCAACGCCTCGGCGGGGAAACGCGCCTCCAGCGATCCATCCACCGCCATCGTGACCTTGTCGGCCAGATGCAACACAGTCGCGTCAAAAATGCGCGGAGCCGTCATCTGTCCCGGATCGAGCCGCCCATCCCCACTCGCCAGAGCCGCCGCCACCGGGTAGGGCAGGCTGTATTGCGCCTGCTCCGTGTTGGCGGGGCGGGACACGGTGAGATGGGTCGCCGCCTCGAACGTATGCACCACGATCCTGGCGACGTCTGCGGGCGCGAGACGATGCTCGGCGACGAGGGCACGCGCGCCCTCGACGGCTGGCTGCGCCCAACGACAGCAGGCGTAGGGCTTGAAATAGAGATCGCGCATCAGCCAGGTCTGGCCGAGGTCGGCCCACACGGAAGCGACGTCGTCGCTTTCCACCGTGAGCGCCGGCGCTCCCGTGAAACCCGCCGCCGCCAGCCACCCGGCCAGCACGCCGGTCATGCTGCCCCAGCCGGAGCCGTCCTTGAGCATGGTGGGATGGTCGATGCAGCGCATCATTGGCGAGCGGGGGCCGTGGTATTCGGCGATGCCCAGGGCATGACGGGTCTGGGCCGAATCCAGGCCCAACGCGCGGGCCGTCACTGCCGCCGCGCCCAGCGCCCCCCACGCACCGGAGGTGTGGTAGTCAGCAGCGGTGCGATGCAATGCCACTCCGGCCCGCAGCGCAACCTCGTAGCCGACCACCAGTGCTGTCGCAAAGTCCTCACCGCGCCAACCCGCGACCTCGCCCATCGCCACCGCTGCCGGGAAGACGTTCACGCCGGCGTGTCCCTTTGCCCGGCGATAGCCGTCGTGTACGTCCAGCGCGTCGATGGTCATGCCATTGGCCAGCGCCGCTCCCGGCGCGCTCGCCCGCCGCCCATCGAGCAGCAGTGTGGCCTCGTCCCCGCCGTAGACGGCCGCCGCCGCGTCTCGCGCGATGCGGCTCAACTCGGTGGCCCGTCCGGCGATCAGTGTACCGATCAGATCGAGCAGGCAGCGAGCCGCCGCGTGCTGCACGTCGGGCGGCGTCTCGGCCCAGGTCAGATCGTGGATAAAGTCAATGGTCTGCATTATTTGAGGATGCCTTCCCCCCCGTTGGGCGAGGTCTCCTGACCGAAGCCCAGGGGCGCTCGCCTCGGTCAGAGACCTTCGGCGAACGAGAGGAGCGCCCTGCGCCCTCTCAATAGGAGTTAGGAATCGTCGATCATTGCGGTAGCTCATTATGAAGGGTAAAATCCACCTCATAGTACTTTACACTAACATCCCGCGCCATAGAGAGAGCGTAGAGTAGCTTGGGGCCTGAATCCTTGCATATTATGATTCCACGGACGTTTTGCTTTTCTGTTGCCAAGTTCTCCGTGACCCAACCCATATACCTGAGTATCTGCCCCAGCACACGATCCGACTCGCGTCCTTTTTTCAGCTCAATGACAACAATATCGTTGGTTCTCGGGTCTTCTGCTAAGATGTCGATGACGCCGACTTCTCCTGTATTATATTGTTGCCCCACAGCCTCACCCTTGGAATCCCTGTAAAGACTTAGCTCTGGACCGAATATAGTGTCAAAGTTGGAGACAATGAAGTCTTCAAGATATTTTTCAAGGATGAACTCAGCCTTATCTTCGATCCCCTCTTCTCGCTCCTCGATCTTGCTGGAATCAAGTCCCTCAACAAGTTCTTGGTATTGTGAAGCATCTATTTCATACAACGTCATCCTTCCAAAAACAATGTTCTCATAATCAAGGTTCTGAGGGGAATCACGCCACTGAACATCCAGGTGATTTGAATACGTGATTTCCTGACCAACAGCTTCCACTGCTTTCGAAGAGTCGTAGTAGGCGGATCCCTGAACGTCACCTACAGCCGCAAGGCACTTGATCCCTTTTCTCGCTACGATAACATCGCCAGGTTCCACATCGTGATAGAAACTCCAAATCATATTGGTGTACAGGCTCTGGATGTTCACTGGTTTATCTGGATATGCATCTTGGACCACTACTGACAACTCTTGCTTAGAAAGCTTCGAGACATCTTCAAGCTCTCTCCAGCCAATTGAGATGATTCCATTCTGCAAGTCGAAATCCCAGACCTTTTGCCAGTCCTCAGGCTGGTCGGCGTGATACGGAGCAATCACCCAATATCGAGGCATAAACTGAAACCTCCTGTGAGAACAGTTGTGGCGTCTTAACGCCTGACTATCAACAGTCCTCCTGCTGATTTGTTCCAGGGGCGCTCGTCTCGGTCAGAGACCTTCGGCGAACGAGAGTGTTATTCGAGGACGCCGGCGATGCGAAAAAAGTTGACCAACAATCTGCGGCCATCGGCCTCCTCTTTTGCGTACCCTTCGGGATAGACCCAGTTGATCAGCCAACCACGACGATCAGCGCCCAAAACCCCTGCGGTGTCCTTCATTTTACGAGAAACAGCGAGGGCGGGGTTTTGGTTTTTTCCAAAAAGCTGTTTTTTAGCGGCCTGCTCGCCTTCCGTGTAGGCTTCAGGGTGAAATTGAGTCCCATATACCGGCTTTCCTACCTGCTTGATGGCCTGAATCCGGCAAAAGTCCGAGGAGGCCAACAGATCAAAGCCAGCAGGGATCTCCTTCACTTCCCAATAGTGAGCGGCAAGAAAA
Source organism: Anaerolineae bacterium (assembly GCA_034437455.1). Classification (GTDB taxonomy): domain Bacteria; phylum Chloroflexota; class Anaerolineae; order B4-G1; family B4-G1; genus DAOTUB01. Next base: position 6,697 of record DAOTUB010000116.1, on the reverse strand, counting down.
CGCGGCGACGCGCCCAGTCCATCGAAAAGGGGATCCGGTTTGAGGATTTGCAGTGGCACAAAGCCCCACTCCTTGAAGTAACCGGGGACGTATTCCTCATCAGGGTCCTCCTCCCCCTCCTCCAGGCGGCGAATGGGGCCAAGAAGCGCTCCGTGGGCCATGGCGATGAGTTGACAACCGCCGCAGATCCCCAGGATGGGCCACTCGGCGCTGCGAATAATGCGATGCATCTTGGCCAAATCCGCCTCGTCGTACTCTGCCCACTCGGTCGTATTGCCGCTGATGAGCAGAGCTTGGGCCCTCGACGCCCGCAATCCCTGTCGGGTCACTTGCCCATAAGGCCGCACCAGGCAGACACCGCGCGAGATTTCTTCCATTCTCGATTTGATGTGCGCGCGGTGAGCCTGGCGAACCGCCCGTTTCTCCGCGCTGTCCAATGCCTGCTCGTGCTCAATATCTATGTAGCAGATCATCTCCGAAACACCCGTCATTCCGAGCAAACCACAACGCCGCGGCACTGTTCAGTGAGCAAGAAACTATACGTATTCGTCACCCTGAGCGGAGCCGAAGGGTCTCCAATTCCGCAACGTGAGATTCCTCGGCTCCCTGCGGTCGCTCGGAATGACGGCAACAGGGAAGCTTCTTAGTAGCGACCAGAGGAACCTGCCCTGAGCTTGTCGAAGGGAGTCGAGGAATCTCTTGCTGCTGAACGTGGAGATTCCTCGACTCCACTACGCTATGCTCCGTTCCGCTCGGAATGACGTGAATGGTGAATCTTCTACGGACAGCTATCCACGAGACCCTCAGACATCAAAAAGTCGCAAGCGACGTCCTCTGGATCCTCCTCGTCAATATCCACCCGTTTGTTCAGCTCCATCATCTTTTCGGTCGTCAGGGCCGCAGCGACGGGGTCCAGGACAGTGGCGATTCCGGGGTAGTCATCTATGACCTCTTGGCGCACCACCGGGGCCGGGTTGTAGACGGGGAAGAACTGCTTGTCGTCCTCCAGGTTGAAAAAGCCAAAGGCCGGGATGCGGCCATCGGTGGCAAAACCCATGCCCGTGGTGCACTGATCATCCTGCAACGCCTTGTAGGTCAGGCCGGGGTCCATCATGATCACCTGCTCCTCGTCAAACTGGAAGCCGTACAGCGCCTCCACACCCTTGAAGCCGTCGGGCCGGGCGTAGAACTCCTGGTCGGTGCACAGGCTGGCGTCGCCGCCGCCGTTGATGTACTCGGCCAGGTCAGAGATCGACTCGATGCCCAACTCCTCGCCCGTCGTCTGTTTCATCATCAGGGTGTAGGTGTTGTTGAAGGGCGCCATGGTCAGCCAGGCCAAATCGTTTCCGGCGTCCTCGGCCTTGACCTTATCGTAGCACTCTTTGGGATCGGTGATGGGGTCCTCGTGGCCCAGATGGGACATCCAGGCGGTGCCCGTGTACTCCCAGTACAGGTCGATCTCACCGGCGAGCAGCGCCTCGCGGTTGACGGCGGTGCCGCCCAGGTTTACCTGGTCGTCTACCTCAAAGCCAGCCGCTTCCAGAGCGATGACGCTGAGATAGCCCAGGAGAAACTGTTCGGTAAAGTCCTTCGAGCCGACGACGACCAGACCGGTCTCCATCTCTGCGGGCTCCTCGGCCCCACCTGCCTCTCCCAGGGAGTCCAAAAAGTCGCGAGCGACGTCCTCTGGATCCTCCTCGTCAATGTCCACCCGCTTGTTCATCTCCATCATCTTTTCGGTCGTCAGAGCTGCCGCAACGGGGGCCAGCGCGTCGGCGACGCCGGGGTTGGCGTCCAGCACGTCCTGGCGGATCACGGGGGCCGGGTTGTAGACGGGGAAGAACTGCTTGTCGTCCTCTAGGTTGAAAAAGCCAAAGGCCGGGATGCGGCCATCGGTGGCAAAACCCATGCCCGTGGTGCACTGATCATCCTGCAACGCCTTGTAGGTCAGGCCGGGGTCCATCATAATGACCTGCTCTTCGTCGAACTGGAAGCCGTACAGCGCCTCCACCCCCTTGAAACCGTCGGGCCGGGCGTAGAACTCCTGGTCGGTGCACAGGCTGGCGTCGCCGCCGCCGTTGATGTACTCGGCCAGGTCAGAGATCGACTCGATGCCCAACTCCTCGCCCGTCGTCTGCTTCATCATCAGGGTGTAGGTGTTGTTGAAGGGGGCCATGGTCAGCCAAGCCAGGTCGTTTCCGGCGTCCTCGGCCTTGACCTTATCGTAGCACTCTTTGGGATCGGTGATGGGGTCCTCGTGGCCCAGGTGGGACATCCAGGCGGTGCCCGTGTACTCCCAGTACAGGTCGATCTCACCGGCGAGCAGCGCCTCGCGATTGACGGCGGTGCCGCCCAGGTTTACCTGGTCGTCTACCTCGTAGCCGGCGTCCTCCAGGGCGAGGACAGCTATGTAGCCCAGGATGAACTGCTCGGTAAAGTCCTTCGAGCCGACGACGATCAAGCCCTTTTCCTCAGCGGGAGGCTGAGTGGCCGCTGGCGCCTCCTCGGTATCTGCCGGCGCTTCGGTGGGCGCTGGCGCGCCGCAAGCTGCAAGCAGCAAAGAGGCGATGACTAGTGCGGCCAGTAACAGATTTAGTTTCTTCTTCACGAGATTCCTCCTTATGAATCGTTTGTCATGGGTAACGCTTTTACACATCACGTTCTTACGTCTCACTCACTACGTTTTGCATAACCACCTCCTTCGATTATCGTTGGCATTGAGCCAGTCGAGCCTTATCCTTCTGCTGTCGGAGCAACCAACCGATCCTGTAATTTGCCCAGGATCCAATCCACCAGGACGGCCATGACCGCCGTGAGGACAGCGCCGACCAGGATCATGCGCTCTCGCATCAGCGGGATGCCCGTGATGATGAACGTCCCCAACCCACCGGCGCCGATGAACGCGCCCAGCGCGGCCGTGCCCACATTGATCACAGCCGCCGTCCGCATACCGGCGAACATGACCTGAAAGGCCAGCGGCAACTCGATCTGCAGCAGTATCTGGCGACTGGTCATGCCCATGCCCGTGGCCGCTTCGATGACGTTGGGGTCTACCTCTTCGATCCCGGTGGCCGTGTTGCGTATGATGGGCAGCAACGCGTACAGCCACAGGGCAAAGATGGCCGTCCGGGCGCCCAGGCCCAGAACGCCCATAAAGAGGGCCAGAATGGCGAGGCTGGGCACCGATTGGCCGACGTTGGCCACGCCCAGGATCAGGCCCGAAAAATCGCGGAATCCCTGGCGCGTGATCAGGATACCGGCCGGCACGGCGACGGCGATAGCCAGTCCTGTGGAAACGAGGATGAGTTGCAGGTGCTCGACCACGGCATCCCAGACGTTCTTGAAACCGATCTCTCGGCTGCCGATGATGTTCGCCTCCATACTCCCCGGCTCAATCGTGAGCAGCATTTGATTGTAGACAAAGACAACCACGATGATCATGAGCACCGGGATCACCGTCCAGCCCAATATGTCACGGGTAGAGGGAAAGTCAAAGCGACCAAAGATACCTTTCTTTCTCGCTGGCCGCAGGCCGAATTCTTCATCGCGCTCAGAGGTGCTTTTCCTTGTCATTGGCTACTCCTCCCCCTCCGCGCTCGTATCGGCCAACGCCTCATCCTGACTCTCGACGACGGCCTTTTGAATCATCTCGGTGTTGACCAACCCCCGCACGCGGTTCTGGGCATCTACCACACAGACGTTGGCATAATCCACCACCAGCATCGCCGACAGGGCATCCCTCAGATTGGTGCCAGTCTGAATAGAGGTAGCGGAGGGTTCCACGAACTCGTCTACCCAGCCGGTCTTGCCTTTCACGTCCCGGAGCCTGACGTACCCTTGCAGCCGCCGGTCAGCGTCAGTCGCGTAAGCGAACTTGATTCTCTGCTGGTTCATAAAGCTCACAGCTTCCTCTGCGCTCTGCGTGACCTGAAGCAGCGGGGGATGGGCGTCCATCACTTCGTCCACCCGCACCAGGTTGAGCCGCTTGAGGGATCGGTCGGCCCCGATAAAGTCCTCCACGAACTCGTTGGCCGGATGGGAGAGGATATTGGCCGCCGAATCGTACTGCTCCAGGATGCCGCCCACGTTTAGGATGCAGATCTTGTCGCCCATCTTGATCGCTTCGTCGATGTCGTGAGTGACGAACAGGATCGTCTTTTTGATCTCTTGCTGCAAGCGCAGGAACTCGTTCTGGAGTATGTTACGGTTGATGGGATCGATGGCCCCAAACGGCTCGTCCATCAGCATCACGGGCGGGTCGGTGGCCATGCCTCGCGCCACGCCGATGCGCTGCCGCTGTCCGCCCGATAACTCGTGGGGATAACGATCCAGGAACTCGTGGGGCATGTTCATCATGGTGAGCAGCTCTTCCGCCCGGCGGCGGATGCGCGCTTCGTCCCACCCTATCAACTGGGGCACTGTCCCCATGTTCTCCAGGATGGTGCGGTGGGGGAAAAGCCCGATCTGCTGGATGACGTAGCCGATGCTGCGCCGCAGCATAATCACGTCCATCTCGAGCACGTTCCGCGTCTCGCCCCGCTCGTCCAGTACGTAGATGTTTCCATCCGTCGGCTCAATCAGCCGGTTGACTAATTTCATCGTTGTGGTCTTGCCACAACCAGAAGGGCCGACGATGGTGCATATCTCCCCCTTAGGAACGGTGAACGACAGATTGTCCACCGCCGGGGAGGTTGTACCGGGATAGATCTTGGTCACATTCTCAAACTGTATCACTTTTGTCCTCCTCTCTAATTATCAAGCCGTCTCTCGTCGGCCCTTGAGTCCTTCAGGGGTCAAGCGATCCTGGAGCCAGCCCAGGAAATAGTCTGCGACTAGCGCCAGAATGGCTATCAGGATGGCGCCGGCATAGTAGCGTTTCTCCTGAGCGCGCTGGATGCCCTCAAAGATGTATCCTCCCAGCGTGTCGTTGCCGATGTAGGCCGCGATGGAAGCAATGCCGATCAGCATCACGATAGCCACGCGCACGCCGGTCATGATGACCGGAACGGCCATGGGGAGTTTGACTCTGAGCAAAAGCTGCGTCTCTGTCATCCCCATCCCCCGCCCGGCTTCGGTGATCTCTGGCGCAACTGACTTGATGCCGGTGTAGGTGTTGCGCAGGATGGGCAATTGAGCGTACAGGATGAGGGCAAAGGCCGCGTTGAAAGGGCCGATGCCCAATGTTTTGATCATCGCGCCAAACAGCGCCACGCTGGGGATGGTCAAGATGATGCCGGCGACGTAGAGCGTCAGTTCACTGGCCGTCTCCCCGGCCAGGAATAGCGCGTACAAGATGACGGTGAATACGGCTCCGATCATGCCTACCGCGGCCGGCTTGGCCAGGATGGCGGCCACGATGGCGAATAACGGTCCAAAGTAGACATTTTCCACTCTCTTGAGCGAACGGCTCCAGCCTTTCACCGCATCCATAATCTGGTCGCCCATCCCTTCTCCCAGCACACCCGACGAGGCGGCCCACAGCAGAAGGAACAAAGCCAGCGGGATCAGAACGACCAGGTGAGAGAGTCGCGGGCGCCGCGAAGGCCAGGTGATGAACACACCGATCATCACGCCCAGCACGACGGCGACGGCGACAGAGAACGCGACCAGCCAGAGATGGCCCATCAGCAGCTCGAGTGCCGTTCCCTTGGCCCACTGATCGGCGATAAAATCCCATTCTGTGGTGATAACGTTCTCCTCGCCAGCGGCGAACATGGAGGCTACCCGCAGGATTCCCCAAACGATCACCGGCGCGCCCAGAGTATAGAGAACTGAACTGGACTGCATCGTTTCGTGAGCGGCCTGCAAGGCAAAGAGCAACAGCAAAAGTCCATAGAAACCGAACAGGACCATAAAGATACCCACGATTCCTATGGGACTCAGAGGATTCAGAACAGCCATCAGTGTCAGTCCCAGTTTATCGCCCACAAAGAGAAGAGCGGTTATGATCATGCCCAGAGGCACGACGACCAGGGACAACAGGTAACTGTGCTGAATGAAATTGCCTTCTCCGCCAAATCCTTGAGCGACAAAGAACAGGATCAGGCTAAAGATAAAAAAGTCAGCTTCGGTGAAAAAGATGACCCGTAGCAGATCGGCCCATATAGCCTCTGTTCCAATGGCCAGAGAAGTTGGCCCCGCCGCCACAGCCCACAAGCCGATCACCAATCCCAGGAGGCCCACTCCCAGCGCCGTCTTGATCGGATCGGCGCGCCTTTTCTGAGCGCGAAAAGCGTCCAGGCTGGGTTCGGTCAGCGTCTTGACCCATCCGTCGAGCATCTCGCGCCAGAGCCCATTCTGTCTTTGCAGTTGTGCTACATCTGTCGTCATAATTTCTCCTTTCTTCGAGATGGCTCACCCGTAGATTACATCGCTCGTGCTACATCTGGCATATCTCCTCCTCTGAAAATAACTCTGTAGGTCGGCAGGCAACCGGAGGTTGCACGTTATCCGACCCTATGGCGGTTAGCGTCGGATTGTCCCAATCCGCAACCGCCCTACATTTTCGCCCTTCGTGGTGCCCCGTAGGGGCGTGGACGTCTCCTTTTCTTTTCACAAGCTACTCATTTTGGGTAGTGGTAAATTTTGACTGATGATGGTATCCTACTGACTAACCCAGGAGGTGTATCGTGATCATAGAAATCAAGATTCGCCATTGTCCCAAGTGTGGCAGTACTGACATCATCAAGAATGGACA
>DAOTUB010000115.1:0-17224 GCA_034437455.1 Anaerolineae bacterium | reverse complement strand
CCGTACCTCGGCTGCACTCATCCGTGTGTACAGGCGTCTCGTCTTGAAACTCGGATCTGTTTGACTTTGAGAGTCGACGATGTCTTTGATGTCTTCCAGCAGATTTGGCAAATGTTCTTCAGCTCGCTTCCGTCCACGGACGGAACACGCATCAATTCAGATTACCCCACTCTCCAGTTCTTGGACCCCTTTGCGAATGGTCTCCCGATCCCAACCTAACTCCCGCTCCGCTCTCCGTTGTCCACCTTTACCCATCGCTTTAACTGCTCGGGCCATAAACAATCGCCGGGCACTTCCTTTCAACTCTTTGGCTGTCTCAATCAAAAGCGATTTGACTTCATATGTTAGCTCCATTTTTCCCTCCCAGATATCTCGATCTATGTGCGGCACCTCATTATCTGGGAGATTTTATTTCTTGCAAGTCCCTTATAGACCCATCGGCGCAAAACCACAAATTGGGCACGGGCCTAAAGCGCCGATAAGACAGAGTCAAACGCTCATTGAGCCGCCGAACGGATCAGGTCGGGGAGCCAGCCAAATGTGAGGAAAAATCTCGGTAGATCCAATTTTGCTCGGCTTGGACTCGTCGTGTTCGCAGAGACAGAGAATTCTACAGTTCCCTCAAAGCATTTTGGGATCTACCAAGTCTATTTCATTGCTTACGCCGCCGCCTCCACCTCCCGCGGACGACCGCGCCACCGCACGACGGCCTTGGTGATCTCGGCGGCGATGGAGGGCACCAGCAGCAGCGGCAGAATGACGGTCCACTCGCGCACGCCCAGCGGCATCGTGCTAAAGACGGGTTGGAGGAAAGGGACATAGACTGCGCCGAGCAGCAGGACGATGGAGAGCAACACGGCGTACTGCATAAACTTGTTGCTAAAGACGCCCAGGCGGAACAGCGAGACGCGCTCCGAGCGGGCGGTGTAGGCCCGCGCCAACTCGGAGGTCGAAAGCGTGATGAAGGCCATCGTCTGTGCCAGCGTCAGGTCTGAGGGGTTCCAGGCCCAGCCGATGTAATAAGCGGTCAGCACGATAGCCGTGATGGCGATGGTCTGCACGATGATGCCGGTGAGCATCAACCGGTTGATGATCGGCTCGCGCGGGGGGCGCGGCGGCTGTTCCATAATGTCCGGGTCGCCGTGTTCCAATCCCAGGGCCAGCGCCGGCGCGCCGTCGGTGAGCAGGTTGAGCCACAATAACTGGATCGCCGTCAACGGTGGCGGCTGCCCGGCCAGCGTGGTCAGGAAGATGACCATGATCTCGGCCAGGTTGCACGAGATCAGGTAGTAGACAAACTTGCGGATATTGGAATAGATGATGCGCCCCTGCTCGACGGCCGAGACGATGGAGGCATAGTTGTCGTCGGTGAGCACCATGTCCGCCGTCTCTTTGGTGACGTCGGTGCCGGTGATGCCCATCGCCACGCCGATGGCGGCGCGCTTGAGCGCCGGGGCGTCGTTGACGCCGTCGCCCGTCATCGCGACTACCTGGTCCCGCGCCTTGAGCGCCTCGACGATGCGCACCTTGTGCTGGGGCGAGACGCGGGCAAAGACGTCCACGTCGTCTATGCGGTCGACCAACTGCGCTTCGGACATGCTCTCCAGTTCCGCGCCGGTGAGCACCTCGCCGTAAGGACGTATCAGGTCGATCTGCTGGGCGATGGCGCGGGCGGTGTCGGGATAGTCGCCCGTGATCATCATCGTGCGGATGCCCGCCCGCCGCGCTTTTTCCACCGCCGGTTTGACCTCTGGTCGGGCCGGGTCGGTCATCGCCACCAGCCCGATCAGCGACAGGTCTTTTTCGACTTTTTTGGCGTCCAATTCATCGGGCAGGCGCTCCAGGGGGCGGTAGGTCACGGCCAATACCCGCAACCCCTCCTGTCCCAGATCGCGGATGGTGTTTTCGATGTGGTTGCGCCGACCGGGCGTGAGCGACACGTCCGTGCCTTCCTCCAGGATGGTACCGCAGAACGGCAGGATCACGTCAGGCGCTCCTTTGACGTAGGCGATGTATTCCGCCTCTCCCTTTTGATGAATGGTTGTCATGCGCTTGCGATCGCTATCGAAAGGGATCTCGGCCACGCGGGGCAGCCGCTCTTCGACCTCGTCGCGCCACAAGCCGGCCTTGGCCGCCGCCACCACCAGCGCCCCTTCCGTTGGATCGCCCACCATGCGATACTGCCCGCCATCCTCCTCCGGTTCAAGCCGTTCCAATTGAGCATCGGAGCAGAGCAAGGATCCGGTGAGCAGTTTCATAATTTCGGCGTTATCGTGAGGGTCAACTGGATCGCCATAGTTGTCGAATGTGCCCTCGGGCTGATACCCCTCGCCGCCCACGTCCAGCCGCAGGTTCGCCACATAGAGCCGCACAGCCGTCATCTCGTTCTGGGTCAGCGTGCCCGTCTTGTCGGAGCAGATGACCGTAGCCGAGCCGAGCGTCTCTACCGCCGGCAAGCGGCGGATGAGCGCGTGTCGGCGCACCATCTCGCGCATCCCCAACGCCAGGCAGATGGTGACGACGGCGGCCAGTCCCTCTGGCACGGCGGCGATGGCCAGGCTGACGGCGACGATGAACAGTTCCACGATCCGCTCCTGGGCTTGCATCAGGTAGGGGATCACCCCCTGGCTGGTGACGACGGCCAGGTCGATATCCTGAATGAGTGCCTCGATAAAGACGATGGCGCAGATGATCAGCGCTCCCCATCCTAGCCAGCGCCCCAGTTGATCCAGGCGAACCTGGAGAGGGGTAGGCTCCTCTTCGTAAGATTGGATCATCTCGGCGATGAGGCCGATCTGCGTCTGCATACCGGTGGAGACGACGATGCCCGCCCCTCGTCCATAGGTGACCGTGGCGCCCATAAAGGCGCAGTTGTCCCGATCTCCCAGGGGCGCTTCCTCCGATAGCGTCAAGTCGGCCTTTTTTTCCACGGGCACCGATTCACCCGTCAGCGACGCCTCGTCGACCTTGAGATTGACGCTCTTGATCAGGCGCAGGTCAGCCGGGATATAGTTGCCCGCTTCGAGAAAGACGACGTCGCCGGGTGCCAGCTCGCGGGCCGGGACGGTCACGCGGTGCCCATCACGCAGCACGCGAGCCTCGGGGGCGGCCATCTTTTTGAGCGCCGCCAGAGCTTCTTCCGCCTTGCCCTCCTGGATCACGCCCAATACGGCGTTGAGGATGACGATGGCCATGATCGCGCCGGCCTCTATCACCTCCCCCAACAGGAAGGAGACAACGGAGGCGACGATGAGCATGATGACGATGAAATCGTTGAACTGTCTCAACAACAATTGCCAAAAGCCCGGCCGAGGTCGCTCGGCCAGTTCATTGAACCCATACTGCTCCAGGCGAGCCTCGGCGTCGGCGGGGGTCAGTCCAGTTTCTGTATCCGTTCCCAGTTCTCTTGCTGCCTCTTGAATGGAACGGCTATGCCACGGAATGGTTTCGGTTTCCATACACTCCTTGATGCACGATGAATTACGAAAGGCTCTCACGTTACTGAGAGGAGATTATAGCATATTTACAAGAAGCGACAATAAGCCAAGCAATGATTTGCCCACTCGTTGCCTTTGGTATATAATACGAGAACAGGGTGTAATTGTAGCGTCGTTCTTACAGATGATGCCCAGATAGTCTGGGAACTTGGAGGAGGGAAAGAAATGTTTTTACACGGCAAACTGATCGCAGAGACACCAATCTATCGGGGAAATGCCCGTAAAACTCTGTTCACCAGGGATGACGATGGCTCGCAACGGCTCGTCTCTTTGGCCGGGGAAATATCCGGTACGGCGCAATCGTTGATGGATGCGTTTATCGGGCAATCGCGCAACGGCAGGAATCTTGGCCTGCTCAATCAACTGTGGCAACGCTTGTACGATAGCCCGCTGCCCCAAGGCCTGATCGGGGAAGTATCGTGCAAACTGCAACCAGAGAGCTATCCGCCCAATAACTTTTTCGACGCCCGCATGGGGATCAAGCTGGATGAAGACCGCTGGGCAGCCGAGGCGAATGCGAATTACAAGATGGAAACGGTATCCCGCAATGCTGTCTTTGACTTTACGATGACGGTGAACGAGTCCATCTTGCAAGAAGACGACAATGCCGCGCGGTTACACTATCTCCTCCAGGAGTTACGGGAAAGCCGCTTCTGGTTCGGCGCGGGGAAGAGCAAGGGCTTAGGACGTTGTCAACTCGAGGTGGAGCTTCCATTTTCGATTCCCAAAACCGCTCCCACCATCCGCCCTGGGGCCAATCACTTGCGCGTCACCCTGACCTTTGATGCCCTCAATCCCGTGCTGGTCGGCTGGAACTGGGGCAAGGTGGACCCCGATGTTCCCCAGTTTACCGCGGTCGAAGGTCGCCTGCTTGTCGAAGCGATGCGCGATCTCCCGGAGCCGATCCGCGAGCGATTAAAGATGGTCATCGGTGGGCCTATTCTCAGTCCAGAGGATTGGAAGATTAAACTAACCCAATATATGCCCCGCATTGTCGCAGTCTGGTTGCAGGAGCACTCTACCGAAGAAAAAGAGATCTGGTCGCTGCCGGCAAAGGCTCTGAAAAAATTGGGCAAAGGGCGATACAAGCTATCCAAAAAAGTGGTACAAGCGGTGCAGCCGTTGTGCGAGCAACCCTTCCCCAGCCGGGAAGCCGCCGAGCAGAAGTTGATCGAGGCGTTGGGCGACAAGGCCAACATGGCCGACCGCATCCTCAAGGTAATGGAACGTGAGCGGAAAATGATACAACAACTCGATCACAAAGCCTGGCTCCAGGTCGCCAACGGTCTGGGGCTGAACCCGGCGTTGGAGGAGCGTCTCGCCGCCCAGATCGACGACGAAGCCGCGCTGACGAAAACCATCACCGACGCATGTGTGGAGGTTCTGCCTCAGCTCTACCAACAGGTAGATCAACAAGTCCACTTGCTGCAAAGCGACGCCTGGGTGGACGAGGAGATCGCCAGCCGCGAAGAGCATCTCCAGATCAAGGAGCTGTTGCTCGAAGGTAAAATCAGCGAGCAGCAGTGGGATGATCCCAATCACCCGCCCGAAGGGATCAGCGTCGCGGGATGGCAAGGCTTTCTCTCCGACCACCGCCGCGTGAAATTTCAGCACATGACGTCTCCCAGAAATCTGCGCAAAAGCATCGCCAACGACCGCAACTTTATCGCCTTCCTCAAGACCTACCGGGATCGCACCCGCCAGGAATTGGCGCAGCCCCACCACATTGACTTTCGCAGTGGTGGTCCGTTCGTGCGCGAGGTTTCTCGCAAGTATGGGAAGCCTTACGACACAGTATTCATGCGCATGCTCTCCTGGTCGCCGTCCTCCCAGGAGGAAGGTTCGTGGGAGATTTACATTCCTGGCAGCACAGTCAAGGGCGCCTTCAGGAAGCGCGCCTCACAGGTGCTCAAGACGCTCTGGGGCGAGTCTCGCCGCACCAGCGAGATTCTGGATCGTCTCTTTGGCAAGCAAGGACAGCGGGGAGCCGTCTTTTTCTCCGACGCCTACCTCACAGACCCCTACGATCCGGAGCGGGCCTGGTGTTCGATGGACGGGGTGAGGATGAATCCCCAGACCGGCCAGCCGGTGGAGACCGCCAAGCACGACTATCTCTTTGCCTACGGCGAGCAACTCGTGTTTCAGCTTCGATTGGACGTCCAGGATATTACGACCCAGGACATGGATGCGCTATCCTTGTTGATCCATTTGCTGGAGGACTTTCAACGCGGCGACATTCCATTGGGTGGGGAAAAGACCAGCGGCTTTGGCTGGGTCGAAGCAAAAATTGCCGAGATCAACTGGCTGACGGCCGCCTCTGGCGACATCACCCGGACACTGTTTGGGGATCGGGATCTGGCGCAGGATGGAATCTGGCAACGGCTGATCTTGAAGGACGAGGAGGCGGAGAGCGCCTTGCGGACTATTACGCCCCTGACCGTCGAAAAATCGATCCAGGTGCCTCCCCGAGCCGATGCTGGCTTCATTTCCCACCGTTCTTTTGGAGGCCACTGCGGCATGCTCTTTGTGGAGGCCGAGGTGCTGATGCCCATCCACGTGCGCGAAAGCGGCGAGCCTTCTTTCAGGATCGAGCTAGACGACGGCTCAGTCAACGGATGGGATTTCTTTTCCCTGGCCCCGCCCGAGGCTGAGATGCGTCCCGATACCCGAATCTACGCGCTCCCCAGTCGGAGCATCAAAGGGATGCTGCGACACGTCTACACAATTGCCAGCGATTCCACCGAGCCGGGTGCGGATCTGCGGCATCTAAATCCGGTGGATAGCCTGTTCGGGTGGGTAGGCAGAGGGCCTAATCAAGCCATCATGGGGCGTTTGTCGGTTAACTTTGGTATGTTTGATGCGCCCCAAATGGCCTGGTTCAAGGTCCCTTACCCCTACACCGGGTGGCACGTGGAGCGCGCCAGCGGTCAGTGGAAGCACACCGAAGGTCAGGCAGTGCCCCAGTTGCAGATCGCCGGGCAGTGGCGACTGTTCCTTCACGCGCCGATGGCGCCCATCGTCAAGCAGTTGGACGAATTCCAGGCCGACACCGCCCAGGCGAACTACTGCCGGGCCATTTTACCAGGGGGAAAAGCTAGCTTCACTGTCCGCTTTTGGAACTTGGAGGATGAGGAGATGCAGCGACTCCTATGGGCCATCTCATTGGAGTCGGGACTGGCGCACAAGATGGGGCATCACCGCTACCTCGGATTTGGCAGCCTGCGGTTGCGTGTTCTTCCCCAAAGCTATTTGATTGACTGGAGCCAACGCTATTCCGGGCAATCGGAGGAAGAATGGCAACTGCCCATCCAGGTTGAGGAATGGCTCAACCCCGACGTCATCGCCCACTACGCCGAACTCCAGAGGGCGATGAATGCTGAATCCATTTGATTGGCTGCGCCTGAGTCGGACCGGAGCCGAGTTATTAGCCGCGCTACGTTACTTTGCAAATAACCCCGCTCTCCCGCCAGACGAAGGGGAGCTTGGGCCTCCTTATTCTGCCTTGTATGGCCCCTGCGAGCGCTGCCAGATTTATCCACCCAGGAAATCCAAGGCCCGTTACTGCGCCACCTGCCAGGCGATCTTGAGCCGGGCCTGGAAGCTGGGCGACGTCTCCCGCCACGCTTCTGTCTTGTGGGGCTTTGTCAATCAATTACCCAGACAACTCCGCACCGGCAGCGGTTTTCAAGACAGCCACGTCCTGGGCGCGTATAGCCACGACGATAACCACTTTCTGCTGATGCTTCCCCGGAAGGAGTTAAAGTCCTGGTTCCAGGAACTGGCGCTTTATCACGGTGCTGACCTACAGGGTCTCGTCCAAGTATTTCCTACCACCGGTTCCAGGCACCTGAAGATGGGAGAGGTCCTCTGTCGAGTTGTCCACGGCGAGTCCAGGTTCCCGATGGACCGGCTGCGGGTGCGCTTCTTTTCAAGCCCTTTTCACGTTCTCCGACCCCATCATTTCGATCGCCAGGGAATATTGACTTTCGGGGTCGCCGAATTTCTGAGCTTGCTGGAGATGGCGACTGTGTTTCGGACCATCCTGCGCCCCAGGGAGCAGGAGCTTCTCCACAAGATCCTGGCTACGGAAGACGCTCAAGAGGAACAGTTATACTGGGGCCGCTTCCTGGGCTACCTGGACCAGGAAGCCCGGGACATGTTGAGCGCCTGGAATGTCCGGAACTGGTCCAAGCCCCAGACGCGATTGCTCTACGAGCTGATCGACTATGTGGCCTTTTATCAGACCTATTAATCTGATTCGCTATCTCATCGCCTGGAGGGTCAACAGTTCGCTGGCCGTTCTGCCAAGATGTCTTTCGCCGCTGCTATCGCAGGTATTGGGTACCATGATCGCCAACCGCCTGCCTACGCACGAGGCTCGCGATTGGCGCAAAGCCTTGGCTGCCTGGGACGACGAAACAACCATCCCTCCCCAAGCACACTGGCCGATTGAAGCGGTGTTGTTTCCCTATCCAGGGAAGCGGAGTTATGGGCGTGGAGAAGTCATCTTGTGGGAGCTCAAGCTGATGGGGAGCAGCGCAGATCACGGTTTGTTCTTGGAGCTCGTCTTACCGGCAATGGAAGAAGCTGCCTCTACCTCAGACTCCCGGTGGCGCCGCCCTAATCGACTGTGGGGCGAGTTCGACATCCAGGCCGTCTACGCGGCCCGGGGGACGTGTTGGGAGCCGGTGGTCCGCGATGGACGTTTGGACTTGGACTACCGCGCCAGCCCCGCTCAATGGGCGGAAGGTCTGACGTTTGGTCGGAATTCTGGACAACCGGAGGTTGCCCGGCGCTTTCGCGATCTGAACTGGATCACGCCTTTCGACCTGGGAGAGATGCCAAACACGTTGGACGGTTCTCACCGCTCACGCACCAAGATCGAAATTCCGGTGCGCGAGGTACCGACGATTCAAGGAGTTTTGGACGCTTTGATGTCCCGGATGACCTTGTTCCTGCCGGAAAAAAATCCCATACCCGATGACGTATGGGCGCTTTTGGATGCACAAGAGCAAAAGGCTCTCCGGCGCGTGCGGGAAAAGGCGCGACGTATTTCCCGCCGGCAGATCCTCTCGCTCAAGTCAGCCCCCAAGGGTTGCCCAGGGCGTTGGGTAGGCGCCCAAACCTTTGCTGGAGCGATCCCCCGATCTCTTCTGCCCTACCTGGAACTGGCAGCCATCCTCCACGTTGGGAGGCAAACACATTTAGGCTGTGGGACCTTCAGGCTCTCGTAAAGGTTTCTCTTATCACACGACGCTGCATATCGATCCCAACGAGGCGCCCTGACTGCTCCAGGCAAGGTTCGGCGTCGGCGGGGCGGAGAGAGTTTGCGTCGTCTGATGATTTGACATTCCTTCACGACATGATAGAATATCCGTTTGAGACCTTTGCTTGTGCAAACCGCAGCGCCAGCCGTCTTTGTGTTAACAGCTTTGGAGGTGGATAGGATCAAGCGATTTCGCTACGTATCCTTTCAATGTCAGCGGTTTTCAAACCCGGCATTGCCCATGCGTCCATTGAGTGCAGGCGGTGTCGGGTTTTGCGCGAAGGTAAATACCATTAGGAGCGATCTGAGTTAATGAATATAGAAATCTTACCAACCGAGCAGGACCAGGCCGAGCAGGAACCGATCAGCCAAAATTCGGCTTCCCAAGAAACAGTTGAACAGAAGCTGGAAGAGTATCTGGCTGAAGATAAGTACGATTACCAAATGCCCAAACGTGGGGCTATCCACAACGGTGTCGTGATAGAAATCGGCGAACACGGTGCCATCGTGGATGCGGGGTTCAAACGGGATGGCCTTGTCCCCATAGAAGATCTGGAGCGTCTGGATGAGGAGACGTTTTCCAACATCCAGGCTGGCGACACCATACTCGTCTCGGTCGAAAAGCCACAGGATAAAGACGGGCGTCTCATCCTATCCGTTTATCACGCCCTGGTACAAGAGGATTGGGTCAAGGCGGAAGAGATGATGGAGAACGGAGAAATCTACGAAGGCCAGATATCTGGTCATAATCGTGGCGGCCTCCTGGTCCCGTTTGGCCGTATCCGTGGCTTTGTCCCTGCCTCGCACATCGTCGGGATGCCGAGAGGACTGCAAGGGGAAGAGCGCCGCCAACGATTGGCGGAAATGGTTGGAGAAGAGGTAGGGCTCAAGATCATTGAAGTAGATCGCCAGCGCCGTCGCTTAATTTTCTCGCAACGACAGGCGCGCCGGGTCTGGCAAAAAATGCAACGCGAACGGGTGATGGATGAACTGTCTGAAGGCAACACACGTCATGGGACGGTCACCGGCATCACTGATTTCGGTGCCTTTGTGGATCTGGGAGGAGCGGATGGTTTGATCCACATCTCGGAACTGTCTTGGAGACAGGTGAACGATCCGCGCGAGGTAGTCAAGATCGGCGATGAAGTAGACGTCTACATTCTCAACCTGGACTGGGAACGAAAACGAATCGCGCTCAGCCTCAAACGACTTCAGCCTAATCCCTGGACGGAGGTGGCCGAGCGCTACAAGCCCGATCAGTTGGTCGAAGGCGAGATCAGCCGCGTGTTGGACTTTGGCGCTTTTGTCAAGCTGGACCTCGGCGTCGAGGGACTGCTCCACGTCAGTGAGATGAGCGGTATGTCACAACTGAATCCTTCGGACATTGTCCGCTCCGGTGAAAAAGTGCTGGTAAAGATCATCAGCATAGACACCCAGAAAGAACGGATCGCCCTGAGCGCCAGACAGGTACATCGGGACGAGTGGGAGCGATGGATGGTGGAACACAAGATAGCTCCCCCGGCCGAGGAAAAGGAAGCCGAGGTGACTGAGGATGTCGAGGAAGAGGCCGCGGTGCCAGACGTGGAGGTGACCGAGGAGGTCGAGGAAGAGGCCGCAGCGCCAGAGGCGAAAGCCACTGAGGATGTCGAGGAAGAGGCCGCAGCGCCAGAGGTGGAGGTCACCGAGGAAGTTGAACAAGAGGCCACAGCGCCAGAGGCGGAGGTGACCGAGGAAGTTGAAGAAGAGGCCACAGCGCCAGAGGCGGAGGTCGCCGAGGAGGTCGAGGAAGAGGCCGCGGTGCCAGAGGCGGAGGTGACCGAGGAAGTTGAAGAAGAGACCGCGGTGCCAGAGGCGGAGGTCACCGAGGAGGTCGAGGAAGAGGCCACGGCGCCAGAGGCGGAGGTCACCGAGGAGGTCGAGGAAGAGGCCGCGGTGCCAGAGGCGGAGGTCACCGAGGAAGTTGAAGAAGAGGCCACGGCGCCAGAGGCGGAGGTGACCGAGGAAGTTGAAGAAGAGGCCACGGCGCCAGAGGCGGAGGTGACCGAGGAGGTCGAGGAAGAGGCCGCAGCGCCAGAGGCCGAGGCGACTGAAGAAGAAAATACAGGTACTATGCTATGAACGCAACTTGATAGGGAGAGATAACTGAATGGGAAAAGAGAAGAAAATATATATGGAAGGAACTGTTGTCGAGGCACTGCCCGACACACAGTTCCATGTGGAACTCGATAACGGTCACAGAGTACTGGCGTACCTCTCCGGCAAGATGCGCAAGTACTATATCCGGGTTCTGTTAGGCGACCGGGTCCGTGTCGAGCTTTCTCCTTACGACCTGACGCGCGGTCGAATTACGTATCGCTATAAAGCCTCCGATCAGCGCAGAGCGGATTGACCTTGTCTTGCTAGCAGGCT
Source organism: Anaerolineae bacterium (assembly GCA_034437455.1). Lineage (GTDB taxonomy): Bacteria > Chloroflexota > Anaerolineae > B4-G1 > B4-G1 > DAOTUB01. The sequence continues at coordinate 6,052 of DAOTUB010000115.1, read as the reverse complement.
CACCCAATCTCCCTCTTGACGCCGGCCTGCTAGCGCAAGCGCACTCTGCTTGAGCGCTGTGATCACCTGGGGCACTTGATCGGCAATGATGCCGGCAGCGATCAACACACCTCCAGGACGCACCTGTTTGGCTAACCCCTCTTGCAGCATTTCCACGATGACTTTTGCCAGAATGTTGACGGCCACAACATCATAATTTCCCGGAACCTTCGACAGGGACCCGCGCTCCAAGCTGACGATCTCGTGCATGCCATTCGTTAACACGTTATCCCGCGCCGCCTTGACCGCTTGAGAGTCGTTGTCCACTGCCAGCACGCGCCCGGCGCCCAACTTGGCAGCCGCGATCGCCAGGATGCCAGAGCCGGTGCCCAGATCGAGCACCTCCGCCCCTGGCCAGACCCATTCCTCCAGGGCTGCCAGGCACATCTGTGTCGTGGGATGCAAGCCAGTTCCAAAGGCCATCCCAGGATCCAACTGGATGACAATATCCTCGGGCGCCGGCGAGTAGTCCAGCCACGAGGGCTGGATGACGAGGTGCCGCCCCACGCGCAGCACCTCCAGCTTTTCTTTCCACGCTTCGGCCCAGTCCTCTTCGGCGACGAATTGGAAGGTCGGGTCGGGAATAGATCGCACCTGGCTCAGGTGCCAGAGCGCCTCCTCAACGCGCCGCCTACTGGCCCCCAGTTGGTCATCGGCCGGGAGGTAGGCCCGAACTGCGACCGGGCCCGAGTTCCAACCCTCAGGCCCGGATTCGATGACCACTCCACGGTATGCATAGCGCGAGAGCACCTCAGCCACCGCCTCCGCGACCTCGCCCTCCACGCTTACGCTGATCTCAAGCCACCGGGCATTAGAGGCCAAGAAACTCCCGTACTCCGTCCAGAAAACCCTGTTTCTCTTGCACCACGCTCTCGGATTCCAGCGTCTCGCCCAGTTCCCGCAAGAGATGCTTCTGCTCGGCCGAGAGCTTGTCCGGGACGGCCACCCGTACCAGCACCAACTCATCGCCCCGGCCATTGCGCTGCACGTGGGGCACGCCCTTGTTTCTCAAGCGCAACACGGTGTTGTTTTGAGTACCGGGGGGGATGGAGACGGTTTCCTCACCCTCCAGCGTGGGCACGTTCACCTCGGCTCCTAACGCCGCCTGAGCGACGTTGATCCGCAGTTCCACCAACACGTCGTCGTCACGCCGCCGAAAGATGGGATGAGGCTCGACATCGAGAACGATGTACAGGTTGCCAGGAGGACCGCCATGTTCCCCCATCTCTCCTTTGCCTGCCAGGCGGATCTGGGTGCCCCTGTCCACACCGGCCGGAATCGTGATGGAAAGATTGCGAGCGGCATAGATTCGTCCGTCGCCGTTACACCGCTTACAAGGGATGGGGATCGTTTCTCCGTCGCCTCGGCAAGTGGGGCAGGTGGTGACGCTGACAAAAGACCCGAGGATGGAACGCTGCACCCGTCGCACCTGACCGGTGCCGTTGCATTCCGAGCAGCGGACCGGCGACGTACCCGGCTCTGCTCCGCTGCCGTTGCACTCTGGGCAGACCTCGTAGCGCGTGACCTCGATCTCTTTCTCACATCCAAAGACCGCTTCCTCAAAAGTCAGCCGTAGGTCATAGCGCAGATCGGCGCCGCGCCGCGGCCCCCGGCGAGCAGCGGTACGAAATCCAAATCCTCCTCCAAAGACCTCTGCGAAAATGTCAAAGGGATCGCGAAAGCCGCCAAAGTCAAAACCAGCGCGCCCTCCGCTGAGGCCGGCGTGACCGAAACGATCGTAGGTAGCTCGCTTCTCCGCGTCGGAGAGTACCTCGTAGGCTTCGTTGATCTCTTTGAATCGCGTCTCTGCCTCAGGCTCATCGCTGACGTCCGGATGATACTGACGCGCCAGTCGGCGGTAGACCTTTTTGATCTCCTGAGGCGATGCCGAACGCCCAATCCCCAGTAACTCGTAATAATCGCGCTTGCCACTCATCTATCCATACTCGTTTACTTGTCTGTGCACTCAATGTCGTTAAGCGCCGTCGGTTAAGTAGCGGAAGCGCGCGCTTTTCGCGGTCGAAATCTGTTACAAGACCCGCTCGCTTGGTTTCGATACGGCCCTTCGGGCCTACTCAACCGGCGCGCGCTTCCTTAGCTTAATGACATTGTCTGTGCACTAGGCTTCGCTGAATTCGCCGTCAATGATGTCCTCTTCATCGTCGGGCGCCTCACCGCCCTCGGGGGGCTGTCCTCCTGGTGGTGGAGGCGCGCCAGGGCCTGCTCCTTCATACATCGAGGCTCCCAATTGCTGTATCACCTGGCCCAGCTCTTCCGTCTCTCGGCGCATGGCGACGACGTCTTCGCTCTGGAGAGCATTCTTGAGTGCTTCGATCTTGGCCTCCGCCTCAGAACGGAGATGGCCTGGCACTTTGTCTCCCTGCTCTCGCAGGAACTTTTCGGCGCTGTAGACGGCATTGTCGGCCATGTTGCGCGCCTCGACCTGGCCCTTCCTCTGCTGATCCGCATCCCGGTGCTTTTCGGCGTCCTGAACCATCTGTTCGATCTCTGAATCGGCAAGACCGCTGGAAGGGATGATCTGCATCGTCTGTTCGCGGCCCGTGGCCTTGTCCTGGGCGGCGACGTTGAGGATACCGTTGGCGTCAATGTCGAAGGTGACTTCGATCTGCGGGATACCGCGCGGCGCGGGGGGGATACCGTCGAGGATGAACTTGCCCAGGCTCTTGTTGTCGCCCGCCATGGGCCGCTCTCCCTGCACCACGTGAATTTCCACTTGCGTCTGGCCGTCGGAGGCGGTGGAGAAAATCTGACTCTTGCGCGTGGGGATGGTGGTGTTGCGCTCGATCAGGCCGGTAGCCACACCGCCCAGCGTCTCGATGCTCAGCGTCAGCGGGGTCACGTCGAGCAGGAGCACGTCCTTGACCTCGCCGCCGAGGACGCCGCCCTGGATCGCCGCGCCCAGTCCCACCACCTCGTCAGGATTGACGCCCTTGTGAGGCTCTTTGCCAAAGAACTCGGCCACTTTTTGTTGAATGGCCGGCATGCGGATCATACCGCCCACCAGGACGACCTCGTCAATGTCGGCGGGCTTTAGCTTGGCGTCGGCCAGAGCCTGTTTGCAGGGGCCGATGGTGCGCTCGATCAGATCCTCGGTCAGTTGCTCCAGCTTGGCACGAGTGAGTTTCATCTGCAAGTGTTGCGGGCCAGAGGCATCGGCGGTGATAAAGGGCAAGTTGATCTCGGCTTCCATCACGGTGCTCAGCTCGATCTTGGCCTTTTCGCCGGCCTCTTTTAATCGTTGGAGCGCCTGACGATCCTCGCGCAGGTCGATGCCGCGCTCTTTTTTGAACTCGTCAGCCACCCAATCGATGACGCGGCGGTCCCAGTCATCGCCGCCCAGGAAGGTGTCGCCGCTGGTCGAGCGCACCTCAAAGACGCCCTCGCCGACGTCGAGGATCGAGACGTCAAACGTGCCGCCGCCCAGGTCAAAGACGGCGATCGTCTCGTCCTTCTTCTTGTCGAGGCCATAGGCCAGCGAGGACGCGGTCGGCTCGTTGATGATGCGCAGCACCTCCAGCCCGGCGATCCGTCCGGCATCCTTCGTCGCCTGGCGCTGGCTGTCGTTAAAGTAAGCCGGGACGGTGATGACGGCCTGCGTCACTTCTTCGCCCAGATAGGCTTCGGCGTCCGCCCTGAGCTTTTGCAGGATCATGGCCGAGATCTCCGGCGGGCTGTACTCCTTATCCCCCATCCAGACCCGGATATCCCCGTTGGGGGCTTCGGTGACTTTGTAGGGGACCAGCTCCAGGGCTTTTTGCACCTCTGGATCGTTGAACTTGCGCCCCATAAAGCGTTTGATGGAAAAGATCGTATTGTCTGGGTTGACGACGGCCTGTCGCCGGGCGACCTGCCCGACCATACGTTCCCCTGTCTTGAGATTGATGGCCACAACCGAGGGGAACAATCGCCCTCCCTCGGCGCTGGTGATGACGGTAGGCTCGCCGCCTATCATCGCCGCGCAGACCGAGTTGGTCGTGCCTAGATCAATACCGATGATTTTGCCCATTTATATCATTACTCCTTAATTATTCTCGCTTTTGTCAAAGCCATCTTCATCGTCCTCGGCTTGGGGCTGAACAGCATGCGCCTTGGCCACCCGCACCAACGCCGGCCGCAACACGCGCTCATCGAGGATGTACCCTCGCTGTACCTCGCCGATGATCTGGCTTTCTTCGTAGCCCGTGATCTCCTCGTAGGTCACGGCCTCGTGATAACGGGGGTCGAACGACTGGCCCTCGGTCTCGATAGGCTTGACGTTTTCGGATTCGAGCACCGCATCCAGTTTCTGCTTGATCAAAAAGACACCCTCGCACCACGTCAGGTGCGCCAGATCGGACGGTAGGGTTCTGGCCGCCCGCTCAAAGTCGTCCACGACGGGCAACAGCTTGCGCAACAGGTCTGCGTTGGCGAACGCCCTCACCTGCGCGCGCTCCGCCTCCTGCCGCTTTTTGTAATTTGAGAACTCTGCCTGTGCCCGCTGCCAACCATCGAGGTACTCGGCGGCCTGGGCCTGGGCCTCTTGTAGTTCCTGTTGCAGTTTCTCCAGCTCGCTCAGCTCTTCCGGTTCCTCCTCAATTTCCTCTGCTTCTGCTTCAATCGTCTCCTCGCTGATCTGGGCGTCCGATTCTTTTTCTTTCTTCGTCACTTTGATCTCCTTACCGCTTTTTCGTCCGATGCGCTCATACTCCATTTTAATTGTTCATTGACCTATTGTTCATTGATCCGCTATCCGGCGTGCATATCATACACCAGATCAGACAACAGCCCGGCGACAAAGCGCACGACCGAGATGGCGCGACCATAGAGCATGCGAGTGGGGCCTACCACGCCCAGCGCCCCGGTGGAGAGGTCGGTCACGCCATAGCGCGCCAACACCAGACTGCAGGTCTGCAACTCTTCCCAGCGCCCCTCGCCGCCGATCAACACCCGCACGCTGCCCGTCCTGGGACTGAGGGCATCGGCCAGCACCCCCCGGAAGAAATTGCGTTCCTCCAGGACTCGCACGAGTTCCTGGGCCTTTTCCCCTTCGGCGAACTCGGGTTGGCGCAAGACTTCGCTCAGGCCATTGCGGTAGACAGGCCCGGCGGGATAGGCATCCACCTGGCGCATAATGTCCAGCACGAGCCGGGCGACGTCGGCTTCGAACGGAGGTAACATCTCGACGCGTCCCTCGATCTCTTCGGCGGCCAATCCGTTACACAACTGGTTGAGCCGGTCGCTGGCCTCGCTGAGCGCCTCCTGGCTGAAAAGCTCGGCCAGGGTCAGCGTCCGCTGTTTGACCATGCCTCCTCGCAGGACGAGAACGAGCAATACGCCTCGCCCTTGCGTGGAGATGAGCTGCAAATGCTTGTACCGCGACTCTACAGCCTGAGGCACAGTCACCAAAGCCGCTCCACGGGCAGTACGGGCCAGGACAGAGGCCGCCAAGGGCATCCACTGTTCGAGGTTCTGGCGCGCCTGGTGGAACTGGTGGACGATAGTCAACTGTTCGTGCAAGGGCAGCGTCACCTCGCCCAGCAGGCGCTCGACGAAATAGCGGTAGCCTGCGTGCGTCGGGACGCGGCCTGCAGAGGTATGCGGGTGAGAGAGATAGCCCGACTCTTCCAATTGAGCCAGTTCGTTCCGCACGGTGGCCGGGCTCACCGACAGGCCGTATCGTTCGACCAGGGAGCGGGAGCCAACCGGCGTGGCGGTCTCGACGTAATCCCGCACAACCAGACCCAAGATCGTCTGTTGGCGGGGTGTCAGTTCATGGATTTCGTTCATCGGTCACACCTCTTTTAGCACTCTCGAATGAAGAGTGCTAAAAGCCCATTTCAAATATACCACAGCGCAAGAAATCTGTCAAACGGTGAAGCTGCTGAGGGTATAATTCAAAAGTCTGGGGAGCTTTCGACGTAGCCGCGCTTTCCATAGCGCGCAGGCCCGCGAGGTATGGAAACCTCGGCTACATAGCCCCGTTTTATTGAAAAGATACAGTCTGGAGAAAAAA
>DAOTUB010000114.1:0-43493 GCA_034437455.1 Anaerolineae bacterium | reverse complement strand
TGTCCATTCTTGATGATGTCAGTACTGCCACACTTGGGACAATGGCGAATCTTGATTTCTATGATCACGATACACCTCCTGGGTTAGTCAGTAGGATACCATCATCAGTCAAAATTTACCACTACCCGGAAGTATTCGACCAGCAGCGACGTGGTATCTTGTCCTGTCTTCAGCGCGATCAATTGTCCGATCTCTTCCACCGTGCGCTGGCCATTGGCCCAATATTGGGCCAACGCCGGCACCGTCCGCGATGCGTTTTTCATAATCCGTTGGTTGAGTTCCCACCATTCGTCCCGCCCGGCTTCGTCCAGGCGACTCGCACAAGCCCCGGGTTCCAGTGGTCCACGAAATAGACGACTTGGGATCAGCCGCGCGGCCTCCTCGTTTGTCGCTACGTCGTCGGAACCTTCGGTCAATAGATCGGCGGCGCGGGCGAACTCGGCCTCGGCAAAGGTCCCGTCGTTGGCCTGCCAATCGCTCACGTCCACTGGGGCCAGCCGCGTCAGACTTGCCAGTGCTTTCTGGTGTTTCGCCGCCTGGTATTCCAATTGGCGGTGCAAAGTTCCTTTTTCCCCGGCGTCGGTCACTGTTCCTTGTACCATCTTGATGACTTGCTGCCGGAAGCGGGCCGACATCTCCGAAGCCAACCAGCGCGCCTCCTGTTCCCCGGCCCCGGCCAGCCAATAGACGTAAGCCGCCGACAGGACGCAGACCTTGCCCAGCATCGCCGGGTCCACCTTGTCGAGCGTGTCGGCGGTCGTGTGGTAAAACTTGTCCGGCCACTGGATGATCATCGGCATCGGCACGCCCACGCTGGGATCGGAAAAGATGTAGTGATCGGAGCCGCCGCTGAACGGAGTGATGGCGTGGCGAAAGAGCGGAAAACCGCCTACTTTGGTATGCGTCTTGCCCTCGGTAAAGAGCCTCTCGCGCAGGCAGGCCAGCAGGTCGAGGGCAAAGCTGGGCAGCGCGTCGGGCGGGCTTTCCAGCAGGAAGGAACTGCCGCACTGGTCTTGATCCTGCCCCACCATGTCCAGGTTGAGTCCGGCGACCATCTGCGGAATGCGCGATTCGTTGGCCGAAAGGAAGGCGTAGGTGCCGCTCATCTCGGGCAACAGCAGGAAGCGCAACGTGCGAAGAGGTTTGGCCAGCTTGCCAGCAGCGATGAGGCTTTGCAGCGCCCGCGCCACCTCCAGCACCGCCGCCGCTCCCGAAGCGTTGTCGTTGCACGAGGGCTGTGGGTGGCAGAGGTGGCCCACCAGCACGATCTCCTCGTCGCTCTCGCCGGGGATAGTCGCGCTGACCACGTCGAGCGCGCCGTCGTAGAGGCGGGCGTCCACGTGAGCGCGCACGCGCACCGATCCCCCGCCATTTTCCTGCCGCTGGCGGATCAACCGGCGCAGCCGCTCCCCCTCCCGTGGGCTCAGCGCGAAGCCGAAGCACTTGCGCACGTCGCTGCGCCACCAGAAGGAGGTGTACTGAATGATGTCGGGCAGCTCCCAGGCCGGGCGCGCCGGCTCGTGTTCCGCCATACCATCGAAGAGGATGCCCACCGCGCCGCGTCGCAGCACGGCCAGGTCGTGCACCCGGTGTACGTTGCCCCGCGTCAGCACGACTTTGCCCGCCACGTCCAGCCCCTCGTATTCCTCCGGTTTCTCTCCTTTCTCGACTGCCACCACCTCCGCTTCGCCGTCGAAGGCGATGCTGCGTTGGATGAGCGAGATCGGCGTCTCGCGATAGTCGGCCAGTTTGCGCGCCTGATCCTCTGGCTCGATCAGGTGCAGCGTGCCGGCGCGGGCGTCCCATTCCTGGAAACTGCGTGCTCCCCAGAAGGCCGTGTCCGTGTTCGCCGGGTAGCTCAGCATCTCGGCTTGAAGACCTGCCTCGGCCAGTCGCTCGCGGACGTATTCGGCTGCCTGGCGAAAGCCCGGGCTGGCCTGGATGCGATGGTAACGGCTGATGTCGGCGACGGTCTGGTAGGCCGCCTTCCCAGAACATTCCTCTTCCAACGTGCGCCACAGTGATTTGAACATTGGTGTCACCTCCCCTGAACGAAACTTGTGGCTTGATTGTACACCGCCCCGCTTTCCCGCACAAGTCGGCGCGTAAAGGCCAGATGTGGTATAATTCCTGGCGATGGACACGATGAAAATTTTGCTGCTCGAACCCTATTGCGGCGGCAGTCATCGGGCCTGGGCCGAGGGATACGCCGCTCACAGCCGTCACGAGGTGACGTTGCTGGCGCTACCGGCTCGCTTTTGGAAATGGCGCATGCAGGGCGGGGCGCTCACGCTGGCCGAGCAGGCCCGCGCCCTCAACGTCCGTCCCGATCTCATCCTCGCCTCCGATATGCTCAACCTGCCCGCCTTCCTCGGCTTGACCCGCGATGTTCTCGCCGGTGTTCCGACTGCTCTCTACTGCCACGAGAACCAGTTGACCTATCCCTGCCCTCCTGGCGAAAAGCGCGACTTGACTTATAGCATGATCAACTGGCTCTCGATGCTCGCCGCGGATCGCGTGTTTTTCAACTCTCGTCATCACCTGGAGGATTGGTTCGACGAGCTACCCCGCCTGCTCAAGCATTTTCCGGACCACACGCACGTTCACCGTATCACGGACGTGCAGGCCAGGTCAGAGGTGCTTCCGGTAGGCTGCGATCTGCGCCGCTTCGACGTAAACCAATCCCCAATCTTCAGCCTCCAATCTCAAATCCCCCTGATCCTTTGGAACCAGCGCTGGGAGTACGACAAGGCTCCGGAGACCTTCTTCCGCGCACTGTACGCGCTGGCCGATGAGGGGTTAAATTTTCGGGTCGCATTGGCGGGCAAGAGCCATCGGCAGAGCGCGCCCGAGTTCGAGGCTGCGCGAGAGCGACTGAGGGCGCGGGTGGTTCATTTTGGCTACGCCGACGAGGCGCAGTACAAAGCCCTCCTGCGTCGGGCCGACGTGGTCGTCAGCACTGCGCTTCACGAATTTTTTGGTATCGCAGTCGTCGAGGCGATCTACTGCGGGTGCTTTCCCGTGCTGCCCCATCGCCTGTCCTATCCAGAGATCATCCCGCCGTCGTACCACAAGAGCTGCCTGTACGAGGGCTTTGAGGATCTCTTGGCGCGGTTGCGCTGGCCGTTGGTTCATCCCGACCAGGCCCGCAAAGTGGCAGCCGAACTCCATCCTGCTGTCGCCTGCTTCGATTGGGCAGAGATGGGGCCTTGTTACGACGAGCGATTTTCGCGGGTTGCAGACCTTTGCGCTCAACTTGCCTGATATACAGAGATGAGTAAAATAGGGTCAGAGTCCGTGATCGGGAGTTGGGAAATCAGATGGACGTCATAGATGAGATCAAGTCGAAGCTCGACATCGTAGACGTAATTTCGGCGCGCGTCAATCTCCGCAAGTCGGGGCGTAACTATAAAGCCCTGTGTCCGTTTCATGCTGAAAAGACGCCGTCCTTCGTCGTCTTTCCCGAGAGCCAACGCTGGCATTGCTTCGGGGCTTGCGGCGAGGGAGGCGATATCTTTTCCTTCGTGATGAAGCAGGAGGGCTGGGACTTTCGCACCGCGCTGGAAGAGCTGGCGCGGCAGGCGGGCGTCGAACTGCGACCGCGCACCCCGGCGCAGATAGAGGCGGAGGAGGAGGCCGATCGGCTTCGCAAGCTCCTGGCGGAAGCGGCGCGATACTACCATCACATCCTGCGCCATGCCCCGGAGGCCGAACCGGCGCGCGCTTACGTCGCCAGGCGTGGATTGAGCGACGAGACGGTCGAAAAATTTCTGCTGGGCTATAGCCTGCCCGGTTGGGATAGAACCCGAACCTATTTGGTTGAACAAGGGTATACGATTGAAGAACTGATCAAGGCCGGGCTGTTGGTGGAACGGGAGAGCGGCGGCACGTATGATCGTTTCCGCGAGCGGCTGATGATCTCTATCCGTGATGGGCAAGGGAGGGTGATCGGTTTTGGGGCCAGGACGCTCGATCCCGATGGCGTGCCCAAGTATATCAATTCTCCCCAGACCGATCTGTTCAACAAGAGCGAGGTTCTCTATGGGCTTGATCTGGCGCGGCGGGCGATCCGTCGCGACGATCGCGTCGTCATCGTCGAGGGGTACATGGACGTGATGCAGGCGCATCAGGCCGGTTTCGACAACGTGGTGGCCCAGATGGGCACCGCGCTCACGGACCCGCAGCTCAAGCAGCTCCAACGCTACACCCAGCGGATGGTGCTGGCGCTCGACCCCGACGCGGCGGGCGTGCAGGCGACGCTGCGCGGCGTCGAGGTGGCGCGCGAGGCGCTGGAAAAGGAGTGGGAGCCGGTTTTTGACCCGCGAGGGCTGGTGGGATACGAGGCTCGTCTGGGAGCAGAGATGCGCATCCTGCGGCTTCCTGGCAGCCAAGATCCGGACGATCTGATCCGCCAGGACGCGCAGCGTTGGGCCGTGCTGGTCGAGGAGGCCGTCCCGGTGGTGGACTTTTATCTCCAGGTGTTATTGGAGGGAGTCGATCTGGAGGATACCAAGGTCAAGGCGCGCGTAGTGGATAAATTACTGCCGGTGCTGCGGGCGGTGGCGAATCCGGTGGAACGGGAGGATTACGTTCAAAAGGTCGCCAGAGCGCTGCGAGTGGACGCGCGGGCGGTTCTGACTCAACTGAGAGGTTCTGAGCATCAGGCCGCGCGCCGCCAGCGCGGCGTGCCCCGCGCTCCCGGTGCATCGCCGCCGTCGAGACGGGACGTGGATGCCGATCTCGAGAGTCACTGCCTGTCGGCGCTCCTGCGACGACCCGGTCTTTTCTTGCAGGTCAATGAGGCGCTCCAGGAGAGCCGTCTGGAGCCTCTACAGGGGCGAGATTTTCAAAACGTAGGCCTTCGAACCATCCTGGAGACGTGGGAGGCGATCTTGGCGACCGAACGAGCTGCGTCTACTGAGGCGTTGCGCGAGGCGCTGCCTGTCGAGTTGCACGCGCAGTTAGAGGATTTGATCGCGCTCGGTGAGGTTGAGCTGGCTGACGAACAACTGATGCGAGACGTTATCATCACACTGTTACGATTGCGAAAGCGCCATCTCCAGCGGATAGGCCAGGAACTGAATTTACTGGACATTGAGGCCCAGGAGACAGGGGATATACGAGCGGGACAATATGACGAGGCGAAGCTGGCGTATACCGAGACCTTGCTGCGCACGCAGCAGGCGCTGGCGCAACGATGGGGACGGGCGGGTTATACCGAATGACGAGGAAACCGATGACCGAGGAAAGCGAATTCACATCCATGGAATCAGACGATGACACGGCAGGACAGGGACAAACATCCTCTGATGATGATAACGATCTCGATGAGGTGTTGAGATCGGCGTTCGATATGGTGCTGGTAGAAGTAGCGGGCGAATTCGCCGATGATTGGGATGACGTGGATCTCTCCGATGACGAGGATGAACCCTCCCCTGACGAACTGGAAGAGATCGAGGAAGACGTTGATGACACCATACACGAGGCGTTGATCGAGGCTACCGATGACCCGGTGCGGATGTATCTCCTGGAGATCGGACGGGTGCCGCTCCTTGAGCATCACGAGGAGACGTGGCTTTCTACCTTGCGAGAGACAGGGACGTATCTCAAGAACTTGCAGGTTCGTCTGAGTGAGGAGAACGGGCGACCGCCGACCGGTCAGGAGACTCTGACCGCGATTCTAGATTTGCTTCGCGAGACGTGGTTAGCCGTGCACCGGCATTGTAATCAATTGGATATATCTCCTCCCACCCAGACCGCGCTGGTGGACGAAGTCAGGGCATTGCATCACGTACTTTTGCCCGATAGGTCTTCGTACCTCTACGATTTTTTGGAACAGGCCGGTTGGTCAGACCTGGGAAGTGAGACGCCGGTGGCGCTCATCGGCCCTCTCTTTGAGGTTTTGACCCTGCTCTATTTGTTGCCCGACTCGACGCTGGAGATAGTCCGCGAAAAGTGGCGTGGACGGAAATGGTTTCCCACGTTGCGCAAGCTCGAACACGCGATACCGGACGAAGAGGAGATCGCAGCCACGTGGTCTGTGGTGGAGATGCGCGTGGAGGAAGCTCAACAGCTTTTGGCCCAGGCCAATCTCAGGCTGGTGGTCAGCGTGGCCAAGAGATACACCGGGCGTGGGATTTCATTTCTCGACTTGATCCAGGAGGGAAACATCGGGCTGCTGCGGGCAGTCCGCAAATTTGACCCCACCAAGGGGTTCAGGTTTTCGACCTATGCGACCTGGTGGATCCGACAGGCGATCAGCCGGGCCGTCGCCGATCAGGCTCGCACGATTCGAATCCCGGTGCACATGGTGGAAAAGATCAACCGGTTGATCCGCCTCAAGCGGCAGATGGCGCAGGATCTGGGAAGAGAAGCCTCGATGGAGGAACTGGCGCTGGAGTCGGACATGCTGGACGCGGAGGAGAAAAAGGCTATCCGTTCGGCGCAGATGGCGGAAGAGGCGCTACCGCTGGCATTGAGGCACCGGTTGAAGAGTGCGGTGGTCGAAGTGCGGCGTATCCTGCGCATCTCGAAGGAGCCGATGTCGTTAGAGATGCCGGTGGGGTCAGAGAACGACGGCGTGCTGGGCGAGCTGATCGAGGACGAGATGGTGGCGGGGCCGGTTGACGCGGCTGCCGATCAACTGCTCAAGGAGCACGTGCGTTCCTCCCTCGATTCGCTCAGCGAGCGGGAGCGCGCGGTGTTGGAGATGCGCTTTGGGTTGATCGATGGAGAAACGCACACCCTGGAAGAGGTCGGGCAGGCCTTCGACGTAACGCGAGAGCGGGTGCGGCAGATCGAATCGAAAGCGCTCCGCAAGTTGCGCTATCCCGGCCACGGCCACGAGCTGCGAGATTTCCTCGCCTGAATTGTAGGTCGAATTTGCTATTCGACCCTCAGCAATTCCCGTTATGGGAAAAAACGAGAGTTGTAGCCGCGATTTCTATATCGCGAAGGGTGCTTCATGTGGCAAAATGCACGCGCTATGGAAAGCGCGGCTACAAAAAGGGAGTTGCTATTCGACTCTCTTACTCAGGTGGCAGCACGGTGAGCAGGGCCTCGTCGAAGAAGGCGGCGTGGTACACCTGCGCGAATTGTGTCTCGGCGAACATGCAGACCGTCACCTGACCTGTTTCTCCCACGTTCACCTCCGGCGACATGAGCACGATCACGCCGTCCTCTTGATCGACAATCTGCTCGGTTCCCCACTGCGCCTCTTCGCACCCCTCAGCGCCATTCGGGTCCACGCCAGCCTTCAAGATGTAGCCTCCGCTCGTATCGTTGACGAATCCTATCGCCAGCACCTGGAACTGTACCCGCTTGCCTGGCTCCACCTCTACCGTCTGAAACACCCAGGCCCTCAGTTTGACCCAGGGAGTGGTATCGATCTGAAGCGTCGAGCCGCTGATCTCCTGGCGTAGATCGTCGGCCCGGTGGAAGCGCGGGGCGGCGAAGGAGGAGTTGGCGTCGAACGTGTCGCCCGGCTTCCAGTTGACAAACCCTCCCGTCTGCCAGCCAGGGATCGAGTTTTCCCGGATGTTATCGAATGTGGGATTTTCGAGCGGCACCGTGGCCGGGGTGGGCGGCGGTACCGTAGTCAGCGTCGGCGACAGCACGGGTTCGGAGGCCAGCTCAGAGGTGGGTGATTCGGTCGGCGTGCTGGCGGTGCTGGGAGTGTGGGTAGGTTGGAGGGTGGGGCTGGGAGCCGGCGTCCACGTGGGAGGGATCGTAGCGGTCGGTGTGATCGTTGCTGTCGGGGTCGAGACAGGCGTGACGACCGCGGCCTGCTGTCTCAGAGAACGGAGCACCACGTTCCCCATCACGCACAGGACGAGCACGTCAATCAACGCCAGCGCTGCCACGATGAGTACCTTTTTTCGGGGCATGGCCAATCCTCAGTTGTTCGTCGTTATTTGCTAGCCTTTAGCTGACAATCGCTCCAGTCGCTAGCTGTTGATAGACTCAGGCGCTCTTTGTCGGCATATATTTCGCCAGCTTCCCCGCCAGGTTCGAAAGCGGCAGGCTCTGCAGCCATATCCGACCCGGCCCGGTCAACGTCGCCAGGAAAAGCCCCTCACCGGAGAAAAGGACGTTTTTCAATCCCTTGACCGTGGTTATGTCATAGTTGACCGTCGGCTCGAACAGGGCGATGTGGCCGGGGTCCACCTGCATCGTCTCCCCTGTAGCCAGCGTGTATTCTCGCGCCTCGCCTGGGATCTCGAGGAATGCGGTGCCCGGCCCGGTGATCTTTTGCAGGATAAAGCCCTCGCCGCCAAAGAGGCCCGCTCCCAGCTTTTTGCGAAAGTGCATCTCCAGCGTGACCGAGCTTTCGGCGCACATAAAGGCATCTTTCTGGCAGATGAGGCTCTGGCCGGGCTGGAGTTGAAAGTCGAGCACCTTGCCCGGCGCTTCGGGCGTAAAGACGACCATTCCCTCGCCGCTTCTGCACGTGTAGGTGGTCATAAAGAGCGATTCGCCCGCCAGCTTTCGCCCCAGGCCGGCCATCAGCCCGCCCTTTGTGCCAGTTTTCATCTCAATGTCGCCGCGCATCCAGGCCATCCCGCCCGACTCGGTAAAGACGGATTCTCCCTGGTTCAGGTACACGTCGACTGCTTCCAGCAACGTCCCTTTGATTTCGTACCGCATCGTCTCTCTCCTTGGTGATAAATTTGTAGGCGATTGGGCTGCGTAGGTCTCGTCATTGCTGTGTGGTGTGAGATTATAGTATGTATTTCGCTTGGTGGCAAGTTGGCGCTTTGACATCTCGTCTTTTTCGTTGTATACTGCCTCCCATTCAGAGACGAGGTCCCAGGATGTGTGTCGTGTTCGTGATGCGTGTTCTCAGCCCGCCTGCTCCTGCGCAGCCAGATTCCTGGCCTGGATAGGCGCGTTGGGCGTAGGCACGATAGGGACGCACGCTAAGGATGCAAGCCGACCAGCCCTCTAGATCGTGTGAGGGCTGTTTTTTGTATGAGCGGGTGAGAGCAGCAATGACCATTCAAGAACTCACTGACGAGATGAATCGCTTCGTGGCAGCGATGGGCTGGTATGATGAGGATTCGCCGTTGCCACAGACACCGCGTAACATCGCCATCTCGCTTTCGCTGGAGGCAGCCGAGGTGCTGGAGCATTTCCAGTGGCGCGAGCAGGCCGATAACGAGGCGCTGGCGGGGGAACTGGCGGACGTGGCGCTCTATCTGCTCCAACTGGCTTATCTGACCGGCGTAGACCTGGAACAGGCGATCCTCGATAAACTGGCGATCAATTACAAGCGGGAGTGGCCCGAGAGGTGAGTGCGTGAAGATCCTCGCCGTCAGCGACCGCGTGGTCGAAGGTATCTACAGTTCGCAGATCTGCGAGCGATTTGGCGACGTGGAGATGGTGCTTTCGTGCGGCGATCTATCGTATTCCTACCTGGAGTACATCGTGTCGATGTTGAACGTGCCCTGTTTGTTCGTGCACGGCAACCACGACCAGCCCATGCACACGGCGGATGGGCGCACGCTCACCAAGCCGGGCGGTTGGGTCAATTTGGATGGAAGGACCGTGGAGGTTAAAGGAATTCTTTTGGCGGGATTGGAAGGCTCGATCCGCTACAAGCCCAGAGCACCTTTCCAGTACACGGAGGGCGAGATGGTCTCCAAAGTCTGGCGCTTGACGCCGGCGCTGCTCGTGAATCGCGTGATCTACGGGCGGTACCTGGACATCCTCATCACGCACTCGCCGCCCCTGGGCATCCACGACGGCGACGATCTGCCGCATCGCGGTTTCAAGGCCTTCCTGGGATTGATGGCCCGTTTCCGGCCCCGTTACCTGCTCCACGGACACAAGCACGTCTACGGGCCGGAGCCTTCGCGAACCCGTTATCGAGATACCAAAGTCATCAATGTGTACCCTTTCCGCGTGATCGAGTATGGATGCACAGGTGTGAAACTTGAGCAAAATTAGGAGGAGTCACCATGAACTCCGTTCATCCAGAAGGACGAAAATGTAGGGCGATTTTGCTAATCGACGGGGTCGGATAACAAATCCGACCTACAGAGTTATTTTCGGAGGAACAATGGCTAAAAAAGTCACTTCCCGCAGCGAGGACTATTCTCGCTGGTACACCGACGTCATACAGATGGCCGACCTGGCCGATTATGCCCCCGTCAAGGGCTGTATGATTATCAAACCCCACGGCTATGCCCTGTGGGAGAACATCAAGGCCGGGCTTGACCGGCGTTTCAAGGCGACCGGTCACGTCAACGCTTACTTTCCTCTCTTCATCCCGATGAGCTTTTTTGAGAAGGAGGCCGACCACGTCGAGGGGTTTTCGCCCGAGTTGGCCGTCGTCACTCACGGCGGCGGGAAGGAGTTGGAGGAGCCGCTGGCCGTGCGCCCCACCTCAGAGACGATCATTGGACATATGTACGCCAAGTGGATCCAATCTTATCGCGATCTGCCTGTGTTGATCAATCAGTGGGGCAACGTGGTACGCTGGGAGATGCGCACCCGTCCTTTCCTCCGCACGACCGAGTTCCTGTGGCAGGAGGGGCACACGGCCCACGCCACCGCCGAGGAGGCGGAGGAAGAGACGCGGCGGATGCTCGAGGTCTATGCCGATTTCGCCATCGAGGACGCGGCTATCCCTGTCATCCGCGGTCGCAAGAGCGATAGCGATAAATTCGCCGGGGCGGTGACCAGTTATACCATCGAGGCGATGATGGGCGACTACAAGGCGCTCCAGTCGGGCACCAGTCACTTTCTCGGCCAGAACTTTGCCAGGGCGTTCGACATCCAGTTTCTCGATCAGAACAACGAACTTCGGTACGCCTGGACAACCAGTTGGGGCCTCAGCACGCGCATGGTGGGAGCGGTGGTGATGGTGCACGGAGACGATCAGGGATTGATCCTGCCTCCGAGGTTGGCCCCCGTCCAGATCGTCGTCGTCCCCATCTGGAAGAATGACGATGAGCGATCCCGTGTGCTCGAGGTCGTCGCCCAGCTCGAAGCGATGTTGGGCGACATGCGGGTGAAGGTAGACGACCGCGAGGAGCATTCGCCGGGTTGGAAGTTCAACGAGTGGGAGATGCGGGGCGCGCCGCTGCGCATCGAGATCGGTCCTCGCGACGTGAAGCAAGGCCACGTGATGCTGGCCCGGCGCGATGTGTGGGGCCGCGACGGAAAAAGCACTGTACCTATGGGAGAAGGGCTGGCGGAAGCGATCCAGGAGATGCTGACCACGATCCAGGCCGACCTCTACCGGCGCGCGCTCAAATTCCGTCAAGATCACACCTACGATCCCAAGGACTATGCCGAGTTCAAGGAGGCCGTGTCCGAGGGCTTTGCCTATTCCTGGTGGTGCGGAGACGCGGACTGCGAGGCGCGGATCCAGGACGAGACCAAAGCCACACTGCGCTGCATCCCGCTGGAGCAGGAGCCGGGTACGGGAAAGTGCATCTGTTGTGGAGGGAATGCCAGTGAGCGAGCCATCTTTGGGCGAGCTTACTGATGCTGGCGAATTGAGCTGGCGACAGCGACGACCAATCTACCGATTCACCCACTGAGGAGATAGAATGAAACATAGTACCATCGCTATTGCTATGTTGCTATTGAGCAGCCTCATCACAGCCTGTGCAACGCCGAATCCTACTGTCACCCTCGATCCACCCGCGTTTACCCCATCGCCGTCACCCACGCTGGATCCCATCAGCACGGCGGCCCCGACTCCGACCGCTACCGCGACGCCGCTCCCGCCCAAGGAACTCACAATCTGCCAGGCGTTTGAACCAAACACGCTCTTTATCTACGGGCGTCCGTCGCGCGCCGCTCGCAACGTGCTGGCGGGCATCTACGATGGACCAATTGACACCCGCAAGTACCAGTTCCAGCCCGTGATTCTGGAAAAGATTCCCAGTTTAGCCGATGGAGACGCCGTCCAGCGAACGGTGCAGGTGAGGGATGGCGACAAGGTCGTGGATGTCAACGGTCAGTTGGTGGACTTGCTCCCTGGCGTCACCGTCATCAGCGCCGCTGGTCAAGAGGCGACGTTTGAGGAAGGGGAAGTGATCACGACGACGCAGATGGTGGTCACCTTTAGGCTACGGGCCGGCGTCACCTGGGCGGATGGACAGCCACTGACCGCCGATGATTCGCGCTATTCCTTCGAGCTGGCCGACGAGTTCGAAAGCCCCGTCCAGCAGTTGCGCAAGGATCTCACGCACAGTTACGAGGTCGTGGATGAGCGCACCGTCGTCTGGACGGGCGTTCCGGGTTATCGCGATCCGTTTTACTTTTTGAATTTTTATCACCCACTGCCCCGGCACGTCTGGGGACAGGCCGCCGCCGAGCAGTTGCTCAATACGGAGATTGCGCAGCGCAAACCATTGGGTTGGGGACCGTTCGTCATCGAGGAGTGGGTGGCGGGCGACCACATCACGCTGGTGCGCAACCCGCGTTATTTTCGCGCGTCGGAAGGAGCCGCTGCGCTTATGCCTCATCTCGATCGCGTCATCTTTCGTTTCGGCCCCGATCTTCAGCAGGCGCTCGATCGGCTCGTGGCGGGCGAGTGCGACCTCATCACCCAGGACGTGATCGAGAACGGAGATATCGCGCCGCTTCTGGAGGCTGCCAGCGCCGGCGCGGTGCAGTTGATCTCATCCCCCAGCAGCGAGTGGGAGCACCTGGATTTTGGCATTGACCCGGCTGAGTGGGTGCGTCGTTCGGACTTTTTCGGAGATGCGCGAGTGCGCCAGGCGATCGCCCAGTGCGTCGACCGGGGACGGATCGCCGGTGAGGCGTTCCCTTACGGCGGAGCTTCTGTGGCTCACAGTTACATCGCCTCCGAGCATCCGCTCTACGCGGGCGATCGGGTGCATCGCTGGGATTATAATCCTGCCAGTGGTGGGGCGTTGTTGGACGAGGTAGGTTGGCGGGACGAGGATGGAGACGGTATGCGGGAGGCTCACGACGTGGCAGGTGTTGTGAGTGGTACGCCTTTCACGATTACCCTCCTCACGACCGCCGATGACCCGGCGCGCGAGCGAACGGCGCACATCCTGACCGAGAATCTGGCAGCCTGTGGCATCGGACTGGCAGTCGAGTACCTCGCGCTTGAGGAGTTCTACGCCGACGGACCGGACGGTCGAGTGTTCGGGCGTCAGTTCGACCTGGCGCTTTTTTCCTGGTTGAACGATCTCGATGCGCCGTGTGGCCTCTATCTCTCCACCGAGATCCCCCGATCGGAGAACTGGTGGGCTGCGAGCAACGACGCCGGTTATGCCAGCGTTGACTACGATGTGGCCTGTCAGTCGGCGTTGGATGCACTACCCGGCACAGAAGCGCACACAAGTTTCCATCGCGAGGCGCAGCGCATCTTTTCTAACGACCTGCCTGTGTTGCCGCTCTACTTTGTACCCAAACTGGTCATCGCGCGTCCGGAGGTGAGCGGCGTGATCCTGGACCCCAGTGAGTACATCGAGTTGTGGAATATCGAGGCATTTGACGTGACGCGGACTGCGGGGCCATGATGGCTTTTCAGGACACGTATCGGTTGAGCGTTCACGCCGTCATCACCAACGACGAGCGGCAGGTCTTGCAGATCAAAGCGACCTACGACGGTGGGGGATGGGGGCTTTCAGGCGGATCTCTTGAACCTGGCGAGACGGTCCACGAGGCGCTCGTCCGAGAGTGCCTGGAGGAACTGGGGTGCGAGGTCGAGGTGTGCTACATGAGTGGGATGTACTATCATCGGGCTTACAACTCACACGCCTGCATTTTTCGCTGCCGCCTAGCGGATTTGCCAGCCAGTGCTGAGATACGGCCGAGTCCGGAACACTCTGAATACCGTTACGGGTATAATTCAGAACTCTGGGGGACAGGTTTCTTTTTTCTCCAGACTTTATCTTTTCAATAAAACGGGGCTATGTAGCCGAGGTTTCCATACCTCGCGGGCCTGCGCGCTATGGAAAGCGCGGCTACGTCGAAAGCTCCCCAGACTTTTGAATTATACCCACCGTTACTTTGCGCTTGACGAACTGAGCGCAGTTCAACGCCAGCGAGTGGAGGATTGTTTGAACTTTGACGGGCAGGTGAAGAGCGCATCTTTTTGACGGTGTATCATTCGTTACTGTCCTGTGATCCGCGTTCTAGAACACGGATCACAGGACAGTAACGGATCAATGGAAACCAATGACCAAGTTGCTCTACAAAGAACTGACAGGAGAAATCCTCGGATCATATTACGTCGTGTACAACGGCCTGTCACGCACCCATCCCGAGTTCATTCACGAAAATGCACTGGTGAAGGTGATAGGGGATAAGGGGGTGCACTACCGACGACAGCCAGAGTACCAGATTGTGTACAAGGAGCGGCTAGTCGGCGTACAAAAGCTCGACATTCTACTCGTGGACGAACGAGTTGTCGTCGAGTGTAAGGTGTCGCCCCAATTAGAGGGAATCCACAAAGCACAACTCTTCTCGTATATGAAAACAGTCGGAGCACGAGTGGGACTGCTGCTCAATTTTGGCGGGCCACAGCCAGAGTTCGAGCGACTGTATTTTGATCCGGAACGACAAGCCGAGTACGAACCTGGATTCCGATCTCTGGACGAATTGCCAGAAGGATTGCTCTATCCCCAAGTGACGGGTGAAGTACTTGGTGCAGCGGTTGAAGTGCATTGTACCTTGGGACTTGGGTTCATTCATCGCATCTATGCCAACGCCTGCTACCACGAATACCGGTTGCGCAGTGTGGGCATCGAACCACGCCGGGATTACCAGGTCATCTTCCAGGGCGAAAGCATCGGTTCCTTGAAATTCAATCATTTTGTTGTCGAGAGTGCAGTTATGCATTTCCCCGTAGCCATCCGTGACGTGACCGACGTGAACGTGAACAACCTCAAAGATTGGATGCGTCACCAGGGCGTCCGTCTGGGCATATTGACCAACTTTTACGACACAGTTATCCGTCCAATATTCGTCCGCACATGATCCGACATTGTCCCCCAATCCGCGTTCTCGCCCGTGTAGTAAAAGCCGGCCAGACAGAAGGCGAGGCGCTAGTATCGCCCGAACCCATCGGCTTTCTGGGCGGAATAGATCCTGACACAGGCATCGTCATCGAAGCCGGTCATCCACTCGAAGGCCAGTGCATAGCCGGGCGCGTGCTAGTTTTCCCCACAGGCAAAGGCAGCACCGTTGGCTCTTACACACTCTACCGGTTGGTGCGCTCTCAGTTAGCTCCGGCGGCGATCATCAACGCCGAGGCTGACCCCGTCGTGGCCGTGGGAGCGATCATCGCCGAGATTCCGATGGTGGACCAAGTGGACATCTCGCGCATTCACACCGGGGATTGGGTGCAGGTGCAGGATCAGAAAATCATCATCTGGCGGGGGGAAAAAGATACGTCAGGCGGAAGGGGTGGGATTCGAACCCACGGTGGCCTATAAAGACCACAACGGTTTTCGAGACCGCCCCGATCGTCCACTCCGGCACCCTTCCGACAGCGGTATTATAGCACAAGCTGGTTGATGCGCAATACTTTCTCGGAACCGATTGACCTTCCTTCATAACCGTGCTATACTGTTCCCGATAGAGATCAGGCGCGTGGGAGGTGGGCAGAATGGAATCAGTGGAGTTTCTGACGCCGCAACAGGTTCGTTCTCTGGTGGAAATGGCGGAACGGGCGCAGCGAGAACTAAGCCGGGTTGCAGGCTACGAGGTAGCCTACGACTCCACCGCGCTGCAACTCCTGGATGAATGGATCGACCGCCATCTACGGGAATCCTCCGATCCCTCGAAAAAGATGCGCCTGTTGTGGGCCTGTTTCCTGGGCGAGATGTTCCGCCGCCGTCACGGGGGCGAGTGGGTGCTCCAGGGATACGACGAGGGAAAACGGCTGGCTGTGCTGTGCCCGACGGCGAGCGGTGGCCGGCACGCGGTGGACGTCTCGGGCCAGATCGACCGTCGCATCGCCCACGGAATAGCCCAGTCACTAACGTACTTCTATCTTATCACCAGCATCAAGTTGAAGGAATGATGGCGTTGGTACATTAGCAGATCTCCCGAGCGACCACCAATGTACTAACGTTCTAATCCGCCAGATCGGCATCCGGGGTGATTTTTCCTTTTGCGGCAAAATCACCTAGTTTTTTGTGGGTCTCTGGTGCTGAGACGTGTTGCTCCACCAATTCAACCGTGTCAGTGACGCCTAGCTGCTCGAACAGAAAACCGAATTGCTCTTCCAACGCCTGCCCGATTTCCTCGCGCACATCCGCTGGTATGTCCCAGACCTCCTGTTTGAAAGCCCCAAAGCCTCGCTTGCGATTCTTGTAGATGAACTGTTCCTCGGTCTGCCCTTCCTTCCACTGGGAGGCGTGAGCCTCTTTGACGTGAGCGTATATCTGTTGTCGCAGATCGTCGGGAAACCTGGGGTATTCGTAAATGATATTCTGGAAGCCGGTCGCCAGATGGACCTCACAGGCGTCTACTTCGGCGAATTTGTGGAATGCATCCGGCGGTAAGGTGCTGGCCCCGTGTTGTACGGCTCCGCCCATCCCGTACTCGTCCCGCGAGACATTCGATAGCCGCTTGAGTGTGTCAAAGTCGATCTTGACCTGCGCCAGCGAGCCGTCGGGCAACACAACGCCGCCGTGGGAAGTGCCAGTCTGGATGCTGAGTTTGCTCAACCCCTCCATTCCCTGCGGCAGTTCGCTGTTGTAGCCGTCCATAAACGCGCGCAGTTCTTCCTCGGTGCTGTTCTTCCCGCCTACCTCGCCGATCTCCCCCCCGACCGAGACGGCAATCCCGGATGGCTCTAGTTCGCGGACAAGTTTCGTGAACCGGGCGCACAGTTCAAAGTTAAGTCGCTGCTGCTCGGTGATCGTCGGTTGGCTCAGGTCCACCAGCGTCGAGGTATCAATGTCAATGTTGTAGAAACCGGCTCGGATAGCTTTTCTTGTCAGGTCGTTAATGGCGTCCAATTCGGTAGTTGGGTCTTGAGCGTACTTTTTGGCATTCACCTGGAAGTGATCGCCCTGGATAAACAAGGGGCCTCGGTATCCCTCCCGGATAGCCGCCGCGATGACGGCGCTGGCGTATTCCGCTGGCGGCTGATCGGTGTAGCCGATCTCGGAGCGCGCGATCTCAAAGATCATCGCTCCCACCTGGCGAGCCAGCGCAGCGCGAAAGACGGCTCGCGCCATATCGTAGGCCATGCCGCGCAGGTTCATCGCCGGTACCGTCCAGTTGGCCCCGGCCTCTCCGCGACCGCGTGCGCGGTAGAGGGTGTGGATGCTCGCCGGGCGGATGCCTAATGCCTGGCCCGCTTCCCAGATCAGCCAGCGGGCCGCGGCTTGCACCTCGCCCTCGGCAAAGACCGCATTGTAGACCAATTGGTCCAGTATCGGCCCTCGCAGTGCTACCTCATCTACGATCGTGACCAT
This sequence comes from Anaerolineae bacterium, assembly GCA_034437455.1. Taxonomy (GTDB): domain Bacteria; phylum Chloroflexota; class Anaerolineae; order B4-G1; family B4-G1; genus DAOTUB01. Next base: position 26,067 of record DAOTUB010000114.1, on the reverse strand, counting down.
ACCATCGTCCACGTGTATGATGTCTTCCAACGTATTCAACAATTCTTGTTTGTTTTGATATATCATCTCTCCCTCCAAAGTGAGGTCTAACGGCTGTGTCATTTACCGATGACCGGTTTATCCATCACGAAACTGTTTTCGTCAACAGGTTTTCCCCAGAAAGCGGAGTTGGCTTGTGTCTCTCAACTCCGCTTTCTGAATCTCAAACTTCACTTGGCTGCCTGTAGTCTGTAGTTTATTCCTTCTTTTGCGCCTTGACGAAGGATTCCAGCAAGCCGGTGAACTCCATCGGGAAGATGAACTTTGTCGCCGGGCTGGTTCCCAGTTGCTTCAGGGTCTCAAAGTACTGCAACGTCATCGTGTTGGGGTCTACCTCGCGCGCCGATTCCCAGATTTCCTTCAGCGCCACGGCAAAACCCTCGGCCCGCAGCGCCTGCGCGGTTTGCAGACCCTCGGCTTCCAGGATGGCGCTCTGCTTCGCGCCCTCGGCTCTCAGAATGGAGGCTTGCTTCTCACCCTCGGCGACCGTGATAGAGGCCTCGCGCTTGCCCTTGGCCTCTGTCACCACCGCGCGCCGTTCTCGCTCCGCTGCCATCTGCCGGTTCATTGCATCCTGAACTTCTCGCGGCATTTCGATCTCGCGGATCTCCACCGCCGTCACCTTGACGCCCCAGCGCTCCGTAACCTCGTCCAGTTTCACCCGCAGTACCTGGTTGATGTGCTCCCGTTGGGCCAGCACGTCGTCGAGATCAATATCGCCAATGACGGCGCGCAGCGTCGTCGTGGCAATGCCCACCGAAGCCGGCGCAAACTGGCCCACCTGCAATACGCTCAACTCGGGGTTGATTACCTTCCAGTAGATCAGAAAATCCATCCCCATGGGCGCATTGTCCCTGGTGATGCAGATCTGGTGAGGGACTTCTATGAACTGCTCGCGCTGATCCACTTTGACGGCTTTATCAATAAAGGGAATCAATAACACCAACCCTGGACCCTTTATGCCAAGACAGCGCCCTAGCCGGAAAACCACCAATCGCTCGTACTCGCGCACAATGCGCACCATCGAGGTGAAGACGATCAACAGAGCGAAACCGCCCATGAAAAGAAATATCATCAACACCATCAATCCTCCTGCGTTCATTTCACTACCTCCTTTTGTTGAATTGCGCTCACGCGCCTGACGTGCACCTTGAGTCCTTCCAGGGCCACGATTTCCACTTCTTCATCCAAGCCAATAGGTTCGTCGGCGATGGCGGTCCAAAGCTCGCTCTGCACTTGCACCGTGCCCAACGGGTCAATCGGCGCCGTGACCACGCCCCTCTTGCCGACGATGGTTTCTGCATCTGTTTTGGTTTGCAGTCGCTGCGCCAGTATGGCCGCGGAAAGCGCCACGCCGAAGAATCCCAACGAGAGCAGCGCCACACCTCCGATCAGCCAGGGCGAGAGCCGGGGCGTATCCTCACTTGGGGGGAAGAGGAATACCGAGCCTAACACCAACGATACCACCGCTCCCACCGTGATCGCCACGCTTTGCACTTTGAGGTCTACGACAAACAGCACCCCCGCGATGACGATCAGGATCACACCCACCACGTTGATCGGCAGCTGGGTCAATCCAGCGATCGCCAGCGCCAGGCAGATGACTGCGGTAACTTCCAGCAGCCCCGTGCCCGGCGAGTTAAACGCCGCCGCCGCTGCCCACAGCCCGACGATGAGCAGCACGTAAACTACGTTGGGATTGGTCAGCAGCGACCACAACGTCTGTACCAATTCGTTTTCCATTGGTACGCTCTTTACGTAGATATCTTGGTAGATTGGTGTTTCAATCTACTACCAGTATACCAATTCCCCAGTGTACCGACGCTATGCTGGCCTACGCAGGCGACGGACTATAATCAACAGGAACACCAACCCCACTCCCAGGATGCCGGTTCCCAGCGCGCCGATGCCTGTGTCTGGCGTTCTTTCGCTGCTTGATCTCGGTGTGGCCGTCGAGCGGCGGGTTGCCGTAGCTTCGCCCGTCGGTGTAGCGTCAACTGCCGCAACTTCCCTGCCCGCCTCTGTGGATGTCGCGACTGGAGTCGTCGCGGAAGCCTTTGTCGGAGTCGCTGTAGGGGCGGCGGTAGGGACCGGGGTGTTTGTGGCCGTAGGTGGGACGGCGGCAGTCGCCGTCTCTGCTCCTGCTATCGCTATCGCGGTATTGGTAGCAATGATTACTTCATTTTGGGACTGAACGTCGCCTCGCATCCGGGGGAGGACGACCAGCATCACCACGGCAAAGACGATAACGCTCACCAGAAGCACCCCGCCCAGCGCTGCCACGAGCATGGTGAATTGACGATTCGTTCCCTCTTCCTCTACCAGTTCTTCCTCTTCATCCTCCAGAAATTCGTCTGATAGATATTCATCCGGCATAAACTCTTCATAGTCTTCCATTTTTTACCTCCTTGGATCGCCCTTTTTCATGCGGCGCCTGTTTGTTGGGTTGGCGAACGTGCTTTAGCGCAAAACCTCCAGGTTTGCCAGGGGAACAAAGACCGGCTCTGCCTGATTCAGATCTACTTCCGCGCCGCGTACCCTGGCCCCCGTCTCAATACGGCGGGCATGGGTCGGAAGGGCCACTAAAGCGCCCACCGCGCCCATCAAGGGTGCGCGTACAACTCGTACTTGCATTCCCACTTCTAGCGGCGACCTGACCTGCGCCTGGGTTGGCGGCGCACTCCCAGTCGGCAAGGGGATGATAATCTCAGGGCGCGTTATGCCTTCACGCGGTCGGACTCGTCCACTGATCGAGGCTTCCCGACCCTCGTTCGTCGTAAGTAGATGAAAAATCGGCTCCGACATGGGCACTTCACCGATGCCCTCGGTGACAACGATGGGGAAAAGCAACCCTTTCATCAAGGGAAACATCTCTGGTGACAATCCCCCGGTGACAATTCCTCGCACCTGAAGTTCCTGTGCTCGCCCGAGCACGGCCTCATTCAATTTTGTTCCACCGATGAGGATGGTTCCATGGCAGGAGGAATCAATGGACCTGGCTCGCAGTGGTTGGTCTGGGCTTTTCACCATACACTTGAGCACACCAAAACTTTCTCTACCCGCTCCCCACACTCCCTGGATGATAGCTCCCATCGTCTCGATGGTCACACCGTAATTTCTCAGTACATCGCTCACCGTGCCGTCGATGTAGGCGCGCAGCGCAAACGGGGTGGGTTGCGCTTCGATGAGAATGCGTCCACTGCCGCTGGCTGTCACTACACCATCCAGGGGCGATTTGACAGAGCGGCCAAGCGGGCCGCTCTGTGCAGCGATCGTTTGGCCTCGCCGCACCTCGTCGCCCAGGCGGACGTGCAGATGCCGTCCAAGTTGCGGGGTAGGGATGCCTAACAGACGCGCCGCCGGCACGATGTGAAAATCGCCGAGCAGGTTCGTGCGCGCCACGACCTGCGTGGGATCAACGGAATCGCCGACGTCCACCAGGACTTGACCTGGTATGGGCAGTACTCGTTCGCGGTATATCCTGGTTAAAGGAGTTACTTGAGTTTCAGAAGGATAGTACATAGTTGCTAGCCACTAGCTACTGACCACTAATTATCCCCCCACGTCCCACAACCATTGCTGCACCTGGGCCTGGCTTTGTTGAGGGTCGCTCGATAGGGTCAGGGGGCGCCCGCGGGCGTCAATGATCAGGCCCACCAGCCCGCCGCTCACCTGTCGTTTGCCGGATTTTCCCGGTCCACCGAGGCCCACGTCAAAACCGCGCCGGGGACGTAGCTCCAGTACTGCTTGCTGACCGGGCGGAAGGGGCAATACTTCCAGGTCGCCGTAATTGACCTCGACGCTGAAAGTGCTGTCGTCGTCATAGGTCACTTGTACCCTGAGGATGGTATCGCCGCGACGCGCCTCGCCGATGGGTGTGATCACCGTCGCCAGATTGATAAAGCCCCCGCCATCCAGCGCCTCCACTGCGGCCAGCGGTTTTACCGCCGCGACGTTCCCCAGGGCCGGTGCCAATCCATGGGCGTCCAGCACGAGCGTAGTGATCCCGATCGGTTCCAATCCATCCAGCACGATCAGGGCGGCCTGGCCGGGATGCGGCGCGTGCGCCAGCACGCCTCCGCTGACCACGATCGTGTCGAAAAGCGGCAGGAGATGGGAATAGGGCTGTGCAATGCCAGGCCTCCAGCCTGGACGGGCGATCTGCAGCGTGGTGCGGATCGCTTCGCGGGTCAGGGCTTGTTCCAGCCACAGTTCGCGTGGTTCCTGCGGGATACTGGCCGGATGCATGGCTCGGTTGATGAAAAATCCGCGCGCCTCGTTGCCGTTTATCGGTTCAGGCAGCCAGCGTGTGATCGTATCGGTTCCTTGCTTTTGCAGCAGTCGCTCCCCCCCGAAAGCGACGCCCATGTCGCCGTGCACGGTCAGGAACAACTGGCCATCAAAGACAGCGGCCACCGTTGTGCTGGCAGCGCCCACATCTACGCCCAATATGCCGCTCGATGGCGTCGCTTTGCTTCCCTTCACAATGTCGGGCGGTTCGCCCAGGTGCCAGAGATACTGCATCAACCGGCCAAAGGCGCGGGCGGTGGGCGTGACCGGCGCCGGACTCCAGTTGCTCACGGTGTCAATGCCGGGCAGTTCCCCCATCTTCTGCTGCACGTAAAGCGCGTCCAGCTCCTCCTGGGCGTTGAGCAGATTTTCTTCCTCGAGGGCGGGGCGCACGTTGTCTGCGACGCGCAACTCGGCTTCTTCGCCTACAATTTCCGTCACCTGGCGGCGCAGTTGGGAATTGCCCGCGTAGAGCACGAGGGGGCGCACCTCCGGTTCCATCATCGAGCAGGCCAGGGTAGTCGATTCCACCAGTTCGAGTATCGGCCTGTCGGCGCCCCCCTCTGTCCCTCCGACGATGCAGACGACGTCGGGCGCGTTGTCGCGGATCGCGCGCACGTGCTCCTTGTCGCTCGAGGTGCCTCGCTTCCCGCCGTCCAGGATCGCCCGGATCTGCGAATAGGTGCCGGCGGCTGCCCGCTCGGCGCTGGCGATACTCAGGTCTTGCACCAGGCCGCCCAGCACGACCTGTAGCGGCTGGCTGGCGCTGATGGTTGCCGCAAACACATCCACTCCCTGTCGGTTCGATAGTTCGGGAGAGATCAGGTTGGAGCCTCCATCGAGGAAACGCCGGCCCGTGACGGCCGAAATCTGCTGGATGGCGTGGCGAATGCCAGCCGCCACATCGGACCAGGGATGCCTCGCCGTGGTGAGAGCCTCACCCTGCGCCACGAAGCGGTATTGCCCATCTACTTGGTCGAGTAGCATGGCTTTGGTCATTACGGCGCCGCAGTCCGCCACCAGAATCGAGCCAATACGCTGTGCTTCTGCCATTATTATCTATCCTGCGTGTGTGAGCATATTACTTATCATCTTTTGTTGAGCATACGTTGCGAATAACTCATCGTGCACTGGCTGCCTACTCGGAAAGAGAAGCGATGATCCGCTGCGCGTCTTCGATCATGTGCTTGGCTGCATCAGGGGTGATGTGTTTATCGGTCTGCGCCTCGATCTCGTGGATAAAGGCTTGCAAGTTGTTAATTGCCGCTTGCAACTGACCAGCTTCCAATTTGCGCTGTGCAGCCTCCAGTTTGGCGTCCAAACTCTGCACGATGCCGTGTGCGCCTGGGCCATAGATGCCGCCTTCGTCGTACAAGGGTCAGGTAGTCGTAGTAGGTCTCGATCTCCCGCCGCAACTCGAATTTGATGGCGAGAACGACGGCATCGCTGAGGTCAAAAGGGCCGGCGATCATCCGGGTGTCCATATCGTTGGAATAGTCATCGTCCCCTGGTACTGGATTGATTCGATCGGCTCCCCCATTGGCCGGCCACGCCGCCCAGTGGCCTTGATGGTATTTATAATCGTCGTCATCCCATTTGCGGTCGTAGCCATCCCAGCTTAGGTCCTTCACCGTCCAACCCCATTAGGGATCGGGAAACCAACCCTCAAATTTCTCATAAAAGATCAAATCCCAGCCTCCCAGGACTTGACAGGGGAGAACATCCGGCAGGGAACTCTCCCCCGGGATGGGAAGAGGGGACGAGGGTGTAGGGAGAGGGGACGAGGGTGTGAGATATGTTGGCTCCACCGTCTCTTCCAAAAGTTCGGGTGTTCCATCCCACGGCTCAGATGGCGGGTTCAACGTGCCCCCCAGAGCTGTCATCTGCACGTTCTCGGCATCTTGGATCATATCTGTGCGTGGACCAAGCGCACCGGCATGAACTGAGTAGTACCCTTCCCGGGGAGGAAACCGGATCGTCGTCGAGAACTGCATAGGCGTGTGGGCTTTGGTATTCACTATCCACTCTCCTTCTCCTTCTCCTTCTCCTTCCACCAGAATGTCTGGAGCAGAGAACCACAGAGAAACTTTCAATCCCTCTATGTCCTCCTCCGTCTCAAGGGTGATTGTAACATCCACTGGCTCATTCCAGCCAATCGGCTCAGCCAGTTCCAGGTCTATGCACACACCCCATTTGCACTTTCCGCCGCCAGGGGCGGAAGCGCAGGCGGAAAGCACTAAACTGGCGACCAACAACAGAATGGTTACACAACTGAACACTTGTCTCAATTTGCACCTCCTTCCATCCTCCCTTCCGGTCCTGGTATCCTATGACCCGGTTGCTGGGCGCAATCGCAAACTCGGCCAAGTGTCTCATCATCCCTTTTCCTCCTAACCCGTCATGGGAAAACCAAACCAGCGACAAAATTTACAAGGTATTGAACGCGGCCAATAAAGATCGAGAGCGAGGCCGTCAGCGCCCCGGCAAAGGCGACTCCGAAAGCGAAAATCAAGAATATACGCCCGACCCATCCCATGGCGCGAACTAGACGGGTCCACATGCTTACCAATCCTGATCGTTTGCTGGCCGTAAAGGTAAAAGCCATCAACGTGCAGACGGTACCGACGACGATCATTACACCATCCAACAGCCCAAATCGAAAAGACGCTACAGAGGCCGCGCTCAAGGCGCGGCCCGTCGCCTCGACCTGGGGGACGATGGCGCCCAGCAGAGCGCCACTCAACGCCACCGCCGTCCCGACGCCGATGAGATAGGCGATGGAAAAGTTCCCGATGTAGGCCTGCCTGGGAAAGCCCTTGAAAAATAGCAGGATGCCCAATACCAGAGGGATCACCAGAAGTGGATCGCCTCGCAGCTTGAGCAGCATCATGTCGTAAAGTACGTCGCGAAGCAGAATGCCGAAGGAGTAGCCTATCAGGGCGCCGACAAAGAGATGCAAGGCAAGTCGGTAGAGGGGGTTATCCCACAGCATGTAGCTGAGGATCAAGAGGGTCAGCGCCACACCAACGATGTCGGGCGTCGTCATTTTTCTCTCCCGCGAAAGCCGCCGATAGTGTGAAGGATCGCGCCAATGATCATCAGGCCGACCATGACAAGATGCCCTGCTGCCAGGATATCGAGTCGCTGGGTAGCCTGCCCTCTTGCCCCGTGGAGTTTCTCGTAGGCGGCAGCTCCACTCAATCCGTGAACTGCCCCCTCCAATTGCCCCGCGTTGGCGTCCAGGTAGGGGCTGGCAGTGGATTCCAGAATCGCGCTCACACCCGCCACAATGGGAGGTGTTCCGGGGCGTGCATCTGTTTGCTCGACCCACCAACGCAGCGGCGCGGGCTGGGCGGTCAACACGAGGAGCAGCCTGGGATGCGTGCCCGCCTCGGCCAGCAGTTGCGAAACGCCTGTGGCGCCGCCAGGCCGGTAATTGTCTGAAACGCTGTACTGTGTCTCTGTGTATGATCCTCCGGATTCGACGATGCCGCTCAGTAACCCTGCTGCTATGGTTAATCCTTCTGGGCGCGTGCTGACGGCGGAGACGTGAGCACCCTGGTCGAGTACATGTCGCAGGATCGGTTCTGCCACCAGGTTGAGTTCATCCGCCTCCGCTGGTCCGTACTCGAAAGCAACCAAGACGGTGCCCCCCGCGCTCACATCCTGGATGGCGTCGTGCATGCTCTGCAAGCGTTGGAAACCGATCCTCCCACTCGCCTCGGGGGACCCGGCGGGCCTGGTCAGGGTCGGCACATCGTTCACCATCCACGGCGCCAGCAACACGCCCACCACGACCAGAAGCGCGGTCAGCACCAACAGACGCTGCGCCAGTTCACCGATACGCACACGCCGCTGGCGCGCCTCTGGTTGCGGCTCTTCGACTGGCTGGAACAGGAGGCCCTGGAGCAACTGCGCCCGCGCCAGGCTCGCTTCACTCGATTCGGCTGGCAATGTGCGCGCCTGGATGGTGAGCGTCTCGATCGCAGAGGCCGGAGAGAGCAGCCCGCGCAGCCCTTTCAACAAGCCCTCGGTCTCTTCTGGCTCCTCCTCGATGGCGGCCTCGTCTGTGACGGGACGTGGACGTAGCGCCTCTAGCCAGCCGGGGATCTCGGCGTGCGCCAAGCCCTCTGCCAGTTCGGCGGGCAATGGCAGGACGATGGGGACCTCTTCCTCCGGCGTTCCCAGCTCTTGCAGCCAATCGGGAATCTCGGCGGGTTCAGGCGCAAGGTCTGCGAACAGTGCTTCCTCGTCGGCCTCCCCCTCCTGGGCCTCGGGAGAAGGTATCTCTCCCAATCGATCGGGCGTTTCTGGCTCGGGGGCAAAGATTTCCTCTGGTGCGGCTTCGATGGTAGGCGGCGGAGCCTCGGTGGGTTCCATGTCCACGGGTTCCATCTCCCTCAGCCAATCGGGCACGTCGGCCAGGCCAGCGTCAGGTTCTTCGGGAAAAGCCTCTTCCGGCGCGGCTTTGTCTATCGGTGATGGAAACTCGGCAGGCTCCGCGCTAGGTTCATCTGGGAGGGGCATTTCTCTTAGCCAATCGGGAACTTCTGGTTCGGGGATTTCAGCCTCGGGAGGGGCCTCTTCCAGCTCGGCTTCGGCTGCTGGGGAGGGCATCTCTCTCAGCCAGTCGGGCACTTCTGGTTCGGGTGCGAGTTCTGCAGGAAAGGCTTCTTCGTCCGGTTCGGCTTCGGCTGCTGGAGGTTCCATTTCTTCCAGCCAATCGGGGACTTGTTCTGATTCAGGCGCAGGCTTCATAGGAGGGGCTTCTGGCTCTTGCAGCCAATCCGGGAATTCGGCCTGTTTGGTAGGCTCCGTTATACTCTCGGGTTCCTCGGTAGTTGGGGTCCGAAGCTGTGCCATCCAATCTTCTGCTGCTTCCTGCTCCGGCTCGGGTTCCTCGAATGTCTCTTCCTCCGCGGTTGGGGTCCGAAGCTGTGCCATCCAATCTTCTGCTGCTTCCTGCTCCGGCTCGGGTTCCTCGAATAGTTCTTCCTCTGCCATTGGAGTCCGAAGCTGCGCCATCCAATCCTCTGGCGCATCCTCTGGCTCGGGTTCCTCAAATGTCTCTTCTTCAGTTGTGGGGGGGCGGAGTTGCGACAACCAATCTTCCGGCGGTTCCCCTTCTCTCTCCGATGGCGTGATAGAGGGAGGTTCTTGGGGCTGAGCGATCATCGGGGTCAAGCGGGCGCCGCATTTTTCGCACTGGACCTCGTCCGTAGGGTTCACCGCGCCGCACATGGGACAGCGCAACCCAGCAGGTTGAAGCGGTTCGCCGCACTGACTGCAGAAGCGGTTCCCATCTGGATTGGCCGCGCCGCACGCTGAACAATGAATCATTATGCTATCACTCAGAACTCGCTATGGGGCCGATCGCTCCCCATCAATACTCGCAGGGCAGTGATGACCGTGCCCAGCGCGACCCCCAATAACAGGCCGCGCATCCCCGCCATCCCCGGCACGTTGATAATCCAATCCCGAACGTCGGCCAGCCACTCAAAGCCGATGAGCGGGGTGCTGCCCAGGAGCACCACGGCCACAATCAGAATAAATAGTAAGGACCCCACACTGCGCCTCGCGCGCATCAATCGGAGCGCAGCCAATGCCAGTGCAAAGACGACCAGCGCGGCCAGTGACGCCCCCAAGGGTCCAATGATACCGTCGAATATGATCTGATCAAGCGTCTCTTGAATTGGAATGTCCTGGCCTTGACGCTGTTCTAGGATCTCCAGGATTGGGGGGATCATGCCCGCCAGCATGGCAAGCAGTAGCACCAGGCTATACAGGCCACCCTGTCGCAGGCGAGGTATCCGCCCTCCGTGAACGCGCAAGAGGTTGAACAAGCCGTAGAAAAAGGCAAAAGCGGCTAGGATGACGGCCCACTTGATCAGATGGTCGCGGTTGTCGGCCCAGACCGAGTTCGGAAACAGGTACCCGGCCAACACGACCAGGCCCGTGACTGTCGCGATGAGGGCGGGTATCCACTGCTTGACGAGACGGCTCATCGGATTCCTCTAGTACCCTAAAAATGCCAAAACGGCCATGACCACGATGATCAACACCAGGGCCACGCGCAGGATGTCTTGGGCTACCAGGCTGGCCAGATAGCGCCGCTTCCCGGTCAAAAGAGCGCCAATGGCGAACAGTTCTTCGCCCACGGCCAGGCGGTCGGTGGCGGGATATAGTGCGCCGAGAGCCTGAGGGGCGGCAGCGGCGGCGAACTGGAGCAGATCGCGCCGGGTGCCAGCGTCGGTGATGAGCGAGACCTCGGCGCCGAAATCGCCGACGGTCACGCTGGCCGTCACGCCTTCGGCTGCGACGATGTGGGCGGCGCCAGCAGCGTACGCCACCGGCGAGGGCGCGACGAAACGTACCTGGGCCGGATTGTACAGCTCGGTGAGTTCCTGCCGATCGTACGCCCGGCGCAGGGCGTCCTGGGCCAAGGGGAGCAGTGTGGGGTCGCCCACGGTGATAATAGGCGGGACGTTGTAAGAGACGGCGGCGTCGGCCAGCGCCTCTACCATCTGAAGCCCCGCCAGCGACGTGACGGCATCCTCACCGTTCAACCCGCCGCTGCCCAGCGCGATGTGGAGGGGTTTGCCGCTTTCGGCGGCGCGTTCGACCTCGTCTCGCAGACCTCTAAAGGCGGGCAGCGGGCGCACCTTTGGGCGTGGACCTTTCCTGCCGCGCAGGATCAGCATCACGGCCAATACCAGGGCGCTGAGGACCAGCAGGATAGGTGCTCCTAAACCAGAGCCAAAGAGATTGCTCACTCCTAGTCCTCCTCTCCTTCGAGGTGCATCTTTAACTGCTCCAGGTATTCCGGATCGTTCAGTAAAATCGCGATTCGCTCAACCGTCGTTTCGTTCACGATGCCGTCGAGCAATGGCTGGGCGATGAGGAGCGCCTGGCCGCCCAGTAACCCAAACGGTCGGGCAATCTCGAGGAGCGACAGCATCACCGGTGAGAGATTCAGTGCCTCGATGCGTCTGGCCCATCCCTTGACCCACGCCTGTTGCTCTGCCTCACTGCTCACGCCAGGACCTTGATCGCTAGTATACCAAAGATACGAAGGAAGCGCCAACTTTGCTCAGTGATGATTGGGTGCAACGAGCTTAGTATAGCACGATTTTGGAGGCGTGTAAAGTTGTCCGCACGTGCCCGATCAGCTTGCGAGCCGTCCGTCCAGGGCGATGTCGCCGGCGATCTCTTGCATGGCTTTTAGCACCACGCCGACGTGTTCCCACAGCTCGACGCCCAGGTCGTCGGCTGCCCGCTCGATCTCTTCCCGGTCCACCGCCGCCGCGAAGGCTTTATCTTTCCACTTTTTGCGCACGGACTTGATTTTCACGTCCCGGATGTCTTTGGAAGGGCGCACGAGCGAGACGGCCACCAGGAGACCGGTGAGTTCATCGACGGCGTGCAGCGCCTTGGCCATCAGTGTGTCGCGAGGGACGCCCGTTTCCCCGTGAGAGAGGACCGCGTTGGCGATCTCCTCCGAGTATCCTTTCTCTAGCAAGATGCGCCCGCCGGAGTGAGGGTGTTCGTCGGGGAATTGGTCATAGTCAAAATCGTGCACCAGGCCGATAGCGCCCCACAGCTCGACGTCCTCGCCAAAGCGATGAGCGTAGGCGCGCATCGCGGATTCGACGGCCCGCATGTGATGGATGTGGTTCTCAGCGCATCCATATTCCTGGATCAGAGCCAGGGCTTCTTTGCGCGTGATCGTGTCTTTCACAAGACCTCCTTTTGCATATTAGCCATTATAGGACGATCTGCCGCAGCGGCGCGGGCATGAACGTCAGGATAAAGATCGCCAACATCACGAATCCCACGGCGACTCGCCGCCCATCCAGCTTGGTGGCGTCGTCGAGCGGCGGTGGGTGGCGCGGGTTGAGAAACAAGTTCAAGAAACTCCACAGCAGCCAGAACCCACTGGCGTCGTTCCCGTTCATCATCAGCCATATTCCCCAGGCCGCCATCGCGGCGATGACGAGGTAGCCCAGCCTCCCGGCTCGATGCCCCAACAGCGCGTAACTGGTATGTCCGCCGTCCAGTTGGCCCACCGGGATCAGGTTGATCATCGTGACCAGCAGTCCGGCCCAACCCGCGAAAGCGACCGGATGGAGCCAGACGTCTCGGCCATTGCTGGGGAGCAGTTCCCCAAACACCAGATATTTAAGCCCCGCGTAGAGCAGCGAATTGCCCTCTTGCAAGATCACGTCTTCGCCCGGGGGAGGCGCTCCAACGCTGGAGAGCGACAGTCCCAGAATCAACAGGGGGATGGCGACGATCAAGCCGCCCAGGGGACCGGCGATGCCGATGTCGAACAGCGCCTTGCGGTTGCGCATCGGCGCCTGTTGTGTGATGACCGCTCCCATCGTTCCGATGATACTGATAGGCATAGGGATAAAGTAAGGCAGGCTGACCGGCGATCCGTACCGTCGGGCGACGAAATAGTGGCTCAGTTCGTGGGCCAGCAAGATGCCCAGTAGCGCACCCGCGAAAGGGATGCCCCAGTGTAAATGGGTTAGCACCACGCGCAGATCGAGCTCCTCAATCAAGCCGGCGTATCCCAACATGTTTGCGGCGCCGATGTAGAGCACGCTGAAGAGCGTCGCCAGGAACAGCACCACGTTGAGCCACGGGCGGGGCGGTCTGCGCTCCAGCGTGCCCTGGGCAGCGAGCACCTCATGGCCTCCGTCGGGCCGGTCGCGGAGCAGGGCGGTGTACCCATAGTTGGCAAAGCGCTGCGTCATACGCTCAAAGGCGGTCTCTGTATCGCCGATCACCTGCCCCCGAAAGGCGATCACTGCTTCGGGGGATTCTAGGATCTCGTATTCTTCGACGCGCATCAGGTCTGTGAGTTGCCGACGCAGCCGCTCGAGCGTTGCTGGCTGCGCGGACGGTGTAGCTTTCATGCGTTTGTCTCCTTGAAATAGTCCGGTCGGGTTACAGGGCCAGGCCGCCGGCCTCGACCCAGGCCCAAAAGTCTGCCAGGCTCCCCTGTCCGGCCGGCGTGATGTCTTGTGTTGGCAGCGGCTCGTCTGGCTCGGCGATCCAGTAGGTGGAGATGCCGACCTCGGACGCCATTGCGATGTCTTTTTCCCAATTGTCGCCCACCATCAGGCACTCGTCGGGTTTGAGGGCCAATGAGTCCAGGATTTCGCGGTAGTAGGCGGGGTGGGATTTGGTGGCGTGCATGATCTCGTAAGTGGTCACCATCGCGTAGTCGAACTCGGTCACGGGCACGCCGGCCCACTCGATCCGCTGTTCGATGGCCGTGCGGGGGAAAAATGGATTGGTCGCGATCACCACCTGAAGGCCGCGCTCAAAGGCCCACTCGACCAGCAGGCGAGCCTCCGGCAATTGATGGGTCAGCGATCTCAGTTTGGGGAACTCGGTGGCGTAGAATTGCTCAAAGAGCGGTTCCAACGTCGCCCGCTCGTACCCTAGCGCCGGAAAGAAGGCGGCTGCAAATGCCTCCTGGTTGGTGAGGCCGTCGCCATCGTTGGCATCCATCACTCTCGTGGCGTTCAGTAGCTCAGCGATCAGACGTTCGGGCGGAATCAGGTGCGCCACGGAGCGGGTGAGCGCCTGAAAGTAGACGGAGATAAAGGTCTCCATCGGATTGCCCAGCAGGGTGTCGTCGAGATCGAAGAGAATGGCTTTGAGCATTGTGTTAATCCTTCGGGTGTCGTGTATCCGCCGGATGTCGTTCATCCGCCGGATGTTGTTGATCCGCCACCTCCGGCGCTTCGAAGAGCATCGCGGCCTCTGGGTGGCAGTGGCCGCAACCGACGTACGGGTCGTCCACCTCGACCTGGTACTCGGTGCAGACGGCATAGACCTCGACGCGGTGAACGAGTCCGAATAAGCGCCGGACTACCTGCGCTTCCAGCACCATATGGGGACAAGCGTTGGCGCGCAAGATGCCCGGCACCGGGCAGCGGGCGCACAGTTTAGGCTCCCACGGCTCTGAACGCGGGTTGCGCTTGATGAGGCGGCACTCCTGAGTGGAGCGTCCGCGGAAAAAGTCTTCGTAGTAGAAAGGGCAGTCGGTACCGGCAGGGGTATGCATTTAGCTCCTATCTATACAAACCTGTCCACTATTTTGTGCCCGCCAACGTGCTTGAGGACATAGACATTTCCTTCTTTCTGAAAGATACACCTGTAATGAATGTCCACGTAGAATTCCCAGTGGTCGCGTATACGATGTATGCGCAGCGAAGAATGCTTAGGATCTCGAGCCAAGAATTTGACTTGTTTATCGAACTTGCGCTGGATGTGTTTGGGCAACTCTTGGTAATCTTCTTTGAGGGTCTCAGTGAAGATTATCTCCACCTCATTCATTCAACCACTCCAGGGCTCTGTCCACCTCCTCGGCTTTCACTTTGATGTATCGTCCAGTTTGCAGATCTTGATCTGATTTGCGCAGTCTTTCCTGAACTGTCTCACTGTCGAAATAGACGACACTTTCTATAAATTCCAGGATTTTCCGAAATTGTTCGTAGCTCATCAGCACTTCGCGTTCTACACCCTCACTATCGCGGAATATTTTCACGTCGGCTTCCAATATCGGTGCTGGATACATTTTTCCTCCTGATCAACAGACGGGGATCTTTGTGATGGTCGGTGGATTGGCGATCAATCTACCAATCCACCAACGCTACACCCGCGTCACGTACTCGCCGGTGCGGGTATCCACGCGAATCACGTCCCCTTTCTCGACGAAAAGCGGCACCTGTACCTCTAACCCGGTCTCCAACGTCACGCTCTTCAGTGTGTTGCTGGCCGTGTCGCCGGCGATAGCCAGCTCCGACTCGATCACTTCCATATCAACCGTCGTCGGCAGCTCCAGTTCTATCGGATCTCTCTCGTAAGTCGAGAGCACCAGTTCCATCCCTTCTTTGAGATACTGAGCCTCGTCCTCTATTGCAAAAGCCGACAGAGCCAATTGCTCATAGGTCCCCGTGTCCATAAAGTGATACAGGTCGCCATCAAAATACAGGTATTGCACGCCCCGCCGCTCGACGTGGACGTCCTCCACCTTGTCGCCGGAAGTAAAGGTGTTCTGGAGGGTCGTGCCGGTACGCAGGTTGCGCAGCGTGGTGCGGATGTACGCCTTGCCTCGCCCTGGCTTGTGATGTTCGTACTTGAGCACTTTGTACAACTCGCCATCCAGCGTCAAAGTAGTCCCTTTGCGCAGTTCATTGACGTCAATCATTATCTGTCTCCTCTTGAAATCACGTTCCTTTCGTGTGTCTTTTCAATATTCTGGGAAAAGTGGCAAATGTAGGTCGGATTTGCTATCCGACCTGGCGGCGGTTAGCAAAACCGCCCTACATCGGCTCTTGAAATCACGTTCCTTTCGTTATCCTTGATTGTACCACGCCGCGACGGGCTTGACAAACAAAAGCCCCCGACCCTCATTCAGGAGAGTCAGGGGTTTTTACCCGCCTATCGTCACCCTCGCAGTATACCCCAGATCTCCTTCAGTGTGGGCCGCTTGCCGTAGATGAGCAGGCCCACGCGGAACAACTTGGCTCCCATCCACAATGCCGCCGGGATCGAAAGCAGCAGCACGACGATGCTGCCTGCCACGTCCACCCAGGGCACCTCTGCCAGTGGCAGTCGCAACAGCATCATCGTGGGCGCGGTGAGGGGGAAAAAGCTCAACACGCGGGGCAGGAGGGCATTGGGGCTGGCAAAAAGAAGTCCGCTGAGCATGTACGGGATGGCGGCGAAGAAGGAAAAGATCCCCGCCAGTTGTTGACTCTCCTGCATCGTCGCGCCCAACGCCCCTACACTTGCCATCAGAATGGCGTACAGCGTGTAGCCAAGCACGTAATAGACCATCCCAAAGATCAAGACTCGCATTGGAATGGTGACCGCCCCGACGATGGCCAGCAGAGCCACCGCGCCCCCACTAAAGCCCGCTGCACTGATCAGCCAGATCAGCACCTGGGTCAGTCCTAATGCTCCCAGACCGGCCACTTTTCCCGCCATCAACTCCATTGGCCGCACCGAGGAGACGACGATCTCGACGACCCGGCTCTCCTTCTCCTCGGCCACACTCTGCAGCAGATAGCCCGACGAGGTAAAGATGGTGATCACCAGAAAGATAGCCAGGATATAGGGAACGACGAAGGTGAAAATGAATGCCCAGGGACCTTCGCCCTGCGCCTCTCCGCCGGAAGAGATCACCCGAGGCTCTGCATCCAGCGGATCGGCGGCCCGCTCTCGCAGCGACGTGTCTACCTGGTCGGCCAGCAGGTGATCTACGAAGAAGGCTCGCACCGTCGAAGAATCGCCGACCACGGCCACGTCAAACCCGCTTCCTAAACTCACCACCGTCACCCGGCCTGTCTCCAGGTAATCCGCTCCGATCAACAGCACCCGCGAGACCTCCTCAGATTTCAAGGCCGTCTCTGCCTCTGTTTCGTTCTCGTACAGGATAAAGTCCCCCCGGTATGCTGGCAGGATGGGGGAGAAATAGCCCGACTCGTCCACCACGCCGATCGCCTTTTCGCCGACCTCGAACTGTCTCTCGAAAAACTCGCCCAGTTGCTGAGCCTGTCCCGAGAAGAACGTGCCCACCAGCAGCACCAAGATCCCCAGCAAGGGGATGCTTGCCGTCATGATGATGAACCCCGCCCGTCGCACGTTGGTCAGGTACTCGTGGCGGGCGACCACCCAAATTCTGCGCCAGTCCATATGCTCACTCCTCCTCGCCGCTCACCACGGCCACGAATATCTCTTCCAGCGGCACCGGCGCCACCTCGAAAGCCTGCACCTCCACGCCGCGCTCCAGTAGAGCGCCCAGCACCTCCTGAGGGCTGGCTCCTTCTGTCAGGGTCAGGTTGAACGCCCCGTCGTCCAACTCCACATCCATCACGCCGGGCAGGTCCGTGGGGACTTGCAGGGCGCGAATCCGAATTGTGTTGGGAGCGTGCTGCTGCTTGATCTCTGCCAGAGGGCCGTAGAGCACCGCCTGCCCCTTGCTGATCAGGAGAATCCGGTCGCACAGCGCCTCCACCCGGTTCATCTGGTGCGTGCTGAGGATGATGGTCTTGCCCGCCTGGTGCAATTCGGCGATTATATCCTTGAGCCGCTCCGCGTTGACCGGATCCAATCCCTGGAACGGCTCGTCCAAAAAGATCACCTCGGGGTCGTGAACCAGGCTGGCGACGAACTGGAGTCGCTGTTGCATCCCCTGGCTCAAGTCCCGCACCTTGCGTCCGGCCCACTCCTCCAGCCTGATGCGCTCCAGCAGGCTCGCCGCCCGTTCCCGCGCTGTGGAGCGAGGAACTCCCTTCAGCTCGGCCAGGTAGACCAGCGTATCGAGCACCTTGAGGTTGCGGTAGAGCCCTCGCTCCTCCGGCAGATAGCCCACTCGATCCTTCGCCTGGCCTGGGGGGCGATCCAGAACCGCCACGCTCCCCTCGTCGGGCTGGAGGATGTCCATGATGACGCGGATGGTGGTGGTTTTCCCCGCGCCATTTGGTCCCAGAAGGCCAAAAAGTTCCCCGCGCTCCACCTGGAAGGAAAGATGGTCCACTGCCACCACGTCTCCGTATCGCTTTACCAAATCTTGTACTTGAATGATCATGCTTTTCCTTTCAAGAGTTTACCGTTCACCAGAAGGCAAAATGCAGAAAACAGGGTAAGGACCCCCATTGTACACCGCGATTGGGGTAGAGGCAAGGTTGGGCCCAGTATGACTTTATGAGACTCGACCGTCTCTTCCCGGCTCTCCACGCGGATGCTGCCTACTGTCCATCCCGCATCACGAGCGGAAGATAGAAGGTGTGCGGCATCACGACGACGATCTTTGCGACCTCCTGCTGGCTCGAACAAGCATTCGTCGCGTTCAACGTGACTGTGTAGCTCTGCCGCGTCGCCTTGAGCGGGAAGGTGTGGGTGACGGGGTTGCCGGGGGCCGTATCGCCATCGCCAAAACCCCATCCATACGTGACCGGCGTGCTGGCATAAGGCGGCTGGTGGACGGCAGTGAAGGTGACGACGTCGCCCATCTCTGGGTGGTGTGGCGACCAGTCATAATCGGCGGAAGTGACCGGCTCGCAACCGTGTTCAAAGGTGAGCGTCCGTTGAGATCGTTGTAGCACGGTATCTTTTATCCACAGGGTTTGGGTGATCACGTCGTAGAGCCACTCGGCGCCGGTGACGTGAAATGTTCTGGTAATGGCGTACTCGACGCCGGACGCGACAGCCCTCACATCCCAGATCAGTGAGCGCGTAGTGGTAGTGACGTTGCCAACGTCGTTGACGTCGTAGCTCGCCAGCGCCAGCGCGTTGCCCCAGGTTTCGGTCAGCGCCAGGGTGACGGTCTCGGAGAAGAGCGCGCTCAAGCGATCCACGACGACCACTGTGTCGCCCGAGCGGACGACGTGCGGCCCTTCGACGTGAACCTGTTCATCGCCGTTGATCCAGACGGCCTGATTCCACGTGGGCGTCATGTTGATGCAGAAGAATTCGAGGTCAATCTCGACGCTGCCCGTACAAGGGTCGTCGTGGTGAACCAGCAGTGTGCCCCGTAACGGCTGCGGCTTTTGGCTCTCGGTGTAATTGCAGGTGAAGGTGACGGTGATCCCCTGTTCGCCGGTGGCGAGAACGCCCGTGATGGGAGCGACGGACACCCAGCTCAGCCAGTCGGTGTTCCAACAATATTCCCGCGCCGCCTGCACCGCCGCCAGCCCATCGATCTCGCCCCAGCCGGTAGCGTGGTTGGGTACATTTCCTGACCCTTCACCGCCGCATTCGGAGCTGTAGGGAAGCGGGGTGGCGGTCTGCTCGATGAGCGTCTCGGTGGCCGCGTAATCGCCCACCAGGCAAGGCGCGGCCTGCCACATCAGGGCGATCAGACCGGCCACGTGCGGCGCCGCCATCGAGGTCCCGCTGGAGGTGTCATAGGCCGTGTCGCTCTGGTTGACGCTGGAGCGGATGTTGACGCCCGGCGCCAGCACCTGTGGCTTGAGGTTGGGGTAGCCGCGTGGATTGATCGTGTCTGGGCTATCGGTGGGGCCCCAGTTGGAGTGAGCGGCGTACTGGCCGTTGCTCCGGCCCGTGGAGCCAACGCCGGTCACGTTGCCGTAGCGGGCCGGATTCGACGCCGTATTGCACCCCGGCGGTTGAGGGTAGCCGCAATTGGAGGCATTGCCGTTGGAAAAGACCGGATAGATGCCCGCCGCGTGCCAGCTATCCACCGCGCCTTGGAGCCAGCCGTCGTAACTGGTTTCGCAGTCGCCCCAGGAGTTGTTGACCACGTGCGGGCGCGCGTCAGGGTTGGGCGAATCGGGATCGCCGATAGGGTACGGCGCGACGACCCACTGGGCGCAGGTCAGTATCGCCTCGTCGGGACAGTCAGAGGTGCCACAGGCATCGCACGCGATCCACCGGGCACCCGGCGCCATGCCGATCTGATTGCTCCCGCCGTCGTCGCCGACCATGATGCCCATCGTGTGGCTGCCGTGGCGGTGGCTGTCGAATGGAGTGACGCTGCCGCTGTCCGGGTCGAGCCAGTTGTAGTTATGGTCGAAACTCCCACCCCCCAGATTGCCCCGGTAGTGGTCAACCAGGGCTTGGTGAGTATAGCGAACGCCGGTATCAATGCCGGCCACGACGATGCCCTCGCCCGTGAAACCCAGATCCCAGACCGCGTCCGCCTGGACGTGGCTGATGTTGCTCTCGATGGCCATAGGGTTGGATAACGTGGGTTCGTGTTCCCAAGATTCGGTCACGTGCATGGTGCGCCCCGCCCGCAGCGCCTTGATTTCGGCAAAGTTCATCAAGCCGTCAAAGGCTCGTTTGCTCGACGACTCGACCAGGATGACGTTGTCGATCCAGAAGGGATGATAGGCCACGTCCTGAGCATCCAGGTAAGCGCGCACACGGGCCTGCGAGCGTTCCGCCGCCCCTCGTAGAGCCTGCACCACGAATTGACCTCGCTCCGTCCAGCCCATTCCGAAAGCCGGGGCAAGATCGGGTTGCTCGTGAAAGTAGATCAGATAATCAACCCAGCTTCTAGCCTTGAACTCGTTCAAGAGTTCCGGCTCTACCTGGATGTCCGTCGCGGGCTGTGACCCCTGGCGCGACGAGATCGTCGCCCGTATCGATCCTGATGGCGGCAACTCGGCGATCCGGTACGTCAGGGTATAGGGGCCAGCATTCGTGATGGTAAAATAGCGGGTGACGGTGTTGGTGGCGATGGTCGAAACGCTCAGGACGGTAGGGGCCACGGTGACGCCGGCCAAGTTCCCTGCTATTTTTACGTTCCCGGGTTCAATGTGCCGGGTGGATGCTGCACCTCTGTTCATCCCAAAGAACGCGAGCAGTATCGTGAGCGCCAGTATCGCGGGGATGAATCTACAGAGCGGTATCTTCATGGATTCCTTCCAAGTCTTGTGCAAAGGGAGGAATTTTCTGCACGGCCATCGTCTGTAGTTCGGCGAGTGCCTGCCGCGCAGCCTCCCGCTCTGCGGAGGCCAGCGGCAGGGCGGCAAACTCGTCCTCGTCGAGCACCAGCATCTCACCGTCGGGCGCCACCCACAGATCGAGCGCCAGATCCTCGGCGGCCACCTCGTCGGCGCCAATGCGGGCCGGGCGGGTGATATTGCAGTACCAGCCTTTCAAACGCCCGTCGTCGGCGCGAATCTCAAAGATGTTGTACCAGCGGTCGGCGTAATGGTATTCTGTCCAGCGGTCGCCGGGTTCGAGGAGGACGTAGCCCGTGTCCATCGCGGCTCGATCCCAGAAGGTGCGCACCACGATGGCGTGGTCGTCGCGTCGTAGCACCCGGCCAGGATAAGAAAAGACCTGGCGTCCGGTATGGTCGAGTTTGAGTGTCGTGATCGGTTCCATTGGCGGCATTCTACCGGAATTCAGACGGAAGCGCAAGGCGGAGGCTTTACCGCGCTCACTTGCCACTTATCTATTGTGATGGTATAGTTTCCATACCGCGCCATGGAGAGCGCGGTTATCCAACTTGACGTTTGTGGAGGAGCTGTGACCGCAATTCCAGAAAAACCAACGATTTCAGCTCGGGAGGTGCTCCCGCCTCTGATTGTCGGCGCTCTGGGCACCGCTTCAGTCATCGTATACTACTTTGTCAATGCTCGTCTCCAGATTTTGGATGTGGTGTTGCTGCTCGTCGTGGTCGCGTTTGCAACTCTGGGCGCCATGCAAAACATCATCCGTGGATTCATGAGCCTCTTTGCGCTGTACTTTGCCACCGGGTTGGCAGCCACTTTCTACCAACCTGTCTTTCCTTACATCCACTCCATTCTGAAGAGCATAGGGATGAGAGTGGCCTCGGCTGGGAATGTGGATTATGACGCGCTGGCTTTCTCCTTCGGTTTGCTGGCAGTAGTTATGTGGATCGCGCTGGAGGCTATTGCCCGGCTCTCTCTGCCGGACTCGAGCCTGCCCGCGCTGGGCATCTTTGATACCCTGGGAGGCGCGTTCGTCTATCTGATCGTTGGCATTCTAACTGCCGCTCTCATGTTCAATACCTTTGGCTATAGCACGCGGGGATGGGACGCGCACTACCGAGCGCGACTGCGCCCGCAATTCAATCAAGTGGTCGAGTTTTATTACACGACCCAGGCGTTCTGGTTCTCCGCACCGCCCTTGATTTACACCTACGATCTGAACCGATAACGTGAACGCGAAACATCTTTCTACCCTGGAACTCGCCAAGATTCTGGATCGGTTGGCGACGTTTGCCAGCTTTTCTGCTGGAGCGGAGCAGGCCCAGGCGCTCACACCGGCGACCAGCCTGCAAGAGATCCGCTGGCGACTGGAGACGACGAGCGAGGCCCGCACCCTTTTCGAAGTCAAGCCCGAAACTTCGCTCGGCGGCGCGCACGACATCCGCTCGCTGGCAAAGGATGCTGAACGCGGAAAGGTACTGCCGCCCGCCGACTTGCTCGACGTGCGCGATACCCTCATCGCCGGTCGCACGCTCCACCGCACGCTGAACCGGCTGGAGAGCCAGTTCCCTCGCCTGGCCTACGTGGCCGCCCGAATTCGGGTCGGCTCGTGCGGGACGATCATCGCCGAGATCGACCGCTGCCTGGACGAGCGTGGAAACGTGCGCGACGACGCCTCGCCTGAACTGGCGCGCATCCGCCGCGAGGTGAACATCGCCCACAGCCGCATCCAGGATAAACTTCACAATCTGATCACCTCGTCCAGCAGCGCCCAGTATTTGCAAGAGACGCTCGTCACCCAGCGCGAGGGCCGCTACGTCGTCCCGCTCAAGGCCCAGTTCAAAGACCGCCTTCAGGGCATCGTCCACGATCGCTCCGCCTCTGGGGTGACGCTCTTTGTCGAGCCGCTGTCCATCGTCAAATTGAACAACGCTTGGCGCGAACTCCAGTTGGAGGAACAGCAGGAGGTGAATCGCATCCTGGCCCACCTGTCGAACCTCGTCGCCGAACGTGCGGACGAGATCGAAGAGACCGTGGAGGCGCTGGCCGAACTGGACCTGGCCTTCGCCAAGGCGAGATACGCCGACACTCTCGGGGCCGTTGCTCCCGAACTCATCCCCCCAAATGGGGAGGAAAGAGGGGGGGACATCCGACTCGTCGGCGCGCGCCATCCCTTGCTCGATCCAAAGAGCGTGGTGCCCATCGACGTCGTCCTGGACGATGATGTTCAGGTGTTGGTCATCACCGGTCCCAACACCGGCGGAAAGACCGTCAGTTTAAAGACGGTGGGGCTGCTGACGCTGATGGCCCAGGCGGGGCTGCACATCCCGGCTGAACCGGGGTCGGCCCTCTCTCCGTTCGCGACGGTATACGCCGACATCGGCGATGAGCAATCGATCGAGCAGAACCTCTCGACCTTCTCCTCTCACCTGACGAACATCGTCTCGTTCCTCGAACAGGCCGACGCGCGCAGCCTGGTACTGCTCGACGAGCTGGGCGCTGGCACCGACCCGGCGGAGGGAGCGGCGCTGGCCCGCGCTCTGCTGGATCACTTCCGCGAGCGCGGGGCGACCGCCTTTGTCGCCACCCATTACCCCGAACTCAAGACGTACGCCCAGCTCACTCCCGGCGTGCGCAACGGCTGCGTCGAGTTCGACGCCGAGACGCTCAGCCCGACCTACAAGCTGACCATCGGGCTGCCGGGTCGCTCGAACGCGCTCGCCATCGCCCAGCGGCTGCGGTTGCCAGAGGAGATCGTCGAGGCGGCGCGCCGGATGGTCTCGCCGAAAGACCTGCGCACCGAGGATATGCTGGACGACATTCACCGCTTGCGCATCCAGGCGGCCCAGGAGCGCGACGCCGCCCACGCCGCTCGTATCCAAGCCGAGGAGACGACGCGCGAACTGCGCAGGCGGCTGGCAGAGATCGACCAGGAACGCCAGGAAATCCTGGGGCAGGCCCGCGAGGATGCAGAGGCAGAGTTGGGAGCGCTGCGATCCGAGATACGCGCGTTGCGAGGTCGTCTTCAGGCCTCGGCCTCGCCGCTGGAGGCGGTGGCGGCCATCGAGGAACAGGTCGAAACGCTGGAGGCCCAGGTACCCCAACCCGCTCCCCTGGAACCCCCTATACCTGAAAGCACCGCGTCTATCTGCCCTGGCAACGTCGTCTGGGTGCACCCGCTGAATGCGGAGGGCGAAGTGCTGGAGATCAACGGCGAGGACGCCGAGGTGCAAGTGGGCCGGGTGCGTACCCGCGTGAGCCTGTCGGCCCTCGAATTGCGCGCCGAAACTCCCTCTCCCCGTGGGGAAGGGACGGGGCGAGGGCCGGAGAGATCCATCCAGGTCAGCGCCGCCTCTTCCCCGGGTACGCGCCTCGACCTGCGCGGTTGTCTCGTCGAAGAGGCGCTCCAGCAGCTAGACCGTCACCTGGATCAAGCGATGCGGGCCAGGTTGCCGCAGATGTCCATCATCCACGGCAAGGGCACGGGCGCTCTCCGGCAGGCGGTGCGCAACTTTTTGGCCGACCATCCTCTCGTCAGCGCCTACGAAGCCGGCGGCCCCAGGGAGGGAGGGGATGGGGTCACTATCGCGAATCTGGTGGCAAGGTAAAAACGCAAGACGACCTGTTTATCCTCTAGCTCTTTCGATCTCGTTGACAGACGCTCCCTGGTATGATAGAATGCCTCACGTTGGGTTCGTCTCCGGTGATCGCGAGCTTGACAAAGGCCTGCTGTGAAAGTCGTCATCCAAATTCCCTGCTACAACGAAGAAGCCGTTCTTCCTCAGACAGTGCGCGATCTACCTCGCGCGTTGCTGGGAGTGGACGAGATCGAGCTGCTCGTGGTGGACGACGGTAGCACCGACCACACGGTCGAGGTAGCGCGAGAGTTGGGAGTCCATCACATCGTCCGTCTGAAGCAAAACCAGGGATTGGCTTATGCGTTCGTGGCCGGGCTGGAGGTGGCCCTGCGGGTTGGCGCTGACATCATTGTCAACACCGACGCCGACAACCAGTATCGGGGGGAAGAGATCGGTAAACTGATTGAGCCGATCTTGGAAGAGCGGGCCGACATCGTCGTCGGCGACCGAGGGGTGGCGGTGCTGGAACATTTCTCGCCGCTCAAGCAGTTGCTGCAACGTCTGGGCAGTTGGGTGGTGGAGCGAGCGGCCGGCATCCCAATCCCCGACGCTACCAGTGGCTTTCGCGCCCTCACCCGAGAGGCTGCGCTGCGGCTCACTGTTCTCAGCGATTATACGTACACGCTCGAGACGCTCATCCAGGCCGGGGTGCGCCGCATAGCCGTGGTCTACGTCCCGATACGCACCAATCCCCAGACCCGCCAGTCGCGTCTGATACGGAACATTCCCTCTTTCCTGACCCTCTCGGCGGTCACGATCCTCCGCTTTTACATCATGTACCGTCCTCTGCGGGTGTTTCTGAGTTTGGGGGGAATGATGATCGCCGGAGGGATTGTTCTGGGCCTCCGCTTTGTCTACTTTTTTCTCATAGCCCAGGGAACGGGAAAGGTACAATCCCTGATCCTGGCGGCGATTCTGACCATCGTCGGTTTTCAGGTCTGCCTGATCGGTCTGATAGCCGATCTGGTGCGCCTGAACCGCAAGATGTTGGAGGAGGCACTCCATCGAGTGCGGCGAATGGAGTTGAACGCCGAGTACAAAAAAATGGATAATTCTCAAAAAAACCCTTGAAATCGGACTGGTTTTGTGTTATCATTGCCTTGTGTTCCGAATCATCCTAACAAACAAAATGTGATATGTATCCTGATAGCGAGATCCTCTTTGCCCCACAGTGCATTCCAGAATTGCGCAATCTGCGCGGACCCGAATGGGCCAAATTGGTCGACCACGTGGCCTCGCTGCCCGATGGCCACGAAGATGTATTGGGCTTTTCGTTGATGATCATTGAGCTGTCCAGTTGCCTCACGTGCGATCTGGACAGCTACCGTGCCACATTGGGCTGCTGTACGTGCGCGCAGCGATCCGTCTCCGGCTTCAAAGGCCCCGACGAAAAGCTCATCCACCTGTTCGAGGAGAAACGCGAGCAGGTGCGGGAATACCTCGCATCCGATGAAATCCCCAATGCCGTAGCTGCACTGGTCAAATCAGACTGAATCACACTGCCCCACTGACGGACGCTTGAGGGTATAATTCAGAACTCTGGGGGACAGGTTTCTTTTTTCTCCAGACTGTATCTTTTCAATAAAACGGGGCTATGTAGCCGAGGTTTCCATACCTCGCGGGCCTGCGCGCTATGGAAAGCGCGGCTA
>DAOTUB010000113.1:0-7192 GCA_034437455.1 Anaerolineae bacterium | reverse complement strand
AGATGAATGCTCTCAACATCACATGGCGTCGAGTATGCCCTGACTGGAACTATCAGATCAAACCACGCTGTGCAACCGTATGAGTTCAGTTGTAAAAGTACGAAGTTGTTTTTGGACGACTCCTTAGTTTCGATACGCTCCGGCACCAAAAGCGTGTGCCTCCGCTACTACTCAACCAGCGCTCGCTTCGGCGTTTGGTGATATAGCTGAACGCTTACCATCGCCGCAGAGATTGTCTGCTTTGCGATTTCAAATGCGCCTGGTATAATTCATAACACCAATACTATGTTAAGGAGGTCTTTCAATGTCCTACCGTGATACCTGGGCCACGTGTGAAAAGTGTGGCAAACAGTTCATTTTCACCGTCGAAGAACAGCGACGGCTGACCGAGTTAGGATTCGAACCAAAGCCAACCCAGTGCCCAGAGTGCCAAACTGCCGTCGAGCTGGAACCTGGACAGCGTCAGGGAGTCGTCAAGTGGTACGACGCGGAGAAAAAGTATGGTTTTATCACACAGCGCAGTGGCGATGACATCTTTTTTCACCGCGATGGCGTTGTGGCGGGTGAAAAGCCGCAGTTCCCCGATGGCACACCGGTGACTTATCGCGTCGAGCAGAGTCAAAAGGGGCCTAAAGCAGTGGACGTGGCAAGGATAGACATATCGGAATAATCACCGTCTGCAAAATTCCCTGATGGTCGATTCACATTCTATGTGTGACGAGAGGTAATGTGATGGACTTTTGGATGATCTCGGGACGGCTGGCGCTGGCTTTCCTGTTGGGCGGGTTGATCGGTTGGGAACGCGAGCGTTGGGACAAGCCGGCAGGGTTGCGTACCTTGATCCTGGTCAGCACGGGATCGGCGCTTTTCGCCCTGGTCTCTCTGACAGTGATCGAAATGACGCCGAGTGCAACGCCGGCGGATCCTCTGCGCATCGTCGCCGGTATCGCTCAGGGTATCGGCTTTCTGGGGGCAGGCACGATTCTGGTGACCCGTGGCGCGGTGCAGGGACTGACCACCGCCGCTGCTATCTGGGCGACATCGGCGGTCGGGACAGCGTGTGGGTTTGGATTGTGGCAGATTGCACTGGCGGGGACTGTGCTGACATTTAGCGCCTTGCGGCTGCTAGGGGCGCTAGAAAGGCGCATTGGGCCTCGGTGAGGACAGAGCAGTTAAACGGCTGGATCATCTCGTCCTTTGTAGGACCAGGGTGATCGTTTCGAGTGTCAGGTCTATTCTGAATCAGGATCTTGCTCTTTGCGAAAATTTACAAACCGATACCCCACTCCCAGTTCGGTGAAAATGTAGCGAGGGTTTGAGGGATCCGGCTCGATCTTTTTTCGCAGGTAGCTGATGTAAGGGCGCAGGTACTGGACTTCATCGCGGTATTCGTATCCCCAGACCTTGGCCAACAAGGTTTCGCGGGGCATTACCCAGCCGGCGTTCTCTATCAGGTGATAAAGCAGGCGGAACTCGGTGGGACGCAACTGGATGCGCTCGCCTTCGACGATGATATCGCGCCTTTCGAAATCGACGCTCAACCGATCGTCAATGTGGAGAACGCGCTCGCCGGGTGCCGCCAGGCCCTGCGTGCGGCGCAGCACGGCCTTCACCCGGCTGACAAGCTCTCGCGTGCCAAAGGGCTTGGTCACATAATCGTCCGCTCCCAGTTCCAGCCCGCGCACCTTGTCCCCTTCTTCATCCCGAACCGTCAGCATGATCACGGGGACGTTCGAGACCTGGCGCAGTGTGCGCAACGTCTCAAAGCCATCCAATTCGGGCATCATCACGTCGAGTAGGATCAGATCTGGCAGAGCTGTGCGCGCCTTATCGAGTGCCTCGAGGCCGTCGTGGGCCTCTATCACTCGATACCCCTCCAATTCCAGGTTCATCCTTATGAACCGGGTCATACGAGGTTCATCGTCTACGACCAGGATAAGTGCCCCCTTATCAGACACGCCAAGCGATCTCCGTGTGCGTCATTCGCGAATGAAGCTGACGACTTCCTCGTCCGTGTCGCTGTACATCAACTCCACACAGTGGAGGTGCGCCCAGGGATAGAGCACCAGGTCGATGTCGGGCTGGAGATAGGTGACGTTGCGGCCATCGCGATAGCGGGGATTGCTGACAGCCAGAATCTGATCGGTAGGCTCAGGCATGCGTTCGATCTCTCCCAGTATAGATTCCTCGTTCTGGATGTGGACCAATACAGTATATGACATAGACTTATCCTCCGTTCACTGTCTGTATTCCATGTTGTTTTGTTCACAATGTGCGCAAGGAAGCGGCTAACCCAATGGGGACTCGAACAGGAGCGCGGTGATGTTATCACGTCCTCCCGCCTGATTGGCGGCGACGATCAGATCGTCACACGCTGCCTGGGGCGAGGAGGCATTTCTGACAACGTCGAGCATTTTGGCTTCGCTTACCATGTCCCACAGTCCATCGCTACAGAGCAGCAGACGATCTCCATAGGCGATTGTCCGCACGTGGATATCCACTTCCAGCGCGTTGCTCTGGCCAACGGCTCGATAGAGCACGTTTTTATGTGGATGGGTAGTCGCTTCATCCGAGGTGAGTTGCCCTGTCTCGATCAGGCGATCTACCAACGAGTGGTCGTGAGTGACTTGCTTCAATCCCTCCGTGGTAATGAGATAAGCCCGGCTGTCGCCCACGTGAGCGATGTAGATTTGCAAGCCAAGCACCAACGCACATGTGAGCGTCGTTCCCCCGCCGGGAACCTGGTCGGCTACGGCGCTGTTGGCCGCCTGTACTGCGTCCACGAGCATCTCGGTCAGCGCAGGTTGATTTGCATCACGTTCCTGACTGATGATGGCCGCCAGATAGGAGCGACGCATCACGTGATGAGCCGCGACGCGTGCTGCCAGGGAGCTTGCCACCTCACCCGCACGGTGCCCTCCCATGCCATCCGCCAGGATGAAAAGTCCAAACGCCGGCCGTGCGTCGTCGCCGTCGTGGGCGGCTGTAATGACCAGCACAGTATCCTCATTGTGACTGCGCACTGCGCCTACGTCGGTGGCCCAGCCCAATTTGAATTTATACCGGGCGGGAGGTGAGGGAGTGGGAGTCGAGTCAGGAGTGGATCCCGGCTCACGTCCCAGAAGTTTGCGTAGAAATTGCATAGTCTCTCCCCGGCCGCCGGCATGCCTCAAGCAGATAGCGCGTACACGTAACCATCGGCGGATCCAATATAGACCACGCCATCCACCACGGTAGGGGATGACGTTACCGGCCCGCCGGTCTTGAGGCGCCACCGCAGATTGCCCGTTCGAGCATCCAGGCTGTATACTTCGCCGTCTACCGAGCCAAAGTACACGCGCCCTTCGAACACGGCCGGCGATGAAGTCACCTGATCGCCGGTAGTATAGCGCCAGATGAGACGACCGTCCGCAGCGTCCAGGGCATAGAGGTTACTGTCTGTCGAGCCGATCAAGACACGCCCCTCGCTTACCGCTGGCGACGAGACGACAGGTCCCTCGGTGCGATAGCGCCAAGCCAGCCAGCCCGAACGGATGTCCAATCCATAGACTTGTTTGTCCTGGCAACCTACATAGACCAATTCCTCGGTCAGGGCAGGCGAGGAAGTCACACCCCGCCGGGCGCGAAAGTGCCAGCGCAACTGCCCACTGGTCTCTACGGCGTAAACGATGCCTTCCTCACATCCCACGTAGATGGCGTCGTTGTCAACGGCCGGCGACGAGCGCGTTTCTCCCTCCGTTGGGAATGTCCAGGCCACGCGGCCGCTGTCCGTGTTAACCGCGTAAAGATTTCGGTCGTCGGAGCCAACGAGAACATGCCCGAATGCAACTCGAGGCGACGACCATATCCGGCCCTTTGTGGGGCAGATCCACGAGATCCGCCCACTATCTGCATTGATAGCGTAGAGCCGGTGATCGGCAGAGCCGACAAACACGCGCCCTTCGTACACACAAGGGGACGAAGCGACTCCTCCTTCTGTGGCATACTTCCAGACGAGTTTCCCGCTTTCAGCGTTAATGGCGTAGACGTTGTGATCGTAGGCGCCGATGTATACGACGCCGCCGTGCATCGTTGGCGACGATCCCACGCCATCCTCGCAAGCAAAGCGCCACAGGACGCTGGTAGGGCCAACTCCCTCGGCATTGG
Organism: Anaerolineae bacterium; assembly: GCA_034437455.1. Classification (GTDB taxonomy): domain Bacteria; phylum Chloroflexota; class Anaerolineae; order B4-G1; family B4-G1; genus DAOTUB01. The sequence continues at coordinate 3,046 of DAOTUB010000113.1, read as the reverse complement.
CAGCGGTGGGAGTTGCGAATGGGGTTGTGTCGCGCGCGCCGCGGGCTGAGCAAAGACCGATCAACGCCTGCTTCATCTCTTCGATTGAACTATACCGTTTATCGCGATCGTATTCCAGCGCTCGATTGGTGACCTCTATCAGTTCGTTGGAGATGTTGGGATTCACTGCGCTGACCGGCCGCTCGTGGAAAGAGAACGGCGGCTCCAATCGTGGATCTTGCTTGCTCAGCAAGTGGTGTATCGTCGCTCCCAGGGCGTAGACGTCCACACGAGGGTCGGCAATGCCTCGATATTGCTCTGGCGGTGAATACCCCTCGGTGCCGATCATCGTCCCCTTCTGTCCGCTTTGGAACATCTTGGCGATGCCGAAATCGATCAACCGGATATGATTGTGCTTATCCAGCATGATGTTGGGGGGCTTGATGTCGCGAAAGATAATCGGCTGTGGTTCCTGGCGATGGAGATAATTCAGCACGTCACAGACCTGGATGGCCCAACTGACCACTCGCTCCTCTGGAAAGAAATCGTCCGTCTCGGCCAATATTGCTTCCAGGTTTTTGCCATCTACGTATTCAAGGACGAGGTAACTACGCGCGCCCTCCGTGAAAAAATCATAGACCTGGACGATAGCCGGGTGGCTGAGCGTGGCGAGGATGTTCGCCTCCCGTTCAAAGCTCCGTACAATCATGGCCCGTACTTGAGGATCACTGGCGGTGTTGACCATTTCCTTGATCACACACACGCGGGTGACCTTGGAGAAACGCAGGTCTTGGGCTTTGTAGACGACGCTCATGCCGCCAACAGTCAGCTTGCCCAGAATGCGATAACGGTCCTGGAGCAGATACCCATCAGGAAGGTGGCGCCCTTCATCAGGCGATTGAGAAGGATCAGCATTGCCTTGTACAGCCAGCCCATTAGGAGAAGGCGCCGTATTTGTCTTGCGGTTCTCGAGAGGCTTCATACGTTACTCGCAGTTTTTCTCGCGACTCGTGTTTTGGTGTGACACCATTATAGAGCCAAATGAGTAAATATGCAATGCCGCAGTAGATGCTACCGCGTTAGATTGAAATAGTTGTAGGTCGCGTTCGCGATGTCAGCGATCAAGGGCGCGCTTTCCTCCCATTCCAGCCAACGAGGGCGGTAGAGAAAGACGGTCAGCACAAAATCACTGCCAGGACTGAACACGATCCCGGCATCGGCATGCGTGTCACTGGTCAATCCCTCTTTGTGCGCCACCCGGGTCTCTACTGGAACCCCGGCCTCGATCAGGCTGTCAATGCGGTTGCTGCTCATCCACTCGAGCATCTGGCTACACTCGCCAGCGGTAAAAGCGCCGGGATAAGCGACCATCAATGCGCCGCCGCCGTGACTGCACTGATAGACCATCTCCAACAATAATCCTACGTCCAGCGGTGTGGTCTGGATAGAGACGTCGGGTTCGGTGGTGATATCGGTGCGCGAGTTGGCTGGAGTGACGATAATGGATGCCGGTTCCTCTGCATCGTAGGGCGCTGCCATAAAGGTGTTGACAAGTCCTAGACGATTCATCGAGGCGGTGAGGCGCTCCACGCCCTGGTACCCATCTCCATCCCCGATGACGTCGCGCAGCAACAGGTTGGCGGCGACGTTGTCGCTTTGCGTCATCGTCTCGCTGAGTAAAGCCGTCATCTCGACGTCTGGAGGCTGATCGAGCACCCGATACGTCTCTTCGAGGACGGCGATCTTGAGCACGCTCAAGCCTGCATAAGCGACGCCGGTATTGATCTCCAGTTCTTCCCCGCGCTGCAAACCCTTGATAAAAATACCTGGTATCAGACCTTCGTGGTCTTTCAGCAGAGATTGAAGTAGTTGCTCCAACAGGGCTATGTCTGTTGGCGGCGCTTTCTCCGTCTGTACGACTAACTCGACCCGCCGATCAGCCGCCGAGACGAGCGCATCGGCGAGCCGGGTACGCGATGCCTCAATATCCAGTTCGCTGCCCGGTTGCGCGGGGCGAAAGGTCCGGCTGGCGGGGAGCGGCACCGCGGCCTGCGGGGGGTGATCGTACTGGCTGGCGACGCGCTCCAAGAAACTATCGAGTCGCTCTTCAGAGTAGCTGACTACGACGGGGACGTGCATTACATCTGGTTGACGACGTAGAACATGGGCGATAAAACCGTCCAACCCTCTGTATTCGATCAACGCGGCGTCCAGATTGGCGGCTGTCTCCTCGGCGTAATAGCGCAGTTCGACGTTGTCAGGAGACAGGAACAACTGCTGCTCTTGATACATCACTTCGATGGGTGTGGCAAATGACACTTCCAAGACGTTGAGCGCTTCCTCGCGCGTCATCCCCACCACCGACAAGTCAGCCATCGTGATTCCATCAGGCAGCGTGCGGCTGGCCGAGCGATAGTCAAAGTATTGCCAGGTCAGAAAGAGCGCGACGATGGCAGCAGCGATAACCAGCCAGCCGATACATCCACTTCTACGACGCAAGAATTCCCCTCCATTTTACGAGTGCAGGAGGGATTATAGCACAGGTGTAGATGCACGCCAAGTTTGATCGGGTAGGCACCGGGCGTCTCAAAGCAAAGCCCCGCCACAAAGGCGGGGCTTTTCCCCTGTCGTGAGGATCTTGAGTAGCAAAACGTCTGGGGTTACGGACGCTGCTCCAGGAAGCGATAGGCCAGGTATCCCGAAAGCGCGCCGAAAAGCAAGTTCTGCGCCGGCCAGATGCAGCACCACGCGCCCAGCGTGACCATCGTCAGCGTCAGGCCGATGATCCAATCCAGCAGCCAGTAGCCGATCAACAAGAGAATGCCCATCACCGGCCGGCCGGCATAGATCCAGCCGATCCCCAGGAAACCAAAGAATCCACCCACTACCTCCAGCAGCAGCGCCACAAAGGGATCTTGCTCGCGCATCATCACAGTTTTACCTCCTTATATAATCATGAGTGACTCATCGGTTATAATAACCGTGAGACCATACACAAAAAGGAGAGTCACTCATGTCATCCAAATTTGCTACAGCCGATACGCTGGTTATTGCCGCGGACATCGGC